>NZ_JAVRBG010000012.1:0-93663 GCF_031845265.1 Mesonia ostreae | reverse complement strand
GGTAGCTTAATTATAGATGGACTCTCAGGCGGAGAACACGAAGTTATAGGAAGAGATCAAGGAGGCTGTGGAGCCACCTTAAAAACAATCTCTTTCATAGATTATCCAGCCTTCTTTACACCAAACGAAGATGGATATAACGACAGATGGAACATCTTAGGACTGTCCAATCAATTAGATGCTAAGATTTATATCTTTGATCGCTACGGAAAGTTATTAAAACAACTAAGTCCGAGTAGTCCAGGATGGGATGGAACCTTTAATGGAACGCCAATGCCATCTAACGACTATTGGTTTAGAGTAGAATACACCGATATTGATGGCACCAGAAAAGAGTTTAAAGCCAACTTTACTTTAAAGAGGTAAACAGCCAATAACTTCTAATATTATAGACCGCCGTCTTTCAACTAAGTGTTGTGAGACGGCGGGCTTTTTTATGGGAGAAATCTTATGAGCCTAAAAAGATTATAGATAGCCTTATCATCTTATGATAGAGGTCAAGATAAAACTTCTTATCCTCTCAATCAATAGCCTAGAGTATATAGGAGTGGTGTATTTATTAATATGGCTAAAAAGGAAAGTTAGGAGGGCTTAATACCGCATTGTGTAAAGAGAGCAAGAATGTATAGATGATTATTTTCTATTCGAGTCAAGAACTCTTATTTAGGATAAGTGGATCCTAAGTTTGTATATCCTATCAAGATTATTAATAGCCAATTAAACTTAAAAATAGCAGCTCAATCAAGGAAATGAGAAGTAACGCAGCATGCTTTTTACATTAAATTTATTAGTAATAGTTAATCATCAGGTTGTAGTTTAATAACTGAAGGAAATAGATTTGCAAGAAACCGTTCGGGTGAATCTTTCGGAAGAAAAGATAGGAACAAAAAAGAGGTTGTCTAAAAAGTTAATTTCTGTCAACCTAAACTTAATTCAGAATGACAGTTTTTAAAACTTTTTAGACAGCCTCCTTTACTTATTCAAATTAAATTTTATTGAAGACCATAAATTTTATTATACAAGTCAGTATATTTTTCTTTGATGTTCTTTCTTTTCATTTTCATCGTGGGGGTAAGGTGATTATCCTCAACAGTCCAAACATCTGGAGTTAATTCAAATTTTTTCACTCTTTCCCATTGTCCAAAACGGTCATTATAGAAATCTACTTCTTTTTGAATTCTATCCATAACATCTGTTGATTGACAAAAATCTTTGTGAGATGATCCAATATCTATTTTTTTACGTTTGGCCCAATCTTTAACAAATTCAAAATTAGGTTGAATAAGAGCAGCTGGCATTTTTTGGCCTTCTCCTACAACCATAATTTGCTCAATAAATCGAGATTGCTTCATAATATTTTCAATCAATTGTGGAGCTACATATTTTCCGCCAGAAGTTTTGAACATTTCTTTCTTGCGATCGGTAATTTTTAAAAAGCCATCACTATCCAACTCTCCAATGTCTCCCGTATGAAAAAAACCATCTTCTAAAACTTCTTCAGTTTTTTCCTTGTCTTTAAAATAGCCTAGCATAACTTGAGGACCTTTTACCATAATCTCTCCGTCCTTAGCTATCCTTACTTCGGTTTCAGGAATAGGTTTTCCTACTGTACCTACTTTAAACCCTCTATCTCGCATATCGTTTACGGCAATCACAGGAGAAGTTTCCGTAAGCCCGTAACCTTCCATTACCGCAATTCCCGCTGCATTAAAGACACGAGCTAATCTAGGCTGTAGCGCAGCACTTCCAGATGCGATTACTTTTATATTTCCGCCAAGGGCTTCTTGCCATTTACTAAAAATTAATTTCTGGGCTACTTTAAGTTTGGTTTCGTACCACCAGCCATTTTCTTCGTAAGGCTTATATTCTAATCCCAGCTCTACCGCCCAATAAAACAATTTCTTTTTGACTCCTGTGAGCGAAGAACCTTTAGCAATAATTTTATCGTAAACCTTCTCTAGGACTCTAGGCACGGCCGACATCACATCGGGCTTTACTTCTTTTAAGTTGTCACTTATTTTATCTATAGATTCGGCAAAATAAATACTCGCACCATTATATTGGTACATATAAAGCAGCATGCGCTCGTAAATATGGCATACGGGCAAGAAACTCATCGCGACAGATTCTTTTTGCTCAAGCGGAAGACGTGTAGAACTGTTTATCGCATTACTCACAATATTTTTATGTGAAAGCATTACTCCTTTTGGCTTTCCTGTGGTTCCTGAAGTGTAGATAATCGTTGCTAAATCGTCTTCTGTAATTTGAGCTTTAATCGAATCGAGTTCTTCTTGATTGCTATCATCCTCACCTAACTCTAAAAGTTCTTTCCAGTTTTTTGTTCCTTCAATTCTATCAAAACTATACACCTCCTTAAGAGAAGGGATTTGACTCTTAATTTTATTTACCTTATCCAAAACCTCTTTGTCTGAAACAAAACAATATTTAGCTTCGCTATGGTTAAGGACATAGGCATATTCCTCTTCAGAAATACTCGGGTAAATAGGAACATCTTGTGCGCCTGTCTGTAAAATACCAATATCCATTATATTCCATTCCGTTCGATTGGAAGTAGAAATGATGGCGATATTATCTTTACGATTAATACCTAAGCGTAATAAAGCTCTACTTATTTTATTGGCTTTATTTATATATTCTTCCGTAGAAGTGGCAATCCAATCGTTTCCGTATTTGGTTACCAGTGATTTTTCTAGTTTGAAATTTTCCAACTGATAGTATGGAAAATCAAAAAGGCGTTTTACTTCAGTCATAATAAAAAGGAGTTATTCTCATGCAAAATATGAAAATAACTCCTCTTTTTATATTTATTTGTAATAAAAACTATCTATAGGTAAGCTAAATAGTTGTTGATCAGCTTTTTTTTCTGCTGAATTCATTCATTTTAGAAAGAATATTTAAAAATAAATCTGAATATACTCAACCTAAAAAATATATATTCTTAGGCTTTAATCGCTTCAGGTTTAGGCAACTCTCTAGTTAGCCATCCTCTTCTACTTGCGGTAGCAATCGCATAAGGCGTAATCCAGAATAAAGTAAACGTATAAAAAATACTATAAGGATAGGCCCAAAAAGATTCTAATACGGTGTGTTTCTTTGCGTAGAACAGCGCCTGAAAACTGGAGAATACCAAAATACTTATCAATGCAGATGTAATAAATAACAGCGGATAAGAAACGATAAAGAACAACATTAAAAGCATCATAGGATAAGATAATAAAATCTTAGACCATTGATTTAATAGTAGGATACGAGTTCCTGCTTTAGGACCGTTTCTAAAATTACCAAATGCGAATTTGCTCATGGCAATATTTTCTCTCACATTACTTCTTTCCCAACGAATAAACATCTTGTACAGATTTTTATAACGTTCTGGAATATTGGTATATACATAAGCATTACGTTGGAAAAGTACTTTGTAACCCTGCTTTAAAATCATATTGGTCATCGCACGATCCTCTCCAATATCTGAAGGTTGTCCGTTAAAAGTTTGCGTAATCCAATCTTCTAAACAATTAAAAACCGCTTCCTTACGATAGGCAGCCAAAGCTCCTGGCGTACATAAAACAGATCCTAATGCACTTTGTGCAGAGCGAACAAATTCAAAACTAAATGCAAAACTAACATTTAACATCTTAGGAATTAGTGCTTTTTTATTGTTAAGTACGCGCACATTCCCTGCCACAGCACCGCAGTCTTCGTTATTTACAAATGGGCTAGCCATATTTCGCAAGGTGTCTTCTTTTACAATAGAATCACTATCTACAGTAATAAAAACATCCCCGGTACCTAAATTAAATCCGCGGTAAAGCGCATGTCTTTTTCCTTTATTTTCTGGTTGTTGGTAGATCGCAAGACGGTCTCCCAATTCTTCTTTCGCTTTCTTCATCCAATTCCAAGTATCATCTTTACTACCGTCATCAATAGAGATTAACTGTATTTTTTCCTGCGGATAGTTACTCTTAGCCAAACTGATCAAAGTTTTCCAAACCAATTTTCCCTCATTATAAGCAGGTACGATAATGGTAAGAGTGGGAAGTTGCTCATCTAAAACAGAATCTACCACTTTGTATTTAAAATACAAGACCAATAAATAGATCAAGAAACCAAGATGAGTAGCCAATAAAGCTATTCCTCCTATACGCAAAGCGCTTCCCCATACATTATTCATTCTTTCTAAATGAATGGCTTCAAAGTAAGGATAAAAGAAATAAGTTACCGCTACGGCGGAAATAAGAAGTAAAAAAGTTCCTGCGAGAATAAGAAGTTTTTTCGAATTATTCTCTATACCGTCTTCAGATAAAGATTCGGTAGTAGTTTCTAAAAATTCTTGAGAAGACTCCATATTTTCCAATGGATTTTTTGAAGTAGTTTTCATATTATTTTTCTGTTTACTTCTCATAAGCCAATATCAGTGCCACAAGCTTAAGGCTTGATATACAGACAACTTTGAAAAAAAATATGTATTTAAGTGAGAAGCTTGTCAACACTTGTGGGGAATCTAACCTCAAAGCAAGCCTAATGCTATTATTTTTAAAATCTGAAAGAATCTAATTTTATTCCAAAACAAAAAGCTTGAAGTGTTTTATGACTTCAAGCTTATTAAATACTAGTGAATCTTAAATCTATTTATTTTCTAACCACTTACGTGCATTTACAAAAGCTTCTAACCAAGGCGTAACTTCATCATTTTTACGGTCTTTAGGGTAATTTGCCCAGTTCCACGTAAATGTAGAACGTTCTAAATGAGGCATCATTACCAAATGCCTACCCGAATTATCAGTAAGCAACGCCGTATTAAAATCGGAGCCGTTTGGGTTGGCAGGATAGGCATCATAGCCATATTTTCCCACAATATTGTATTTTTCTTCAGCATAAGGAAAACTAAATTTACCTTCTCCGTGTGCCGCCCAAATACCTAGTTTACTTCCAGAAAGGCTGCTTAGCATTACAGATTTGTTTTCTTTAATTTCTACGGAAGTAAAATTACATTCAAACTTATGGGAATCGTTATGAAGCATTTTAGGCTTTTCAGTATGCTCAGGATTTATTAATCCTAATTCTATAAATAACTGACAACCATTACAAACTCCTAAAGAAAGCGTGTCTTCCCGCTCAAAGAATTTCTTTAAAGCTGTATTGGCTTTTTCGTTGTATAAAAAGGCACCGGCCCAACCTTTGGCACTTCCCAAAACATCTGAGTTGGAGAATCCTCCCACGGCAGCGATAAATTGAATATCTTCTAAGGTTTCTCTACCGCTAATCAAATCGGTCATATGAACGTCTTTTACGTCAAAACCAGCCAAGTGCATCGCACGAGCCATTTCACGCTCAGAGTTAGAACCTTTTTCTCGAATAATCGCTGCTTTTATTTTTGGTTTAGCAGAATCGATTACGGGAAGCTTTCCATTGAACCCTTTTGGAAATTGATATGAAAGCGGTTGTTTTTTATAATTCTCAAAGCGCTCTTTGGCTAGTTTTTCTCCGCTTTGCTTTTGGTCTAATAAATAGGAAGTTTCATACCAAGCGTCGCGATACGTAGGGATGTTAAACTCAAATTTATCTGTGTGATTGGCAATTTCTAAGCTTCCGTTCGTAGTTACTTCTCCAATTTTGAAAAACGGAATTTCAAGTTGTTTTAGTATCGCTTCCGCGGAAGCGTTTTTAGTCTGAAATACAATTCCGCTATTCTCATTAAATAAGACTTTAGCCGAATCTTTCTCGTTGAGAGCACTTAAATCTATTCTCGCTCCTAAATCTACATCAGCAAAGCACATTTCTAATAAGGTAGTCACCAACCCTCCTGAAGCTACATCGTGTCCTGCAACAATATGATCTTCTTTGATGAGTTGCTGCATCGTATTAAAAATAGTTGCAAACAGCGAATCGTTTTTAATCGTTGGTACTTGCGTGCCTACTTTATTTAAAATTTGTGCAAAAGAAGAACCGCCTAATTTAAAATTGTCTTGCGATAAATTGATGTAGTAAATAGAACCGCCTTCTTTTTGCAGCACAGGCTCCACCACTTTAGAAATCTGATTACAGTTCGCAGCCGCGGAAATAATTACAGTTCCTGGAGAAATTACTTCCTTATCTGGATATTTCTGCTTCATCGAAAGCGAATCTTTCCCCGTAGGAACATTAATTCCCAAGTTGATGGCAAAATCTGAAATTCCCTTTACCGCAGCATATAAACGTGCATCTTCCCCTTCATTATTACAAGGCCACATCCAGTTGGCAGAAAGAGAAACAGATTTTAATCCTTTCTCTAAGGGCGCCCAAACCAAATTGGTAAGCGATTCTGCAATCGAATTTTTAGCACCCGCAACAGGATCAATTAATCCAGAAATAGGGGAGTGCCCAATAGAAGTCGCCACGCCTTGTATTCCTTTATAATCTAAAGCCATCACGCCCACATTATTTAAAGGCAATTGCAATGGTCCGACGGTTTGCTGTTTGGCGACCCTTCCAGAGACACAACGGTCTACTTTGTTGGTTAACCAATCTTTACAAGCCACCGCTTCCAGTTGAAGCACTTGCTTTACGTAATCGTATATTTTATTGGTATCATACGCTAACTCCGCATATTGATATTCAACGGTTTTGTCGGTCATAATGGTTTGGGGAGAGCTACCAAACATATCTTCCAAGGCTAAATCCATGGGTTTTTGTAAGGATTTATTTCCTAGAAAAGTAAACCTATGATCGTTGGTTACTTCTCCCACGCAATACATAGGCGAACGTTCGCGGTCTGCTACGCGTTGTAGGCTTGCGATTTGCTCTTTGCCAATCACTAATCCCATCCGTTCTTGAGATTCGTTTCCAATAATTTCTTTAGCAGAAAGCGTAGGATCTCCTACTGGAAGTTGGTCTAAATCGATTCTTCCTCCGGTTTCTTCTACCAATTCGCTTAAGCAATTTAGGTGTCCTCCTGCGCCGTGATCGTGAATAGAAACAATAGGATTTTCCTCCGCTTCTACCATACCTCGAATGGCATTGGCAGCACGTTTTTGCATTTCTGGATTAGAACGTTGAATTGCATTTAACTCGATCCCGCTGCTAAATTCTCCCGTATCTGCAGATGAAACTGCGGCACCGCCCATTCCAATTCTATAATTTTCACCGCCAAGAATCACAATTTGGTCTCCTTTTTTTGGAATATCTTTTAAAGCTTGGTCTTTTTTTCCGTAGCCAATTCCTCCAGCTTGCATGATTACTTTATCGTAACCCAAATGACGGTCATTCTCACTATGCTCAAAAGTAAGTACAGAACCTGTGATAAGCGGTTGTCCGAATTTATTTCCGAAATCTGAAGCTCCGTTAGAAGCTTTTATCAAAATATCCATTGGCGTTTGGTACAGCCATTGGCGCTCTTCCATGGCTTTTTCCCAAGGACGTTCTTCGTTAAGCCGACTGTAAGCTGTCATATAAACCGCGGTTCCTGCAAGGGGTAAAGAACCTTTTCCTCCTGCCAAGCGGTCTCTAATTTCTCCGCCACTTCCTGTAGCTGCGCCGTTAAAAGGCTCTACCGTGGTAGGGAAGTTGTGGGTTTCTGCTTTTAAAGAAATGACAGAATCGTACTCTTTATTATAGTAATAATCTGGCTTATCTGCCGATTTTGGAGCAAATTGCTCCACTCGTGGTCCGTTGATAAAAGCTACATTATCTTTATACGCCGAAACAATTTCGTTGGGATTCACTTCAGAAGTTTTTCTGATGAGTTTAAAAAGCGAGTGTGGCATTTCTTCTCCGTCAATAATAAACTTTCCGTTAAAGATTTTATGTCGGCAGTGTTCTGAATTTACTTGTGAAAACCCAAACACTTCAGAATCGGTTAAGCTTCTTCCTAACTTTTCTGAAAGTTGCTCTAGGTATTGTATTTCTTCTTTGTTTAAGGCTAAACCTTGTTGGTGATTGTACCTATCAATGTCTTCAATCTCCTTAATATGCTCTGGCTGAATATCGACATCAAAAATATCTTGATGTATCTCGTGGTATTTCTGCGAAAGCATAGGATCAAAATCATCTTCATCTCTTTCTACTCGCTCAAATTCTTCTATCCTAAGAATGCCTTTAATTCCCATATTTTGAGTAATCTCTACGGCGTTGGTACTCCAAGGCGTAATCATCGCGGCGCGAGGTCCTACAAAATCATCTGTCAAGGTTTCTTTATTGATTTGTTTGGCATCGCCAAAAAGCCAGTTAAGTTTTTGAATGTCTTGCTGAGATAACGGGGCTTGAGTTAGTACGGTATAAACCGTTTTTGAAGAGTTTCCGAAGAAAAGAATCATAATCGGTAGTTTGAGTTGTGTGTGAATTGCAAATTTACTTTTTTCTTTCAAGTATTGCTATAAAAAAAAGCGGCAATAAAGCCGCTTTTTTTGTCTGATCCTTAGAAATTAATTTTGAATCACTAATTTTTTTACCGCTGTTTTTCCTTCCGCGTTAAGCTTCAGAATATATAAACCATTATTTATTCCGCTAAGGTTAATTGCAGGAGCAGAAACATGCTGGTCTTGCTGAATCAATCTTCCGTTAAGGTCATAAATTTGATAATCATAAGAAACCTTGTTTTCTAGCCTAATGTAAAGTCTTTGTTGATTTACCGGGTTAGGGTAGAAGCTAAAATCGAGCTCTTGAGTTGCAACTCCTAAATCGTCTTCTCCCATAATATTAAAACTATCTACGGTCCAACGTGTAGCGTCGTCTCCATTAGAAGTGTCGTATTTAAAAGCAATATACACTTCTCCAGAAATAGAGCTAATGTCTATATTGGTAAAGATATTTTCTACAATGTTATTGCTATTACTAGGGTGCAATGGAATAGTTACGTTAGGAACCGATTGCCAGTTAGAGGCAGATGGACTTCCGTTACCGCTATAATCAGTAGAATATAAAAGTTGAAGCTCAGTTTCTCCGAATGAAGAGGCTGTAAAGAAGCTTAATTTTTCGTCCTGGAATGCGTCAAAATCTATAGGATTTGTCGTGATTAACCAGTCTTTACTAGGAACTTGATTTCCTTGAGAAAACCCATTCATTTGGTAAGCGCCCGTATTATTTTCGCCAAATTGCGTAGTGCATTCCCAATCTACAGCGCTTAATTCTGATATTGCGGTAAACTGAATGTTGTTACAGTCTTCAAAATCTTCATTAAAGATAACTTCTGGCGCATCTAAGGTAGTTATAGTTACCGTATTGCTTAACGCGGAAGTGTTTCCGTAGGCGTCTAATGCTTTAACGGCAAAAGAATAATTGGTATTTGGAGATAGGCCTGTAATGCTAACTTGTGTGGAAGCTACGTTTTCTACAAGTAATCCATTTTGTTCAACTTGATAAGAAACCACTCCTACATTATCTGTAGAGGCATTCCAAGATAAGTCTGTTGAATAGGCAGCGATATTTTGTGCCACTAAGTTGGTAGGATCTGTTGGCGCTTCTGTGTCTGGGTTTGGATCCCAAATCATTGCGACCATTGCTGGATTATCAATATAAGGATTTCTATTCCCTTGAAAGTTAAAAGCAGCATTGTTACGATCTAATTCTTTTTGAGAAACAGGATCTGCATTATGCCATTGAATTAGCATCGCTAGCATCCAATCTTCAAAAACCTGATCTGAAGTTCCGTTAAGGGTATTTTGGCTTCCGTCATTTGCAGACTCCCAGCTTCCTATTTGACTTTCATATCTTGTAGCCATATAGAAATAAACACGGGCAATATCTCCTTTAAACTCATCTATAGGTTCAAAGACAGTTCCGTTATAAGCGTTAGGATGATTGTAAATATTGTTTCCCTTCTTTGAACCATTGTTGGAAGTATAAGAGGCGTTATTCACTTCTCCAAAAGGAAGGTGACCTCGCTGTCCATTTACATAACCATCTGCGGGATACACATGTTGAATATCTGTTTTCATGGGAGAAGAAGAGCCAAACCAACTTTGTGGCATAAGGTGTTCTCTATTGTAGCAAGAACCTTCTCCAGAATAATTTCCGCATTGATCAGAACCAAAGGTGTAGGTATATGAATCTGTGCCCGTTGGGTTTTCAGAATAAATATCTAAAACGGTGCCATCATTTTCGTAATAAATATCTACATCTGAAATATAATATCCATCCCAAAGGTCTCCATAACTTTGTGGAGAATGACCATTGGTGATGATGTTGCTTAATTCAGATTTTAAATTATATCCAGTTAATCCTTGGGTACTGCTATAATAGCCGGCAGGAGCTTGCGCAAAGGTAAAAATGCTAGCCAATAAAAAACCTAGTAATGTAATTTTTTTCATGTTTATGAATTTTTAATTAATCTCGCCATATAAAAGCCATCATATCCTGATTCGTGGCTCAAAACAATTTTTTCGTCCTCTAAGGAAAATCCCTTTCCTTCCTCTGAAGCTAAAAACGATTTTACTTGTCCTTGATTCTCAGAGGGAAGTATAGAACAAGTCGCATACACCATTTTACCTCCTTTTTTAAGAATTTTAGAATAATCGCTTAAAATTTCTTGTTGGGTATTTCTTATGCGATCTAAAAACTCTGGCTGAAGCTTCCATTTCGCGTCTGGGTTTCTGCTTAAGACACCTAATCCGCTACAAGGCGCGTCAATAAGAACACGGTCTGCGGAGTTGTGTAATTTTTTAATCACTTTAGTGCTATCTATTTCGCGCGTTTCAATATTATGTGCGCCAGCACGCTTAGCTCTTCTTTTAAGCTCTTTCAGTTTATTTCCGTAAATATCTAAGGCTATAATTTGACCTTTATTTTCCATGATAGCTGCTAAATGCAAGGTTTTTCCGCCTGCGCCAGCACAAGTATCAACTACACGCATTCCAGGTTCTACCTGTAAAAACGGAGCTACGAGCTGGGAAGATGCATCTTGTACTTCAAAAAGGCCTTCCTTAAAAATTTCTGTAGAAAAAACATTGGCGCGTTCGTCCAATTCTATTGCTGAAGGGTATTTCTTTAAAGAATGCGCTTCAATACTTTCTGCAAATAAGCTATCTCTTAATTTTTTTGGAGTGGCTTTTAGGCTGTTAGCTCTTAAAACTACAGGAGCCATTTGGTTTAAAGCCGCAATTTCCCTAGTCCATTTTTGTTCTCCTAATTCTTTTACGCCAAGTTCATCCATCCAATCTGGAATAGATTCTTTAAACTTTCTTGTTTTAGAAAGTTCGTCAAATCTTCCTTTAATTCTTCTAGTAGGTGTGTCCTCTAATTGTTTCCAATCTGGAAGCTGAATTCCTTTAAGGGTAGCCCAAACTGCAAAAAGCCTAAATAAATTAGGTCTAGAAAAAGGTTCTTTTACTTCGGCTATTTCGGCATAAAGTCTTTTCCAACGTACAATGTCATATACTGTTTCTGCGATAAAACTACGATCTCTAGAGCCCCAGCGTTTATCTCTTTTTAAGGCTTTTGATATTTCTTTATCGGCATATTTGCCTTCGTTAAAGACGTTGTTTAACGTGTCAATTACTGCAAAGACAAGATTTCTGTGTAAACGCATGTATAAAAATTTAGCGGGCAAAGTTAATGATTTTTCTGTGGGAATAATGGTATATTTGAATTTAAATCCATTTCATGAGAGCCCTAGTTTTTATTTTTTTTATGTTTCTTTTTTGCGGGTGTGTAAATGTCTCACAAAAAGATACTTCGTTAAAAGATTTTAATGATGTAAAAATAGAAACCATCTTAGAGCGACCTGTAAGTATTAGAGCGCTTGAGGTTTGTGAAGATCATATTTTTTACGGAGCTTCCCAAGGAGAGTTTGGGTATTTAAATACAGCCGACAATTCTGTGGCCTACATTGGGCAAGTGCAAGAAGCCAAAAACCTTGAGTTTAGAGCTATTTCTAGAACCAAGAAGGCCGATTATATTCTCACCGCAGGAAGTCCTGCTTTGCTCTATAAAGTCAATTATTTTGGGAAGCGTAAGCTAAGTCATAAAGAAGAAGGAGAGAAGGTTTTTTATGATGCCATGGCTTTTTGGGATGACCTAAACGGAATTGCGATGGGAGACCCCACCAAAGAGTGTATTTCTATTTTAATTACTAAAGATGGTGGCGAAAGTTGGGCTTCTGTGCCTTGTGAAAATTTGCCTAAAGTGGTGGAAGGCGAAGCTGCTTTTGCGGCAAGCAATACCAATATTTCTATTGATGGAAAGAAAGTATGGATTGCTACGGGAGGAAAAGTTTCTCGGGTGTATTTTTCAGAAGATAGGGGAGTATCTTGGAAAGTTTCTTCTACGCCCATTATTTCTGGGAAGGAAACTACTGGAGTTTACACCATGGATTTTTACGATGAGAATGTCGGAATTATTATGGGAGGCGATTACACGCAACCCGAATCTCAACAGCAAAATAAAGCGATGACCTACGATGGCGGTAAAACTTGGAAACTCATTGCAGATGGAGAAGAGCCGGGCTATAAAAGTTGCGTTAAGTTTGTGCCCAATAGCAATGCGAAAGAAATTATAGCGGTTGGTTTTACAGGAATCTCTTACTCGGCAGATTATGGAGAAACCTGGGCGCAGTTAAGCGATGAACCATTTTATACGATTAGCTTTTTAAATGATTATACTGCCTATGCTGCAGGAAAGGGAAAAATTGCCAAACTGGTGTTTATAGAAAATGGCCCAAAACCAGAAGTCTTGAGCCATTAACGAATTAACACTAACCAAAATTATGAATCTTTAATCTCTTTTATACTGTTTTAAAAGGATTTTATGAAAATCCCGTTCTGCTTTTTTGAGCATAAGTATTTTTTTATAGCTGATCACTTGATGTAATTCTTTTACAAATTCTCCTTTAAGCGCTGCACTTTCTTCTTTAAGACTCACATATTGCTCTACAAGAATTTTAGCTGTTTCTTCATCAATGGTATCAATTAAGTCAATACCGTTTTTAACATCACACCATTTTACTTCGTAAAGATTGTCGGTTTTTTCCTCAAATTCATTGTAAATAGGCCAAAAGCTCTCTGCCTCTTTCTTAGACAAGTCTAAAGCTTTGGTGATGTGCGCAATTTTTAGCGATTTTATTTTCTCATCATCCGTTTGCGCAAGCATAAGCTGCGAGGAGAAAAGAAAAATAAAGGCTATGTATATTATTTTTTTCATTTTTCAATTAAGGTAATAAGTTCTGCATTTTCAGAAAGGTAATCTAAAATAGCATCTTCATCAATGCTTTTTAATTGTTTTTCATCTACGCTAATGCTTCCGTTAAGAGGGGTTTCTAAATCTCTAAATTCAAAATCGAAAAAGTCTTTTTCTAATTGTTCTTCCAAAGCAATAGGATCTATATTTTGCTGATTTGTTATAGCATCAAATGAATACTGATTTTTCAAAACAAACAATCCAATAATGAAAATTGCAGCAATCCCAGAAGCTCTAATTATATTTTCTCTGCTGAAAAGGGAAATAACTCTTCTCTTTTTAGTCTCTTGAGGTAATTTCACTTCAAATTCTTCAAAATAATTCTGCGGAACTTTAAATCCAGTTTTTATAGGCTGATTTTCAAAATTATCTTCTAGCTCATTTTGTTGCTGTAATAAAGCCTGACTTACCTGAAAATCTTCAAAATAATTTTCTGGTACTTTAAAACCCGTTTGGGTTCCGAATATGTCTTTCTTGTGCTTCATTCTATTCTTTAGACTGCATTAATCCATGAAGGTTTGATCCTTAGCTAGAAAATCTTTTATTTTTTTTACCGCATGGTGGTAATTAGACTTTAAGGCGCCTTCTGTAACCTCCAAGATTTCAGAAATCTCTTTGTATTTTAGTTCCTGAAAATACTTCATATGAAACACCTGCCGTTGTTTTTCGGGCAATTGCGCTACCGCTTTTTGTAGCGCAAGTTGTATTTTATCTCCCTCGTAATATACATCACTTTCTAAATTATCTATAAGATGGTCTTGCAATTCTTGGTTAGAAATCTGTAGTTTTTTTGCTTTCTTGTTTAAAAAAGTAATGGATTCGTTCGTAGCAATACGATACATCCAACTGTACAATTTACTTTCTTCTTTAAAGTTCTTGATGTATTTAAAAACTTTGATAAATGTATTTTGAAGCACATCGTGGGTGTCTTCATGGTTTTTTAGCATATTTCTAATATGCCAATAAAGAGGTTCCTTGTATAGTTGTACAAGTTCTTGAAAAGCAGCATCGGCATTTTTACCTGCCTTGAGCCTTTTTACAATATTTTTCTCCTTATCGGTGAGCATACACGAATGTCTTATTCTAAAGTTTGCATGTCTACCAGGCCTTTATAAGCTCCGTTAAGCGCTAAGAGTTCCTGATGCTTTCCTTGCTCTACGATTGTTCCTTTTCGCATCACCACAATGTGATCTGCATTTTGAATGGTAGAAAGTCTATGTGCAATCACAATAGATGTTCTATTCTTCATCATGTTTTCTAAGGCTTTTTGCACCAGTTGTTCACTTTCGGTATCTAGGGCAGAAGTAGCTTCATCTAAAATCATAATTGGAGGATTCTTAAGTACTGCTCTTGCAATCGATAAGCGTTGTTTTTGTCCGCCACTAAGTTTGTTTCCACTGTCTCCAATGTTAGTGTCTAATCCTTTGGGTAATTCAGATACAAATTCCCATGCATTGGCAATTTTAAGTGCTTCAATAATTTCCTCATCGGTCGCATCGTCTTTTCCCAAGGCGATATTGTTTCTAACCGTATCATTAAAAAGTATAGAATCTTGAGTAACCAAGCCGGTTAAATCTCTTAATGACTTTTTAGAAAGATTTTTAATGTTAACGCCGTCTACTTTTATTTCTCCTTTATTTACATCGTAAAAACGAGTCACTAAATTGGCAATCGTAGATTTTCCACTTCCAGACTGACCTACTAATGCCACGGTCTCTCCTTTTTTTACCTTTAAAGAAAAGTCTTTTAAAACATCTTCGTTTTCATATCCAAAAGAAATATGATCTATAGAAATTTCATCTTCAAAACTTTCTTTAGGAGTAGGACTGGGGTGTTCTTTAACGCTGGTTTCGGTTTCTATAATTTCGTGAATGCGCTCTGCACTAGCATTTCCTTTTTGAATACTATAAGTAGCTTTAGAAATTGCTTTTGCCGGCGTTAGAATATTGTATGTAAGCACCAAAAAACCAATAAAAGTAGAGGCGTCCATTGTTTTATCTATAAGAACCATTTGACCTCCATACCATAATATAATGGTAATTACTGCCACGCCTAAAAACTCGCTCATAGGAGAAGCCAAATTTTGACGATGTAAAAGGGAATTTAAAATTCGGTTTAAGTTATTGGTGCTCTCTTCAAATTTTGCTCTAAATTTTCTTTCGGCATTAAAGCCTTTTATAATTTTTAAGCTAGAAAGCGTTTCTTCTACAATAGAAAGAAAATTGGCATTTTCTTGTTGTGCTTTATTAGACTTAGATTTTAATTTTTTTCCGATACTAGAAATTAGTAATCCTGCAATGGGAAGAAAAACAAGTACAAAAACAGTTAGCTGCGGACTAATCACCAGCATCCCAGCAAGCGTAAAGATAATAGTAAGCGGTTCTTTAATAAACATTTCTAACATGCTCAAAAACGAAGATTGAATCTCTTGCACATCACTCGTGATTCTAGAAATAGTATCTCCTTTTTTCTTTTCGGAAAAAAATGCAATAGGAAGCTCGGTAATTTTTTCGTAAATTTTATTTCTAATGTCTCGCAACATCCCATTTCTTAAGGAGGCGATAAAATACATCGCCATATAATTGAAGAAATTTTTTAAAAAGAATAAGATGATGACTAAAATACAAATGGTAATCAATGCAGAAATAGGTCCATATTCTTCTACCCGTTGATTCAGAAAAAAGTTGGCATAATCACTGGCATAATCCTTAAAACTTCCAAATTCTCCATCCCAAATGGGTTCAATTAAAATAGGCTCTTCTTCTTGAAAAAGAACCTGAAGCATAGGAATAAAAGCTAAAAATGAAAGCGTACTAAAAAGGGCATAGAAGATATTACAAATAATATTCAGAACGGCAAAATGCTTGTAAGGCTTAGCAAACTGAAGAACTTTTTTAAAATAACTCATCTATCTTCCTAATTAAAAATTAAAATACGACAACATAGATTCAATTTTATGATCTAATTCTTGCTTTACTTTAGCGTAGTTTTCGGTTTTATCTAAAGGAGCATTTGTACTTACATAAAACTTTATCTTAGGTTCTGTCCCACTAGGTCGGGCTGCGATTTGAGTACCATCTTCTAGATGGTAAATCAATACGTTAGACTTGGGAATATCCAAGATTGTTTTTTTGTTGGTTAGTACCTCTTGCGCCTCAGAGATTTGATAATCTTCTACTTTTTGCACAGCAATGCCTCCAAAATGAGTAGGAGTTTCTTCTCGCAGTTGTTTAAGCATTTCTTGTATCTCTTGCGCTCCTTCAATGCCTATCTTTACTAAAGAAACCAATTCTTCTTGGTACACGCCGTGGGTTTTGTAAAGTTCTAATAACTGCTCGTAAACAGAGCTATTTTTGTTTTTTGCTTCCGCAGCAATTTCACAAATAAGTAGGGTAGAAGTAACCGCATCTTTATCGCGTACAAAATCACCAACCATAAAACCAAAACTCTCTTCCCCGCCACCAATAAACTCTTGGTTAGGGAAGTCTTTGATCATTTTAGCAATCCATTTAAAACCGGTTAATCCCACTTTGCATTCTATGCCGTAATGCTTTGCTAATTTTAGCATCATAGGTGTAGAAACGATGGTAGAGGCTATAAATTCGTCTCCTTTAAATCCTTGGTTTTGCTGGTGTTCTTTTAATAAAAAATCTGTCATTAAAACCATGGCTTGATTTCCGTTAAGCACAACCATTTCTCCTTCTTGATTTCTCACCGCGATTCCTAGTCTATCACTATCGGGATCTGTTCCTATAACGATATCTGCCTGTTCTTTTTCGGCAAGTTCTAAAGCCATTTTTAAGGCTTCAGGCTCTTCTGGATTGGGCGATTTTACCGTTGGGAAATCTCCGTTAGGTTCGGCTTGCTCTTCCACCACTTTTACATTGGTGTATCCTGCTCGTTTTAAAACTTCGGGGATTAAGGTGATTGAAGTTCCGTGGAGGGAGGTGAAAATAATTTTTAAAGCTGATTTCGCTTCCGCGGAAGCGTTAAAACTACCATTTTTAATAGAGGCAGTGATAAAAGCTTCGTCCACTTCTTTATCAATAAATTGAATGAGTTCTTTTTTGGCCTCAAAATTTATATGTTGGTATTCTAGGT
This sequence comes from Mesonia ostreae, assembly GCF_031845265.1. Taxonomy (NCBI): domain Bacteria; kingdom Pseudomonadati; phylum Bacteroidota; class Flavobacteriia; order Flavobacteriales; family Flavobacteriaceae; genus Mesonia; species Mesonia ostreae. Next base: position 76,398 of record NZ_JAVRBG010000012.1, on the reverse strand, counting down.
TTTCTATCTCGTTGATAATTTCGGCATCTTCTGGAGGAACCAACTGTCCGCCATCTTTCCAATAAACTTTGTAACCGTTGTATTCAGGAGGATTATGACTCGCGGTAAGAACAATTCCGCATTGGCAGTTGAGGTATTTTACCGCAAAAGAAAGCTCTGGCGTGGGTCTAAGATCAGAAAATAAGAAGACTTTAATCCCATTTGCTGAAAACACATTAGCTACAATTTGAGCCAATTCTTTACTATTGTGTCTACAATCATAAGCTATCGCAACTTGTAATTGCTCGTTGGGAAATCGCTTTTTTAAGTAGCTAGAAATTCCTTGGGTATTTTTTCCTAAGGTATATTTATTGATTCGATTGGTACCCACGCCCATAATACCGCGCATTCCTCCCGTACCAAAGGCTAAATTTTTATAAAAACTATCTTTAAGTTTATTAGCATCATGCTCTATAAGATGTTGCGTTTGCTGTCTTGTATGTGTGTCAAAGGTGTCTGATAGCCAGTTTTTGGCTTTAGAAAGTATTTCTTTCATAGATTTTTGCTCGTTATAAAATGCAAAAGTAAAGAATATTACTGAAGCGAGTGCTTATTTGAGAATATTACTGATTTTATAGCGCTGGGGATTTTTTTGCGTGCGTAGAATGAGTTCGCCTAAGAAGCCAGCAATAAATAGTAATGTCCCAAGAATCATTACGGTTAACGCAATGTAAAACCAAGGGTTTTGTGTTACCAAAATATCTGGAATATGATGATATAATTTATATAATTTGGTAGCACCTATGGTAATAGCGGTGATAAAACCAATAATAAACATAATGGCTCCCCAAGCACCAAATAAATGCATGGGTCTTTTTCCAAATTTAGACAAAAACCAAAGAGAAATGAGATCTAAAAACCCGTGCGCAAAACGCTCTACACCAAATTTGGTAGAACCGTATTTCCTAGCTTGGTGTTGTACTACTTTTTCATCAATTTTCTCGAAGCCGGCATTTTTCGCTAAAAGCGGAATGTAACGATGCATCTCGCCATAAACATCAATGTTTTTAACCACTACTTTTTTATAGGCTTTTAAGCCGCAGTTAAAATCGTGAAGTTTTACGCCGGAAACTTTTCTTGCCGCTGCATTAAATAATTTTGAAGGAATATTTTTGGTTAATACGTGATCGTAGCGTTTTTTCTTCCAGCCTGAGATGATATCAAAATCTTCCTCTTGAATGAGCTTGTACATTTCTGGAATCTCTTCTGGATTATCTTGAAGGTCTGCATCCATAGTAATGACCACTTCGCCTTGAGCCATGTCAAAACCTGCGTGCAGGGCTTGAGATTTTCCGTAATTTTTTAAAAACTGAATTGCTTTTACATTCGCATCAAGCGCCGTTATTTTTTGTATTTCTTGCCAAGAGCCATCACTACTACCATCATCAACAAAAATAATCTCATAAGTATAGGAGTTAGCCTTCATAACTAAGGCAATCCAACGATGCAATTCGGGAATTGATTCCTGTTCGTTTAATAAAGGTATAACAATAGAAATTTGCATTCTTTAAACTCCTTGATTAGATTTTTCTTTAAAAACTAGTGCCACTAACAACCCAATAACCGAATAAAAAACGAGTTTGAAAGCTAAGCCTATAGCTTGGTTTGCTAATGAAAACTGATTTTCACCTTCCATTTCGGTCACCATCAAATTAATTTGCTCTTGCGTACCTCCAAAGCTAGCCATGGTTTCTTTCATTTTTTCGATAGAGACTTCCACAATGTAGTTTGCAGCTTCAGGATCAATAAAATTAAATAATATATAATTTACGACCGTATATAGAATAGACCCTATGGCAATGCTAATGAAAAAGGCACTAAATGCGCTTTTAAATGTGAAGGGTTCTGTAAAGTTAGCCTTCGCTTTAGAACAGGAATAAACTCCAAGTCCAACAATAATTAAAAACTCTATAATAGAAATATACCATTGAGTTAAAAGCTCTAAATTAAAAGCATAAATAAGAACGATAAAGAGGCTTAAGGAAATTCCTAAGATAAGACCTATGCTGCTGGCAATGGATTTCACATTGTTGGTTGACTCCATGAGTTTATTTTTAATTTCTGATAGGTTAGTAGACAAATATAGAAAAAGGTTACATAGTGCGCGTGAAAAGTTTATATTTGTAATAATAATTTATAGAAAAAGATTGTTTAATTCTAAGAATTGTTTAAATTTGCACCTCGAAAAAATCATAAGATTTAAAGATTAAGAAGATGAAACAAGGAATCCACCCAGAAAATTATAGACTTGTAGCTTTTAAAGATATGTCTAACGACGAGATTTTTTTAACAAAGTCTACCGTAAATACAAAAGAAAAAATTGACTACGAAGGGAATGAATATCCTTTAGTGAAGTTAGAAATTTCTAGAACTTCTCACCCGTTTTATACTGGTAAAACGAAGTTAATTGATTCTGCTGGTCGTATCGATAAGTTTAAAAACAAATACGCTAAGTTTAAGAAGTAATTCTTTAAAACGTATTATACTATATAAGCCTTCATTTTTGGAGGCTTTTTTTTGTAAAATTTTCAGAAAAATTTTTTTACTTGTTTGAAGCTTTAAAATAAGAATTCAGTAAAAAAAGCTAATTTGTGTTTACCATTCTAGCAAGTTTTTCTCGCTAAGGTATTTCCAATAGCGCCGAGGGACGTGTTGCTCGTGCAATTTTTGATTGGCTCTAGCCGTAATGTTGGTGCTTTCAAAATAATTTTTCCAGAGTTTTTGATAATTTAGTTCCTCCTCTTCAAAAATGGATGTAGAAGAACTGAGAATAGACGGAGGTAACTCTAAATGAACCATTTCTACTTTCTTCAAGTCATAATACAAGCCGTAATTTCTAGATATATCATAAATACACCAAATCTGGTCTGCATATCTTTTTTTGAAATGACTTTCAATTAAGGGCAGCACATTAAAATCTGGAGCGATGCTAGAAAAATAAATTCCATCCTTGGTTTTCCTAAAGCGTACAAATGCTTCCATGCGATGTTTTTCTCTTCCTATTTTCTTATTGATTTCTGCTAAGCGAAACACATAAGCTTCCCCAAAATCTTTCGCTACACTTTGTTTGTGTAAGAAAATAAGTTGTACATACTTAAGAATGCTTTGCTCCATATCTGGCAATTCACTTAAAAAGCAGCGATAAATCAAATTAGCATCGGTGGGTTTAGCATTTTTAAGAATTCCTTTCCATAAACGTTTAGCTTTTTGCGTGTTGGTGGCGACTTCGTGCTTTTCTTCAAAAAATGAAGCTGTGTAATGTGCATTGGTTACAATATGTACTGTATCTGACTTAAGCTCATAAACTTCAAAAATAGCAGTAAGCAATCCTTCAAAGCTTCCATCATATATAAAAACCGTTTGCATTAACTAAATAAGTTTAATTGGGAGGATAATGTTTTTTGATACTTGCTGCTCCCTTCAGATAAAATACGTTGTTTGATTTGTAGCGGTGTATAATCTTTAGTTTCAAAATACCGCGAATCGCAAGTGATAAAATATTTAGCACGATTTAAAGCTACGCCCATTTTTTGTAAATGCTCCCAACCTAATTTTCGGTATTTTCTTCCGTGAAGAATTTTATAAACCGATTTCATTCCTAAACCGGGAACGCGAGCCAGCATATCTTTATCGGCTTTATTGATGTCTAGTGGAAACAGGTGCAAATTCCGTAAAGCCCAACTTAGTTTAGGATCAATATCACTATCTAAATTGGGAAATTCTTTGTTCAGTAATTCTTCAATAGAAAAACCATAAAACCGCAATAACCAATCGGTTTGATACAATCTATTTTCTCTAATCATAGGCACTTCGGTTCCAATAGCGGGCAATCTACTGTCATAGGAAATAGGAATATACCCCGAATAGTAAACCCGCTTCATATTGTATTTTTTATATAAATATGTTGCAGTATACATCACCTCGGCATCGGTTTCTTGGGTGGCACCCACAATCATTTGTGTACTTTGACCCGCAGGAGCGTAAATAGGAGTGCTTTTAATGAGTTTTTTTTCAGACTTGTATTTGTCAATCTCGTTACGAACCTTTTTCATAGGTTGTAAGAAATCTTTTCTGTTTTTATCTGGTGCCAATAGTTTAAGCCCCTCTTTGGTAGGAATTTCAATGTTGATGGAAAGTCGGTCTGCATATAAACCCGCTTCGTACATCAACTCATCACTCGCACCAGGAATAGATTTTAAATGTATGTAGCCGTTAAAGTTTTCTTCTAAGCGTAATTTTTTTGCCACTTGGATGAGGCGCTCCATCGTATGATCTGGACTTTTAAAGATTCCTGAACTCAAAAAAAGTCCTTCAATATAATTACGCCTGTAAAAGTTAATCGTAAGATCTACCACTTCTTGCACCTTAAAAGCTGCACGTTTTATATCGTTGCTTTTTCGCGTTACGCAATAAGCGCAATCATAAATACAGTGGTTGGTAAGTAAAATTTTTAATAGAGAAACACAGCGCCCATCTGGTGTATAACTATGACAAATTCCCATCCCACTAGAGTCGCCTAGCCCTTTATTCTTATTGGTGCGTTTGCTGCCACTGCTAGAACACGAGACATCGTATTTTGCAGCGTCTGCTAAAATATTAAGTTTTTCTTTAATCCTATCAAAATTCATAGAAGTTGGATTTTATACAAAATTACGGATTATTTCCTTTTATACGGAAATAAACCTAGTTAAATTTGGAGTATATCCTAAAATTAGTTAATTTTGAGTATGGAACTACCGCTAGAAATACGTCGATTTAAAGAAATTAGGGATGAACAAGGTTTGACTCAAGCCGAATTTGCCGAATTATTAAAGATTAAAACTTCCACAGCCGATATTGAACGTGGTCGCACCAAACTTAGTGGCGTGGTGGTAACCGAGCTCTTAAAGCAATTTGGAATCAATCCGTTGTGGTTATTTGGAGAAAGCAATCAGAAAATCTTACCCTTGCATCGCGTAGATACGATGCCTAAAGTGATTACGCTAGATTCCGAAGAGCAAGAAAACATTGTGATGGTCAATCAAAAAGCAGCAGCGGGATATCCACACAACGTCCAAGACGTAGAATGGTATAGACAATTGCCAGCGTTTGATTTACCTTTACCGCAATATCGAAACGCTACCTATCGTGGCTTCCAAATAGAAGGAGACAGTATGTTACCCAATTTTAGGCCAGAAGAGTGGGTGTTGGCTAAAGCCGTTCCTAGCTTTTCTGATGCTAGCGATCATAAGGTTTATGTGATTGTAATGTACGATACGGTCGTGGTAAAAAAGCTGCATAAACTTAGCGATCCTAGCAAGGTGAGATTAGTTTCTTTTAATACCGAGTATCAATCTTTTGAAGTAGATGTTTCTGAAATTCAAGAGCTTTGGCAAGTTAATTCTAAGCTAACGTTTAACTTAGACGCCAGTTCAGAAAACGGTATTTTAAGAGAGTTACAAGAGTCTATGCTAGATTTAAAACGTCAATTAGGAGAAATGCGCAAGCAGGCTTAATTTCTTTACGGAAGAAATTCATTAAAAAATTTATGAAGCTGTGTTTCGAATTCAACAATCGGTATGCGATGTTCTAAGTTGGGATCTATATTCAATTGAAGCGAATCTTTTTTTAAACGATTGGCTATAAAAGCTATAGTTTCTATAGGATTTACTACTTCGTCTTTTGCACCCAAAAGTAGTTGCTTTGGAGCTGCTCTCTTTTTAAAGCAAGTGCTAAAAGTCACCTCTTTATATCTAGATAAAGGCGGATTAAATAACAATGCAGGTCTACCTATATTTTCTGAAATAATATACGTATTTAAAGCGCCCATACTACTACCAATTACTACATCAAACTCAATTGTTTTATAGGTATTTAAAATAGTTGCAGGCTGAATGTATTTCTTGGAGTAATCGATATTTGGAGCAAAAACCTGTCCGTAATTCTCTAAAATATTTCTTTTCTCCAGACTAAGTTTGCTGTTTAATCCGTGTAAATATAATATGTACATGGTTTTATTTTGAGTTCTAAAATAGCAAAATGAATATAGTTGGGGTTAACTTATACTGCAAGTAAATTTTATCAGAATAAAGTAACGTGCTTGTGGGATTCTAAACCTCAGCTTCAATTTCAGCTTCTTTTTTGTGATTAGGCACCTGAGTAAAAACGAGAACAGCTCCAATGGCAGCCAAAACAGCACCAATTATAAATGGAGTAGAAAACCCGAAACGTATCATATATCCCGATAAAAAGGCACCAATAGAAATTCCTAGACCAAAAGCAACAGTAAGTACAGAGAGCTGAGCTCCTGCTTGTCCCTTTTTGGCCAAATCTCCAGCTAAAGCAAGGGCGGGAGCAAATACCATCGCTGCACAAATACCGTGTAAGGCTCTTGCGGTAATCATGTGCCAAGGTTCTGTTACAAAACCTTCAAGTAAAATGATTGGAATGAGGCAAATAAGCCCGATTACAATAAATATTTTTCTACCAAATTTATCACTAGCCTTTCCTACAACGGGTTGAATAATTGCCATACAACCTATGAGCGCGCTAAATTCTAACGAAAACATAAATGCACCTTGGGAGAGGCGTTCATTAACTTCTAATTCTATGGGAGCAAGAAGCGCAAAACCAATGCTCATAAAAAGGGTAGCTAGTCCTAAGGTAAAAATGGGATCTAAGATTTTTCCAGGCATTTTCGCTTTAAAATAGATAACCATTCCTTCCTCATTGGGCTCAATATTTTCTGGGTCTTTTACAAAAAATGCAACTAAAATAACACTGATTAAAGCCGCAATAGCCGCAAGAAAAAAGGCAGCATTAAAACCTGTAACCGTTCCTAAAACAGGTAAATTATATGGGCCACCTTCTACAAGAGCACCACTTCCCAAAGGGCCTATACCAAAACCTATAAGTCTAAAGGCATTGTAAATTCCCATATTTCCGCCACGATTCTTTTCTGAACTCACCTCGCTCACCAAAGCCAAGGTGGCGGTAATGGTAAGCGCGGCAGCAAGTCCTTGCGTGGCTCTAATAATAAGTAACCACATATAGGTATCTGCCAATGAATAAAAGAAATTGGCAAACATAAAAAGCACCAAACCTAAGAGAACAAAAAATTTCCGTTTTCCTAATTTATCAGATAATCTACCGGTAATAGGTTGGCAAACACTACTCACAAGCCCAAATAAACCAAGTGCTATACCTGTAATTAAGGATCCAGATAAGCCAAAGAATTCTCCTTTCACCTGGCCGCTTGCAATATATAAGGGTAATACCACAATAAGAAAGGAGTTACCAATAGCGTCAGCCATTCGGGCTATTCCTAAAATTATAATACGGGCATCTGTGCCAAAAATTTTATCGGGGATATTTTTCACGTGGCAAAACTAAGCTTTTTGAAGAACAACAAATCTTAGAGTTTACTTAAAAATTATTTCTGAAGTAGGAAAAACTAGTAGAAAAACAACTACTTCCTATTCAGAATATTAGCCTTCTTGATAAAAGCACGGTTTTTAACGAAGTCATCTTTGGTGAAAAAACTAATGCTCACATATAGAATGAGAGAAATTGAAATCCCAATTAAAGCTTGTTTGGTAGAGGCAATTTCCCAAGCTACTGGGAAATCTGCTCCCAAAGCGACCATTAAATTATAAGAAGAGAATAACAATCCAAAAAACATAGAAATGCTAGCAGCAGTTGAGGTTCCGCGCACCCAAAGAAAACCGAAGATCAAGGGAATAAAAGCACCGCTGGTTAAAAAGTCTGACCCTAACCAAGAAATCTTTAATACCGACTGTATTTTTAAAGCGATAAATAGGGCCGCACCGCCAATAATAAATGTGGAAATTCTACCTATATTCACTTGGTGCTTTTCGCTGGCTTTTGGGTTGATGTATTTTTGATACACGTCTACCGTTAAAGAAAGCGCACCCGTATTTACTAAAGAATCCATGGTAGACATGATGGCAGAGCTTAATCCTACAAATAAAATCGCACTAATGATGGGACTTTTATAATTGCTTAAAATGTGCGGAACAATTCCACTTTCGGGCACGCTGTCATAGAATACTGAAGAAAACATTCCCGTATAGGTAACCATAAGGTAAAGCGGAATAAAGGCAAAAAAGCTTAGGAGCATCATCTTCTTTGCATCGCTAGCCTTTTTGGCTGCCGAAATGCGCTGCCAAATATTGGCTTGGATCATCCACGAAGTTCCGAAGGTGATTACGTAGGCTAGATTATCAGAAACCTTATTAAAAAATGAAGTATAACCTAGTTTGTTATTGGTTTCGGCTATTTCCTTTACAGCTTCCCATCCGCCAGACTGATTGTAGGTAATGTAAAACAAAAAGATGGCGGTAAACAAAAAGAATATAAATTGAAGAAAATCTGTAAGGACTACGCCTTTAAATCCGCCGAAGAGCGAATATATCAATACGATAACGGTACCCAAAACCGCTCCTGCTTCATAGCTCATATCAAAATAAGCTTTAAAAAATTTTGCCACAACAATTACTTGGATGGAAGCAGCAATTACCATGAAAATAATGATGAAGATGGTGAGTAGCAAGGCGGTGGTGTCGTTGTAGCGCTGCCGCATTAGTTGAGGTTGGGAAATGCTCCCTATATTCCTAATTCCGCCAGCAAACAAGTACATCAATCCCGTAGCGATAAGTACGGGTACTCCATAAATCCAAAAAGAACTGAGTCCGTTTTGATGAGCGTGATCCACTAAATCTATGGCAGAACCGCCGCCCCACCAAGAAGCGATAAACGTAATTGCCAACAACCAAGCGGGCAATTGCCGCGAACCCAAGAAATAATCTTCGCTAGTGCTGCTATTTCGATTCCAAATACCTACGCCAATAATGATTAGGACGTAAAGCACCAAAAAAACAATGGTGAGAGTAGTGTTAGACATAAGCTTATTTATGGGTGGTAATAATACAATTTTTTAAGAAAAAGTTATATTCTTTACTTGGTAAGACTCAAATATTTTGCTTTTGATTTCACATGGAAATTACTCTAAATGCTTTTGAGAATTACAATTATAGAATTGAAATTCTTTTGCATAAAAAGCTTTCTTTATTTTTCATTTTCTTTAGCTTTTGTGGAGCTAATATTTAGTCTTGGTAGACCAAAAAAGAAAGTTTCTTTTATCCATATTTGTTTACCTTCGCCGGCTATGAATAATTCTTCCATCCCATTAAAGCGAAATTGGATTTTGGCTGCTTTAATGATTACCATGTTTCTAGCTGCGATGGATATTGCCATTGTATCTACGGTAATTCCGCAGATTGTTGGAGACTTAGGAGGGTTTAAAAAATTCTCGTGGGTATTTTCTATTTACTTACTCACGCAAACTGCCAGTATTCCCGTGTATGGAAAAATGGCAGATTTGTACGGTCGAAAAAAAATACTTCTTATTGGGATTATTATTTTTCTATTGGGTTCTGCAGCTTGTGGAGCTTCGTGGAATATAGAGTCTTTAATTGCCTTTCGAGGTTTACAAGGATTAGGCGCTGGTTCTATTATGGCGACGGTTAATACGATTGCAGGAGATATTTATACGGTAAAAGAACGCTCTAAAATTCAAGGTTGGTTGTCTAGTATCTGGGGAATATCGGCGATTATAGGTCCGGCTTTGGGCGGAGCTATGGTTGAATACGTCAACTGGCGATGGATTTTTTTAATCAATATTCCTATCGGAATTGTTTCTGTTGTCTTGTTGATGATGTTTTTAAAAGAGAAAGTGAGTGTTATTAAAACTAAGATCGATTACTTGGGTGCATTTCTAATTTTTACCACGCTAACTTTGCTAATAACTTTTTTACTAAATGGCGGTCAAGTCTGGGATTGGCTTTCAGTCTATAGTTTGGGTTTGCTTGCTTTGGTAGTGGCATTGCTTTGCTGGAGTGTATATGTAGAACGCCGAGTGGAATCTCCCATTATGCCTCTTTGGTTGTGGACTCATCGCCCTTTTTTAGGTTCTATTTTGGCTTTGATGGGAATGGGCGTTATTATTATGGGACCAGAAACATATTTGCCTACGTTTACACAAGCTTCTTTGGGAATTAGCGTTACGGTGTCGGGCTTAATTTTGGCGAGTATAAGTATAGGCTGGCCAACAGCATCTACACTTTCTGGAAAACTATATTTAAGAATTGGATTTAGAAATACTGCATTTATAGGGGCAGTTTTAGTATTTTTTGCAGCAGTTAGTTTTTTGTTTATTCCCTATCCACAACCTATATATGCATTGGTGATAAATCAGGTCATTTTAGGGGCGGGATTCGGACTCATTTCTACTCCAGTTTTATTGGGGGTACAGTCAATGGTAGATTGGAGTGAGCGTGGAGTGGTAACGGGAGCTAGTATGTTTGGACGTAATTTGGGTCAAACTTTAGGCGCGGCTATTGTTGGAGCCATTTTCAATGCCTCGTTTTCTAAGCAAATAAGGGAAGCTTCTTTAAATCTACCCGAACACGATGGCAATATTTTGCAATTGCTACAAACTCCCAGTCTTTCTGCGGAAGCTAAAGTTTTTTTAAAGGAAGCGATTCATACTGCTAATCATCATATTTATTATGGAATGGCGGTTTTAGCTATATTTACGTTGGCAGCAATTTGGTTGATTCCTAGAAAAATACAAACGAAGGAAGAGTCGAATTAGATGATATCATAAATAGTGAGGCTGATTTATTTTTCAGAAATGTTGTAAGTTTTTATTCGAAAGCTGGAATATAAAATTTTGTTTTGAATAAAGTCTGAGAAATAAATGACTTAATAAAATTAATTAAATTTTTTCTGAAGTTGTTCCACTGTTTTGATTTACCTTTTTCTATGTATATAAAATCATTTTTTTTTGCGTTAAAAATCAACAGAAATAAATACAAGATAAATTTTTCACAAAACCTCTACATAGAGAGAAAGACTCAGATTAAAATAATACTTTTAAAATAGAATTTCTGAAAGAGCTTTGATGATTTTGAGAAATTTAACCTAATCTAGTTTAAATCCACTAAAAAATTCCCTGCGTAATTATGGCCAAAAAAGAAAAGCAGCAAGAAAAGCATCAGAAAGATCTCGAGAAACAATCAAATGAGGTAGAGGATACTAAAAAATACACAGAGATTTTAAGTCGGGTGATTAACGAGGGGGAAGAGGTTTTCAAAATCAAAAAAATCACTTTGTTTTTGAGTGCCTGCATTGCTGGACTAGAAATAGGTTTTAGTTACTTACTTATTTGTATGTTGTATTTTCTTTTAGGAGGAAGTGTAGACGAACAGGTGATTTTTAAACTTTTTGGATTGGCGTATCCCTTAGGTTTTGTATTGGTAATTATGGGAAAATCGGCCTTGTTTACAGAGCAGACTTCAGTATTGGCCTTACCAGTATTAAACGGTCAGCGTACGTTTTTAGAAATGTTGAGTGTTTGGGGTTGGGTGATATTAGGAAATTTAATTGGAGGAATTTTATTTGTGTTCTTTATTGGAGCTATGGCATCAGAATTATCCCTTTTTGACCAAGATACGATGGCGAAAATTGGAATTCACGTGGTAGATCACAAATACTGGGTACTCTTTTTAAGTGCCATTTCTGCCGGTTGGTTAATGGGATTGCTAACTTGGCTTTTAAATACCACCGTAGATGTATTAACGCGTATTCTTATCATTTTTATTATTACAGGAACCATTGGATTTATAGGTTTTCACCACAGCATTGTAGGAAATTTGGAAGCTTTTGGCGCGCTCTTATATTCCGATGATGTTTCGCTAATAGATTATCTTATGTTTCTTCTGCTAACCTTAGTAGGAAACGGCATAGGAGGTGCAATTGTAGTTGGATTATTTAAATATAGGATTTTTGAATCTAATAAGAAGTAGGGTTTTAGAATTACTAAGATATAAACTGTTTATTTTTAATTAGATAATCAATTCGCTAGAAAATCTATAGCCTATTTATAGAGTATTAACGCAATCAATTTTAAAGAGCGGTGCGTGCTTGCTCTTTTATCTTTTGATCAATGTAGTCTTGTTTATCTTCTTTTTCCAACAACCCATTATTCATTAGATTAGCAAACCATTCCGAAAAAATCGCAGCTCCTTTATAGTTTAAATGTGTTAAATCCCCAAATTCCGAATTTGAAAGGGGAAAGTTCGAAAAATCTAGGTATTCAAGATCTGCGTATCTTGTATTAAGGATTTGTTTATATTTTTCTTCATTCATATATCCAGCATACTTTTTATGTTGCGGACTTCTAATCAAAATAACCTTTTTGTCATTTATTTTACAAAATCTAATGATTTCATCTAAGTAGGATAAATTGGCTTCGGAAATATCTATTGTATCAGGAGTAACCGAACTTGCGGTGTCTTTTAACTTTGTCCTGCTATTAATTATAGAATCTGTTTTATCTCTTTTTAGGTATAAATAGCCTCCTATTTTGGTTGAGAAATCTAAATCATTTTTAAAAATTCTAACTGATTTTTTTCTTATAGAAAGCGATAATGCATTGGTGTAGGCTGAAGGATTGTTTTTAAATAACATCAAATTCTCCTCTAAATTCATGAAAGATGAATATCTTGGATATCTGTCTGATATATATGCATCTGCCCATATTCTTTCATTCATATAATCATTTATTTGATTGTTTGTGTATTCGATAAAAACCACTTTTATAGATGGATTTTGTAGAATAACTGGCTTTATTTTAGAATAGTTGTAAAAATAAGCTTCTCCAGATTCAGCTATATTCTTGAAGTTAGGTATGAGTGAATCATTAAAAGCACATTCTGGATGTGAATCACCAACAACTAGATATGTAAGATTGCTTTGAAATTCAAAACTAGAGTAATTTTTTTCTATATATGAAGTGCTTATAGTAATCAGCAAGATTATACCCAAAAATAGAAGTACGAAATAAGAAAAAGATTTAATAAATAATTTCATATCTAAAATTGAAAATATATAAATTCTTGTTGTTTACCTTGATAAAGAAAAATTAAAAGGCATATGAATACGTAAAAAGACCATCGATAAAAACGTTTTCTTATGTTAAAGATGTTTGAAATTGCATACTTTCCTTCACGACCAAACCATTCTATAGCAATGAAAATACATATCAATAAAATAATACTTTTAGGTTTTATTTCGGGAATGGAAAAAAAAGAGGTTGAGAAAATACTAGCGATATAATTTATGGCATGTTCGACATTATTTGCTCTAAAAAAAATCCAAGCAAAAACGGTTAATCCGAAGGTGGATAACATTAATAAAAATTCTTTAAGGCTTGGTAGATATTTACCGTAGGCAACAATGTCCAAATTATTTCTATTGTTATTGGTGAGGAATATAGGTAAAAAATAAAGGGCGTTTAATGCTCCCCAAACAATAAATGTCCAATTTGCGCCATGCCAAAATCCACTTACAAGGAAAATAATAAAGATATTTCTAATTTTATTCCAGGTTCCTCCTCGACTTCCGCCCAAAGGAATATATAAGTAATCTCTAAACCAAGTGGAAAGTGAGATGTGCCATCGTCTCCAAAATTCTGCTATATCTCGTGAAAAGTATGGAAAAGCAAAATTTTGTTTTAAGTTAAAGCCAAAAAGACGGGATGTTCCGATGGCAATATCTGAATAGCCAGAAAAATCTCCATAAATTTGAAACGTAAAAAATACAGCGCCTAGCATTAAAGTACTTCCAGAATAATCAGAAGAATTATTAAAAATGGTATTGGCATATTGAGCACAATTATCTGCGATTACTATTTTCTTAAATAAGCCCCAAAGTATTTGTCGCATTCCATCCACAGCTTTTGAATAATCAAAATCACGTTTTGTGTAAAATTGAGGAAGCAAATTTGTTGCTCGTTCAATTGGACCAGCAACCAATTGAGGAAAGAAACTTACAAAAGCAGAAAAAGCAATAAAATTTTTGGTGGGTTTAATTTTCCGTTTGTAGACATCTATGGTGTAGCTTAGGGTTTGAAAGGTGTAAAAACTAATTCCGACAGGTAGAATAATGTTTAAGGAATTTACATTTATTTCTGTTCCAAAAAATGAAAAAGCGGTGATGAAATTATCTAGAAAAAAATTGTAGTATTTAAAGAAACCAAGAAATCCAAGATTTACAAGAATGCTTGTCCATAAAAGCATTTTTCTTTTATTTTGGTTTTCTTGTTTTGACAAATTAATACCAATAAAATAATCTATTACAGTACTAAAAATAATTAGAGATAAAAATCGCCAATCCCACCAACCATAGAAAATGTAGCTTGAAAATACAATTAGTAAGTTTTGTAATTTTAGGTTTTTACTTGTGACAAACCAGTATAGAATAAAGATAATGGGTAGGAATACTGCAAAGTCAATTGAATTAAAAAGCATAAAACTTGTCTATTCCTCTAAATATTATAACCAGAATTGGTGTATTTTAATTGTTCAATATTCAATGCTAGAGTACATTTTAATAAGATTAGTGAAAAAAAGCTTAGCATTTAGTTGATTACATACCAAATTTATAACATTTTCAAGTTTTTATAAGATATAAAAATAAGAAACTATTTGGCTATTGTATTTAACTGAAAATCTAACAATTATTTTTCTATTAAAATACGATTCAAATAATATTTTAAGAATAAAATTATATGAAGTTGTTGCACTTCACCCGCAATGCGGGAAAAGCTTAAATTATATTGATTTTGTACAAACGAGAATCATAATAATATAATTTGTATATAAGGTTCCCCAAATCAAGAGTAACAGTAAAAGTAAAGTTTAAAAATGATTGGGTCACTTATTAGGGCACTATACAAAAAAAATCCGCAAATAATTAAAGAACAATTATTTACGGATTATTTAAGTGGAGTCGGGGAGACTCGAACTCCCGTCCAAACAAGCAATTCAATAGCTTTCTACACGCTTATCTCTCGTTTAGTTTTCGATATGCAACCGGCCGAAAGCCACCAATTACATACTTATTCTCGCTTAAGTTTCGAAACCGCATCAAGATCCTGCAGTTTCTAGAGTTACATTTTCGGTGCCTCAAGTGTGGTCGCCGTAAATCAAGGCTGCCACGAGACATCTTGGTTCCCTACCTAGTAGGGACTAAGCAAATCTTACTATAATTCAGATTATGCAGCCAAGGCGTAGTTATTCTCGCCGTTTAAAAAAGTGTGAAATATGATATTTACGAGCTGTATCCCAGCGCTCGACGTGCTTACCATTCAATTAGACTCGCTGTCTAAACCAAATCGACCCCATTTTTCAAAGAACATTTATCTTTGTAGTTTGGGCGTTACATTTGTAAAAAAAACAAATGTCGGGCTATTCGTTACAATTCCTCGTCCCAAAAATGGGCCTGCGGGATTTTCACTTCTATCCCTAACGCAAAATATCTACTTTCAGATAAAGTTAGGATGGCAAAGATACAATAAAATCATATATTTACGCAGCAATCCTAGTATTGTTATCAATTACAAAAGCTATACCATAATATGAAGTTAGGAATTATAAAAGAAAGAAAAACGCCGCCAGATCGTAGAGTAGTTTTCTCACCACAAAAATTATCATTGCTCAAAAAACAATTTCCCAATTGTGAGTTAGTTGTAGAACCTTCAGACATTAGAATATTTCCAGATGAAGACTACAAGCGTTTAGGTTTTGAAACTTCAGAAGATTTAAGTGACTGTGATGTTTTATTGGGAGTAAAGGAAGTGCCTATAGATGCCTTAATTCCCAATAAAAAGTATTTTTTCTTCTCACATACTATCAAAAAACAACCTTACAACCGAGCCTTATTGCAAGCTATTTTAGAAAAAAATATAGTATTGTATGATCACGAAGTGGTTACCAATCAAAACAACAGTAGATTGATAGGTTTTGGTAGATACGCTGGTATTGTTGGTGCTTATAATGGATTTAGAGCCTTAGGTCTTAGAGATAAACTTTTTCAACTACCAAAAGTAGAAACTTTACCAGATTATGATGCGGTGGTAGAGAATCTTCAGCAAATAAAAATACCTGCTATAAAAATTGCTTTGACAGGGTCTGGAAAAGTTGGATACGGAGCTAAAGAAATTTTGGATCATCTTCACATTAAAAAAGTAAGCATTCACGACTATCTTACCAAAACTTTTGATGAACCAGTTTATGCAATGTTGGGAGTGTTAGACTACAACCAAAGAAAAGATGGGAAGCAACTGGATAAATATGATTTTTACAATTATCCCGAAATGTATGAATCTGATTTTATGCGATTTGCAAAAGTAACAGATTACTTTATTGCAGGTCATTTTTATGGAGATGGTGCACCCTTTTTGTTTACTCGAGAGGATGCAAAACAAGAGGAATTTAATATAAATCTTATTGCAGATGTAAGCTGCGATATAGATGGCCCCGTGGCTTCTACCATCAAGCCTTCTACTATTGCTGACCCTTTTTATGGTTACGATCCACAAACCGAAAAAGAAGTTGCTTTTGATGCCAAAAATGCGATTACAGTCATGGCTGTAGATAATTTGCCTTGCGAGTTACCCAAAGATGCTAGTGAAGGTTTTGGAGATATGTTTTTAGAACACGTCATTCCAGCGTTTTTTGATGATGACGAAAAAGGAATTTTAGACCGAGCGAGAATGACCTTCAACGGTGAATTGACTCCGCGATATTCTTATTTAAAAGATTTTGTAAATGGGAAGTAGAGCCATTTTTTGTTTTGTATTGGGATGTTGTATGATGCTTTCGTCTTGCAATACTTTACAGAGTTTGCCCAATTCTAAGAAAGAATTGGATCTCCAAGTGATGAGTTATAATATTAGGTTCGCTGAAGAAGAAAAAGGGGAGATTAGTTGGTCTAATCGAAAAGATTTACTGTTAACGCAGCTAAAAGAGGTGCCAGTAGATATTTACTTGCTTCAAGAACCTCTAGACAAACAAATTGAAGATATAAAGGAAGCGCTAACAAATTACAATTTTGTAGGACATCGTAGAATTGAGAATGTAAAATGGGGAGGATATAATGCTATTTTCTATAAAAAGGATAAATTTAAGTTGTTAGAAAGTAATACATTTTGGTTGTCTGAAACTCCAGAAGTAGAATCTAAAGGCTGGGATGCGTTTCAAGTAACCATTGCGACTTATGCATTATTAAAAGATATAGATACTGGTAAAAAATTCTTTATATTAAATACTCATTTAGATAGAGTGGGAGAGACTGCTAAAATAGAAAGCTTAAAATTGATTAAAAAAAAGATAGATGAAATCAATAATAAAAAGTTGTCAGTAATTATTGGAGGCGATTTTAATTCTAAAGAAACAACAGCGCCTATAGCTTATTTTGATAAATACTTTAAAGACTCCAAAAAAGTATCTCATCAAGAAGCTTTAGGACCTAAAGGTACATTTAACTATTTTAACTCGCGGGCGTCTCATAGGTATCGTATAGATTACATCTATGTTTCTCAAGAGATAGAAGTGAAGAGCTACGAGGTTTTGGATTACAAATATGAAGACAGATACCCTTCAGATCATTATCCTGTATATGTTGAGATGACAATTCCGTAAAAAAAAATAGCCCAAATTTACATTTGAGCTATTTTTGTAAAGCATTGCGCTTAAGAGTTAATAAGCTTGATCATCATATCAATCTCTTTAATCATTTGTTCGTTATTTCCACTGTAACCTACTTTCTTAAATTTTATTTTTCCGCTAGGACCAATAATGATTTTGGTAGGAATACCTGTAATACCGTAATTAGAAGAAGTACTAAATTTTCTAGAACCTTCTTTTACAGGAGTATCCATAAGCACATCAAAACTGTAAGAATTGGAAGAGATATAATCTCCTGCCTTCTTTACTCGGGTAGCTTCATCACCACTTTCCATAGTATTTACAAAAAGAATTTCTACGTTCTCATTGTCTTTATAATTATCCACAGCTTTTTGCATTCCAGGGAAAGAAGCTTTACAAGGTCCGCACCAGGTAGCCCAAAAATCGAGAACCACGGTTTTACCTTTTAAGCTCTCTAAACTTACTTGTTCGCCAGCTAGATTTTTTAAATTGAAATCTGTAGCATCTTCGTCTAGCATTTCTTTCTTTAAGTCGGCCATAAGAAGTTTATCGGCTTTAGCTTCAAGGTTGCTTAATTTCTCGTCGGCTTCCGCTCCATTTACATCATTGTTAAGCACAGCTGCTCTATAGGCATCTTTTACTTTTTTAGTCGCGTTGTTATTGGCGATAAATTTTTCAGATTCCTTAATCACTTTATCGTTTTTTTCCGCGGAAGCGAGATATTCTATATAGCGTTCATTCAGTTCTGGATCGTTTCCTTCTCCTATAGCCTTCGTTTGATATTTAATGGCCTGTTCTGTATTTCCTTGCTTAAATAAAATATATGCATAGGTATCAGCATACATTCCGTAGGTTCTGTCTAAATTTTTAGAATACTGTCTTTTAGTTTGAAAATCTGTCTTTCCTGCAAAGCTTTCTTGTTCTTTTTTAATAATATCTAGAGAATTTTTAGATAATTCGGCTGCCATATCTAAATTCTCCTCCTTTTCAGTCATATTCCAAGCAATAGAATTGTAGCTACTTGCTTTTTGGGTATTGTTAGAAATTTGATCTGTATATTTTTTAAATTTCTCTTGATCTCCTTTTTCAAAATACTCTTCTGCGATATTACTGAGTATAAAATCTTTCTCAAAACTATCTTTGCCTACGTTTTCGTTGTAATCTGCTAAGGCGTTTAATTTGTCTTCTAGAGAAGAAGCTTGGTAAACACGCATCGCATACGTTCTTTTTGCAGCACTTCCTTTGGGATATTTGCTGGCCATAAGCTTTGTTATAGAGTCTACTTTTGCTTTGTTTCCTATAATTTGATGAAAGATTAGTAAGGTTGTTTGCTCCTCCTCATTTAGTTCTTTATTTTGGTAAGAGGCCAATCGCTTTTTTGCATACGCTTTAGCCTTATCTTCATTGGAGTTAGCGAGCATCGAAACATACATTCTATCCAAATTCCTTTGAATATTCTTATTCTCTTTAAGGTCTTTGTCAATTAACGCCATAGAAGAATCTGCAGGTATTTCTGCTCCAAATTCTGGTGCTAAATTGACGTAATAAATTCCCATATTGGCATTACTTCCAGCAACCAACTTTTTATCTTTAGTGTATAGAGGCAAGATATAACCCTTTTTACTGTTGTTGTCGTATTCGTCTTCGCTCTTAAAATTAAAAGCTAAAGCTTGCGCGGAATCTGGCACTTTTATAGTCGTTTTCCAAAGATCTGAAGATTCTTCTAAGTCAAGATCTTGCGGATACATTTTACCATTCACCATATAGTAATAATGCCCATCAACCGCTTCGGAAGTATTATTATAACTGATTTGGAGATCTTTACCAGCTTGAGGATATTCGGTAGCTAAATGAAGCTGCCCCATATCTTTTCCTTGGTCTTTATCTTCTTTCTTTTCTTCTTGACAACTTGCTAGAATTAAAGCGGAACTAGCGAGTATCGAAAGGTATTTTATTTTCATAATAATAAATTTTTATACCGTTAAAGGTACTTTTTTTTATTTTAAATGAGCACATAAAAAAGTCCATAAATGATTTACGGACTTGTTTTTTAATAACTTATGTGTGGGAAACTTAGAATGTATTAATCGTTTTTCTAATACTGACCAAATTGGTAAGTAATTTTTCTAAATACTGTACATCTAGCATATTGGCGCCATCACTTTTTGCATTTGCAGGATCAAAATGGGTTTCTATAAATAAGCCATCTACGTGATTTACTACGCCAGCGCGTGCTATAGTTTCAATCATATCTGGTCTTCCTCCTGTAACTCCGCTACTTTGATTGGGTTGTTGTAGAGAATGCGTCACATCTAAAACGGTAGGCGCAAACTCACGCATCGTAGGAATTCCTCTAAAATCTACAATCATATCTTGGTAGCCAAACATAGTTCCGCGATCTGTAACCATCACTTGTGAGTTGTTACAATCGGTCACTTTTGTTACCGCATGTTTCATACTTTCTGGACTCATAAACTGTCCTTTCTTAAGGTTGATTACTTTTCCTGTTTCCGCGGCAGCGACAACCAAATCGGTTTGACGCACTAGAAAAGCAGGAATTTGGAGTATATCTACATATTCTGCAGCCATCGCAGCGTCGCTTACTTCGTGAATATCGGTCACTGTAGGGACCTCAAAAGTTTCCGAAACTTTACGAAGAATTTTTAAGGCTTTCTCGTCTCCAATTCCTGTAAAACTATCGATTCGACTCCGATTTGCTTTTTTAAAGCTTCCTTTAAAAACATAAGGAATTTCAAGCTTATCGGTGATTTTTATTACTTTTTCGGCAATTCTAAGTGCCATATCTTCACTTTCTATAGCACAAGGCCCGGCAAGCAAGAAAAAGTTGTCTGAATCTAAATGTTTTATCTGCGGAATTAAATCAAGTTTCATAGGTTGTATTTAAGAGTGCAAAGGTACCAAATTTATAACTAAAAGTTTTTAAATGTGAAAATTGAAACGATGAAGACTTCGGATAGATATACCTTTAGAAAAAGTAGATAAACTAAGCACCTAAAAAGTTTTCTAATACTCTTTTCTTAACAGATTAAATAGAATTAATAAGGTTTTGAATCATCCATTCTTGCGGATTAAAACTGCCTTCATGCCATTTTAAATTCTCGTCCCAGTATCCAGGACACTTATCAAAAAGTTCTACAGGAAATCCGCAACTTAATTCGATGATTAAAGGAGTATCATTTTTATCAAAAATAAAATCATAGGCAATCGAGTCAGATTTTAGCTCTTTATTAACCTCAAAGCCAATTTTTATACATCGAATGTCTATTTCTTTAGGGTGGTAAAGTGTGTCTCCGCTCCCAGAAGCGCGAAAGTCATTTTCCCGAACCATTCTTTTGATGGCAAATGCTTTATCTCCTATCACTACTACCCGAATATCAAAATCATTATGGGGTATAAACTCTTGGTAATAGACATATCCCTTTTCATTGCCAAGCATCTTTGCGTAAGAGGATCCAATAAAAAGTCTTCTAACGCCAAGTAGAACGTCATAAAAATTTGCTTTCCCACTTTTAAAATCTCTAAGCCTTTCCTTAAAGTGATTAGTCCTATTAAATGGGGAGAATCCTCCCTTGAATGCTTTATGTACTATTTTTTTATTCTGATTGTAGGATTTAATGAGTTGCACATTAGAGGAGCCAGAGCCTCTTCTAAGTTTAAATACTTTTGGATAAGAAGTCTCTTTTGCCCAGTCTAACGCCTTTTCTTTGTCATAAAAAACGAAGGAAGGTATCATTGGGGCATCGATAGCTTCTAAAAGATATTTTTGTCCCACCTTATCATCAAAATACCAGCCTGTATCAAAATTTGGAAAAACTTTAATTTTTCTTTTCTCTAAACTATAAAGCAACTGCTTTGCAAATAAAGAATCTTCAAAAATTCCCGGATTATGATGCCACATGAGTGCATCACATTCCTTTAACTGCGCTATGATATTTGAGTCATAACAATTAACTATCTTATAATTAATCTTATGATTACGGCAATATTCTATCCATCGGTCGGAGAAGCTTCCTTTTCTTTCGTGAATGGCTATTTTCATTCTAATTTTTTTTTAAAAATTCTCTCTTGCATTAACATCTTACAACCTGGTAAAATTACCTCTATAAATTTAATTTATATGTCCAGGGTAAAAGAAAGCAATCCATATATAACGAATTGTATTGTGGTCGCTTTACCAAAACAAGAAATGCAATAAAACTATAAACCAAGGTTACTAATTCATTTGATGATGTGCAATTTTCATATTTCACTACAATTTTCCTTTTGTAAACATTTTATATTTAAAATATAATCCTCCGCCCATAAGCCATCTTGCAAAGCTTAAATTTATAGCAGCACCTATGATTCCAAAATAATAAATTAATGGAAAAGCCAGTACAAACCCGATTAAAGAAGATATAATTGTATTTTTCATTACCAATTTATCTTGACGCCTAATGATAAAATAATTTACTCCGAATACATTGTAAATTGTATACCCAATTATACCAAAGGCTAATATGGCTAATATGACAAAAGCATTATCTTCTTCAATGTTTAAATACCAAAATATTAATTTGTAGGATGCTAAACATAAAAGCGTTAATCCTATGGATATCATTAGCATTAACTTTTTATATTTTATAAAAGCATCTTTTCTTCTATTAAGAAAAGGAAAGAATACTCTAGATAGTACTTCTATTAATACAATAGATAACCGAACAACCGTTCTTAAGGCATTGTATATTCCAACTAGGGTAGTATTGGTTAATATCCCTAAGAGAAAGGTACTGGTATTGTTGTAAAGCGTGGGCACAAATTGATTAACAAATATGGGAGTATTCGATTTAATAGTTTGTAGGATGATTTTTGGTTTCAGCCATAAGAATTTAAGCTTATATTTTTTCAGTAAAATAAATTGTCCCACAATTCCAGCTCCAATAAAACCAGAACTTTGTAACAAAGGATAGATCCAATAATCAGTTTCTTCTTTAATAAATATAAATACGCAAACGGTAAAAAATAATTTGATACCAATACTTAAAAAGGTGATGTATTTCATTTTCTCAATCCCTTGAAAAAACCAATTGGGAAGTAAAGCTTCTCCTAATAGCAGTGGAATGGTTAGAAAATAAACTAATCTATTTTGGTAAAAAGGTTCATAGCTATACACTATGAGTGTAATAATTAAAAAAGATAAGAGTAGAAATATCGCTTTAATGGTGATTACCTTACTATAAATAAGATTCAACTTCTTTTGACTATCTTTAAAAAGAGCTACATCTCGTGTAGCAGTATAGTTAAAACTAAAATCTGTTAGAGACGAGAAGTAGGCTATTAAAGATGCAGCGAAAACAATGATACCGTAATTTTGAAAACCTAACACACGAAGAATATAAGGTAAGGTGATTAATGGAAGAAGCATTCCTACCAACTCCAATGCAGATAGCGAAATGAAATTTTCCAAGAGAACTTTAGCATCCTTACCTTTAAAAATGTCTTTAAGTTTTTTAAACACTAGCTTTTCTTAAATTCTTATACTTTCTATAAAATAATTCATCCTATAATCGGCAAATTTTAAAAACCGGGATAAAGGTAGTGATTTTTGAAGCTTCAAGCATTTTATCGAGATTAGCATTCAAATTCAATACAGTGAAAACCTGATCCATCTTGCGCTATTCTATTTAATCTTTAAAATAAGCAAAAAGATTCAGAAACTTTTTGCAATTATTTTAGCAGCTATTGCAATAGAGTACAGTTATAGCGCGCCTATTAAAACGCTTTAATTTATTATAAAAAAATAGCCTTAACGGAAATTAAAGCTAGGATTTTCCTGAAAAGTATTTCTTCAAATTAAAATGACTAAGGTTTGAATATCAGCATGCTAAGATTTAACTTTTATAGTTTCAGAAAAGTAAAAATAAATCCGTATATAAAAAAAAATAACTCTACATTTGCAGCCTTTAAAAAAGGCTTTTTATGACAGCAATCAAAAATATTGCAATTATTGCACACGTTGACCACGGTAAAACTACCTTGGTAGACAAAATTATGTACCATTGCCGTTTATTCCGTGAAAACGAGAATACTGGCGATCTTATTCTAGATAACAACGATATTGAAAGGGAGCGTGGGATTACCATTACTTCAAAAAACGTATCTGTTGTTTATAAGGATACAAAAATTAATATTATTGATACTCCTGGTCACGCCGATTTTGGCGGAGAGGTAGAGCGTGTCTTAAATATGGCCGATGGAGTTCTACTTTTAGTAGATGCTTTTGAAGGTCCTATGCCACAAACGCGTTTCGTTTTACAAAAAGCGATCGATTTAGGTTTAAAACCTTGTGTGGTGATCAATAAAGTAGATAAAGAAAACTGTACGCCAGATGAGGTTCACGAAAAAGTTTTTGACTTAATGTTTGAGTTGGGAGCAGAAGAGTGGCAGTTAGATTTTCCTTCCGTTTACGGTTCAGCTAAGAACAACTGGATGAGTGACGATTGGAGAAATGAAACCGAAAACATTGAACCTTTATTAGATATGGTGATGGAACATATTCCTTCTCCAAAAATTCCTGAAGGAAATACACAAATGTTAATTACCTCTTTAGACTTTTCTTCATTTACAGGAAGAATTGCTATTGGACGTTTACAAAGAGGAACGCTTAAAGAAGGAATGCAAATTTCTTTGGTAAAAAGAGACGGTAAGATTGTAAAAAGTAAAATCAAAGAATTACACACGTTTGAAGGTTTAGGCCGTAGAAAAGTAGAAGAGATAGAAGCTGGTGATATTTGTGCGATTGTAGGTTTAGAAGGTTTTGAAATTGGAGATACGGTAGCCGATTTTGAAAATCCTGAAGGACTTAAATCTATCGCAATTGATGAGCCAACCATGAGTATGTTATTTACCATTAACGATTCTCCTTTCTTTGGGAAAGATGGTAAATTTGTAACTTCTCGTCATATTAAAGACCGTTTAACCAAAGAGTTAGAGAAAAATTTAGCCCTTCGTGTGAATGAAACCGATAGTGCCGATAAATTTATGGTTTTTGGCCGTGGAGTTCTTCACTTATCTGTTTTAATTGAGACCATGAGAAGAGAAGGTTATGAGCTTCAAATTGGTCAGCCGCAGGTAATCATCAAAGAAATTGATGGTGTAAAATGTGAGCCAGTAGAAGAGTTAACTATAGATTTACCAGAAGCAGTTTCAGGTAAAGCGGTAGAGATGGTGACCATGAGAAAGGGAGAAATGTTAAGCATGGAAGCTAAAGGAGATCGTATGGTATGCGAGTTTATGATTCCATCAAGAGGAATTATAGGTTTGCGTAACCAATTGTTAACGGCTACTGCTGGAGAAGCAATTATGGCACACCGTTATAAAGAATACCAACCTTTAAAAGGAGGAATCCCAGAACGTTTAAATGGTTCTTTGGTTTCTATGGAAAAAGGTTCTGCCATCCCATATTCTATCGATAAATTACAAGATAGAGGAAAATTCTTTGTAGACCCAGGAGAGGATATTTACGAAGGTCAGGTAATTGGAGAAAATTCTCGTCAAGATGATATGGCGGTGAACATCACCAAAACTAAAAAATTATCTAACGTACGTTCTTCTGGAGCAGATGACAA
Source organism: Mesonia ostreae (assembly GCF_031845265.1). Taxonomy (NCBI): domain Bacteria; kingdom Pseudomonadati; phylum Bacteroidota; class Flavobacteriia; order Flavobacteriales; family Flavobacteriaceae; genus Mesonia; species Mesonia ostreae. The sequence goes on along the minus strand of NZ_JAVRBG010000012.1, from coordinate 51,179 downwards.
AGCAAAAATTGTTCCTGCAATCAAATTTAGCTTAGAAGAAGCTTTAGAGTACATACAGAAAGATGAATATGTTGAGGTTACACCCAATCATTTAAGGTTAAGAAAAATTTACTTAACAGAAAATGAGCGTAAACGTAACAAAATAGTTTAATTCTTTACGGAATAGAATACAAAACCCTAAACGAAAGTTTAGGGTTTTTCTTTTTTAAAATTTTCTGGCTGTATCTTGAAGCTTCGTAATACGGAACCACTCCATAGATTTAATACTAAGAATCCCACAAAAGCAGATTCAAGTTATCGCTTTACTTTTCTTTACATAGTGCTAAATTTATCCCTATTTTAGCCATAGTTTCGATAAAGCTGTAAAATCTAGGCAAATTATGAACACATTTTTTTGCAAAGAAATTATAGGTTTGCTTATTCACATGTAAAACCCGCAACGAATGCGTAACAATTTACAGTCAGATTTTTTTAGGTGGAGAGTAATTTTACTGTTGATCTATACTATAATTTTGGCTTTTCTATTAGAAATATCCATTCATCAGCTAGGACATTCTACTTTCTTAAATGTGTTGGAGAATATACTTTTCGGAAGTATAATCTACTTTTCAATTCTCATTTTAAATACTTTTACATGGAGTAAGTGGCTTGGAAACATGCTCTTAGTTGGCTTTTACCTGATTCTTCTCATTGAAACTGGATTGTATATTCTTTTTGAAACCCGATTCAATGCGAGTTATATTTATGTGATTCTCAATACCAATGCAACAGAGATGAGCGAATTCAGTCAGACTTTTTCTACCTATTACTTGCTTTGGTTGCTTCTGTTTTTAGTTCCTCTTTTTTCTTTTTTTCCGAAGAGGAAGGCTTCCGCGAAAGCGCTATCTAAAACTAAATTATTAATTAGTCTTGGATTCATCCTCATCTTAGCGGGGGCACTCAAATTCTCCAAATTAATCATCTATAATCTGCCCTACATTACGGTAAAATCTTACGTGCAATACAAGGAGCAAATTGAAGAAATAGAAAAATTTAAGACAGAGAATCCACAACTCGAATTAGAAACAAGTACCCAAAATGAGCTGATTGTGATTGCTGTAGGAGAATCTGCCAGTAGAAAACATATGCAACTTTACGGTTACCAAAGACCTACCAACCCCGTCTTGATGAAACAAGATTCTTTGCATTTATTTAACGATGTCATAAGCTCTCACGTATATACTATGGGTTCTATTTATGATGTTTTTACGCTTGCAAATTACGAAAATCCTAAAGCGTCAAAACTTCTTATGCATTATTTAAAAAGTGCAAATTATAAAACCTATTGGCTTTCTAACCAGCGTCCTGTAGGCTTTCATGATAATTTAATTTCCAAATTAGCTTCGGTATCTAATGAGACCACTTTTTTTAACTATTCTGAATTTAACGAGAATGGAACTTTCGATGAGGTTTTATTGCCTTTGCTTGACGAAACCATGCAAAAAGAAGGCAAAAAAGTAATATTTCTTCACCTTGCGGGAAATCATTATGCGTACAACAAACGCTATCCTACCAGTTTCAATTATTTTACTTCGGATGACGATAGCGAAAAAACAACCAACACTAATACGTACGATAACGCCATTCGCTATAATGATTATGTACTTTCGGAAGTATTGGACTTGATTCAGCAGCAAAACGAGAAGAGCGCTTTTTTATATTTTTCAGATCACGGCGAAGAAATGTATGATGTTTCTGATTATTTTGGGCATTTTGAAGATAAACCAACTTCTACCATGTATGAAATTCCTTTTATATTTTGGAAATCTCCGAGTTTCGAAACGCCTTCAGGTTTTACCCTAGATACGAGCAGGCCTTATATGTTAGACGACTTTCCACATACGCTTACGCATTTGATGGGAATTTCGGCGGAAGATTTGGAAACTTCACGCAGTATTTTTAGTGATTCCTTCCAGCCTAGAAAACGGATGATTCAAGATGGAACTGATTTTGAAGAGTTTAAAAAGAGCGAGAAAAAATGAGCTATCACATTGGTATTTTAGTAGAACGATTAAATGGAGGAGGGGCCGAGCGTGCCGCAGGAATTATATCCCAACTTTTGTCAGATTTAGGGCACAAAGTTTTTTTGGTGGTCTTGTTTGATGATGTAGCGTATTCTTACGAAGGGAAATTAATCAATTTAGGAACGTTTAAAGCAGGTTCTCGATCTGCATTTTCGAAATTAGGGAGGTATAAAAAATTGCAAAAAGTGCTAAAAGAGGAAAATCCTAATTTGATTTTAGATTTTAGAATGAAAGATTTTCCGCTAAGAGAAAAGTTATTAAATAGATTCGTATTTAACTATGCCATGATAAATATGGTGCGCAGTTATAGATTAGATTGGTATTTTCCTCAGCCTAAAAAGATTTCTCAAAAGCTCTATGCGGATTATACGGGAATCATCACTGTAGCAGAAGAAATAAAGAAGAAAGTGCAAAAGGAGTACGGTTTTAATCATGTAAACGCTATTCCTAATGCGATTGATTTAAAAAACATTCAACTTAAAGCTAAGGTAGAGATTCATCATTCAAAAGAATATGTGATTGCGGTGGGACGTTTTGCTTCCGTAAAGCAATTGGATCAGCTTATAGATGCGTATAAAAGCAGTCAACTTTTAGAAAAAAATATACAACTTGTTTTATTAGGAGATGGCCCAGAAAAAGAGAATCTATCTCAGCAAATAAAACATTTAGGTTTAGAAGAATGGGTAAGGTTAATTCCTTTTCATGAGAATCCTTTCGCGTGGATGGCAAATGCTAAATTATTGGTTTTAAGCAGTGAAAATGAAGGTTTTCCTAATGTGTTGGTAGAAGCTTTAGCCTGCGAGACGCCCGTGGTTTCTTTTAATTGCTCTTCGGGACCAAGTGAAATTATTCAACATGAAAAAAACGGTCTTCTTGTAGAAAATCAAAATTTTAAAGCCTTAACGGAAGCGATGAATCGAATGATAGATAATCAAGATTTATATGAGCGATGTAAAGTCTTTGCGCGACCCAGTGTAGATTGTTTTTCGATGGAGAATGTAAAAGAGTTATGGAAACAGTACTTATTTAAGCTTAATAGGGAGTAATTTTAACCCCTCTTTTTATCAAATAGGATTTAGCTTTTTTAAACTTCTTATACAACCAATACGGACTTTTAAGTAAGAGTTCTTGTTTGAAACTAAGCTGTGAAAAGTCGATTTCTCGCATAAATTTTTTAAACAATTTTTTATTTTGCTGATTTTTGAATTGGGAAGCGTAATAATACCTGCTCGCATTAAGATATTTTTTCAATCCTGAATGACTTTCCGCTTGACGGTCAAATTTCTTAAAATCAATTAATCTTTTTTGTTGAATTGTACTAGTTGTCATTTGATGAGGAATGTCTACATAGTACATTGCACAAGCTTTGTAATAATAGGCTAATTGAAATTGGGTATTGGCTCTTATATTAAAATCTAAATCTTCTCCTATATCTACTTGTGTATTGAAATCTCCAATTTTCTCCAAGGCTTTTCTAGAAAAAGCAACACAGCTATAGCAATAAATAGGATTAAATAAACTCGCGGTAAAGAAATCATCAATTTTCACATAATGGTTGGGTAGGGTAGATGCTGGAAGGTTTTTTACGGGATTAACGATATGGTTATTAATTTTCTCATCGTAATCGGTTCCATAAATATCACATTCGGGAAATTTTTTAGATAAGGTTTCGATACTAGATAAAAAGAAAGGTTTCCACTCATCATCTGCATCTAAAAAAGTAATTATTTCTCCCTTTGCACAAGCAATTCCTGTATTTCTTGCTGCGGAAAGACCTTTATTTACATCGTGTTGAAGAATTGTGATGCGTGCATCTTTTATTTCTTTTGCTAAAGTTAAACTCTCGTCTGTGGAGCAATCATTAACAATGAGTAGCTCAAAATTTTCTAGGTTTTGTTGCAATACAGAGTTTATACTTCGCTGAATATAATCAGCTTTGTTAAACATAGGTATGATCACCGAAAATCTAGGCATCTTTTTCGAGTTGAATTAGATGATAAAGTCGGTAAAGATCAAAAAGGCGTAACGAGGGTTTTGATCCCAATAAATTTCTTTCGATGCGACGTAAAGTGCTTTTAGAAAAGTAAGCAATCCCACGGTCTAATTTTGCCTTTTTTAACTTTTTATGAAAGGATAAAATTTTGATATAACTAGGGTCAATAAGTTCATGCTTTTTAAAATATAGAGCAGCTTCCAACGAATCTATAGACTTTTTTAAAAACTCTTTACTGCTTTCTATTCCTAAATGATAGACGGGGTTTTCAATATGCAAAATAGGCACTTTTGCTTCCCGTAGTTGGTACGAAAAAAGTGTGTCTTCGTGTCTTAAATTTGGAATATCTTCATTAAACTTAACTTTTTCAAAAACCGATTTACGTATTAAGAAATTAAGCGTAAGAAAAGAGACGTAAGGTTTTCTACTTCGTTTTTCGGTATTTCGGGCTTCCCTTAAATTGCCATAATGCCAACGTAAAAGTTGTGAAGAATCTGGTTTTTTGGGAGTATATTTAATTCCGCCGTAGATGATATCGTGATCTTCAGAAATAAATTTCAGATAATTTTTTATGAAATCATCTTTAATAGGCATTACATCGGCGTCTAGGAAAAGCAGCCAATCAAATTTTGCTGTATCTGCTAGGAGATTTCTAATTCTACTTCGTCCAATATTTACTTTTAGAATTTGGTAAGATGCGTTTTCTAAAGAATTTATTTCTTCGTTTTTTTCTCTTATAGAAATCAGTGGAGAGCAGTCATCTAGACAAAGGATTTCAAAATCAATTTTTTCAGCAGAAAGAAGTTGGTGTACTTTCTGTACTAAAGGAAAAATATCATAATTATAGGTGGGAATTAGTACAGAAATCATAAGATTTTTTTAAAGCCTTAAGCCGTTTTTTGAACTACTTCGAACACTTTTTGTCCGTCACATTTTAAAGTCTTCGACGGGTATTTTAATAAGAGCGCATAATCGTGGGTAGCCATAAGAATGGTGTTTCCGTTGCGGTTAATTTCTTGCAAAACTTCCATCACTTCTACAGAGGTTTGCGGATCTAAATTTCCCGTAGGCTCATCTGCTAGGATTAATTCGGGGTCGTTTAATAAAGCACGCGCAATCGCAATACGCTGTTGCTCTCCTCCCGAAAGCTGATAAGGATATTTAAAGTTTTTAGTTTTCATATCTACCTTATCCAAAACCTGATCAATTTTGTTTTCCATGGCCTTGGTTTCTTTCCAACCGGTAGCCTTCAAAACAAACATCAAATTGTCTTTAATAGTACGGTCATTTAAGAGTTTAAAATCCTGAAAGACAACGCCTAATTTTCTTCTTAAAAAAGGAATGTTTTTCTCTTTTAGTTGTCTTAAGTCGTGGCCTACAATACTGCCTTCCCCTTCCTTTAAAGGAATGTCTCCGTAAAGCGTCTTCATAAAGCTACTTTTCCCAGTTCCCGTTTTTCCGATAAGGTAAACAAAATCCCCTTTATTGATTTCTACATTCACATCAGAAAGGATGAGGTTTTCACGTTGGTAAACCGCAGCATTTTTAAGTTCTAAAATAGGATTTGACATACTCAAAAGTTTTAAGCCTTAAAGGTAATTGAATATTTGTAAACAAAAAATACAGTTTAAAAATCTCTGCGGAAAGATACTGGGATTTACTGCTTTTTCAGGGTTTTCGCTTATTTCTGTGGTGGCGAAAATCAGTAAAGCTGAAAATGTTTAACATTAACATAATTATCACATCAAAGTTTCGTTATCAAAATAGCAATTCAAGTATCTTTGATCCTTAAAATTAAATTCTAGCTGCATGTTAAAGAAAATTAGTCTTTGTTTGGCCTTAACGGCAAGTGTTTCGGTCCCAGTATTTAGTCAGCAAACCGCTATTTATACCAACGATTTTGCAGAATATAATAGAGCCATGGTATTGTTTGAAAACAACCAATACAAAGCGGCCCAAACACTTTTTCAAAAAGTGCAAGAGGAAGTAAGCAGCCAAGAGTTAAAAGCAGATTGTGCTTATTACATTGCAATTTGTGCAGTGCGTTTAAATCAGTCTAACGCAGATTCGCTTATGGAAGATTTTGTAAGTGAATATCCTACAAGTACGAAGCGAAATTCGGCTTACATTAATGTTGCCAATTATTATTTTACTAACGGAGATTACAATAGAGCCAGACTTTGGTATGAAAAAGTGGATGCCTCCAGCTTATCTAGAGCAGAAGCGCAAGAATTTAATTTTAATAATGGATACGCTTATTTTAAAGCGGGAAGAAAGGACGAAGCAAAAACCTATTTTAATCGTGTACGCGATAGCAAAGAATACGGTTCTCAGGCAAAATATTATTTAGGTTTTATCGCTTATGAAGGAGACGATTACCAAGAAGCAAACGATATGTTTGATGAGGTAAAAGGAGACGGAAGATTGGATAAATCGCTCTCTTACTTTCAAAGTGATATGAATTTTAAGTTGGGGAAGTTTGAAAAAGCCATTGAATTAGGAAAAGCGCAACTGAACCGTTCTAATCGAATGGAGCGTTCCCAATTAAATAAGATTATTGGGGAAAGTTATTTCAATTTAGAGCAATACGATCAAGCCATCCCTTACTTAAAGGAATACCAAGGAGATCGTGGAAAATGGAACAATACAGATTATTACCAATTGGGATACGCGTATTACCAACAAGGGGAATTTCAAAATGCGATTAACGAATTCAATAAAATTATAGACGGTCAGAATCATGTGGCTCAGAATGCGTATTATCATTTAGCAGAATCTTATGTAGAATTAGATCAAAAGCAACAGGCATTAAATGCGTTTAAAAATGCTTCGGAAATGGATTTTGATAAAAAAATTCAGGAGGATGCAGCTTTAAACTATGCGAAGCTGAGTTACGAAATTGGAAACAATTACAAGAGTATTCCCGAGGTATTGAATGACTTTCTAGAAAAGTACCCTAACAATTCCGCTACGACGGAAATTGAAAAATTACTCATCGATTCTTATATCACTTCAAAAAACTACCAAAAAGCCTTAAGCATTTTAGAAGGTAGCAATAAGTACAATGATAAGTTGGTGTACCAAAAAGTGGCTTATTATAGAGGAACTGAACTGTACAATGAAGGAAATTATTCGGCAGCTTTGGTGCATTTCAATAAATCATTAAAAGAGCGAAACGATGCTGTGTTTACGGCAAAAGCTACGTATTGGAAAGCAGAAAGCGATTATAACCTAGAGAATTACCAGTCGGCGTTAATTGGTTACAAAGAATTTATGGGAATGGCAGCAGCCAAGCAAACCAACGAATTTAAATCTATAGAATACAATATTGCTTACGCTTATTTTAAGAAGAAAGAATATGCCAATGCTGTGAGTCATTTTAAAGCTTATGCAGAAAAAGGCGATATTCCGTTAACTCAAAAGAACGATGCTTACTTGCGATTGGGAGATAGTTATTTTGTGACTAGCGATTACTGGCCTGCGATGGAAGCTTATAACAAATCGATTGGTTTAAAAGGAATTGATTCAGATTATGCGTACTTCCAAAAAGCCATCAGTTATGGTTTTGTAAATAGAAATGAAAGTAAAATTAAAGATTTAGAAAGTTTTATTTCTAAATATCCCAAGAGTATCTATAAAGATGATGCATTATATGAGTTAGGAAATACGTATGTGGCCGAAGAAAATTCCGCGGCAGCGTTAAAAGCGTATGCTAGATTACAAAATGAAGAAGCTTCGAGCTCGTTTGTGTCTAGGTCTTTATTAAAACAAGGACTTATTTATTACAATGATAACCAAGGCGATAAAGCTTTATCCAAATTTAAAAAAGTAGTAAGTGATTTCCCTAATACCGATGAATCAGTTCAAGCGGTGAAAACGGCACGAGTTATTTATGTCGACTTGGGTAGAACCGATGAATATGCGGCTTGGGTAAAAAACTTGGATTTTGTTGAGGTAGCCGATTCTGATATTGATAATGCGACTTACGAAGCGGCCGAGCAACAGTTTATAGAAAACAATACCAATCCTGCAATTAAAGGATTTGAGAAATATTTACAGCAGTTTCCTAATGGATTGCACGCTAATTCGGCGCACTTTTATTTAGCACAATTGCAATACAAAACCGATAAGAAGGCAGAAGCAGCTCCGCATTATGAATATGTGACTCAGCAATCCCGTAGTGAATTTACAGAGCAAGCTTTAGCGCGTTTATCGCAGATTTATTTAGAGCAGAAAGACAACCAAAAGGCGATTCCGGTTCTGAAACGATTAGAAACGGAAGCAGATTTTCCTCAAAATATCATTTTTGCACAATCTAATTTGATGAAATCGTATTTTCAGCAAGAGGATTATGCGCAAACCATTGTATATGCAGAGCGCGTGCTTCAAAATGGAAAGATTGAGAACAATGTTAAAAGTGACGCCCAGGTGTTTATTGCAAGATCTGCGATTAAAACGGGCGATGAAAACCGAGCTAAAAGTGCTTACCAAGAAGTTCAAAAAATTGCCAAGGGAGAATTAGCGGCAGAAGCTCAATATTATGAAGCTTATTTTTTAAGAAAAGAAACTAAGTTTAAAGAATCTAATGCTTCGGTACAAGTATTAGCAAAAGACTTTTCAGGTTATAAAAAGTATGGAGCTAAAGGATTGGTAGTTATGGCAAAGAATTTTTATGATTTAAATGATGCCTATCAAGCAACTTATATTTTAGAAAACGTCATCAATAATTTTGAAGCTTATCCAGATGCTGTAAAAGAAGCTGAAGCGGAATTGATTCGTATAAAAACCGAAGAAGCCAAGACCAATTCTTCTGTAGAAACACAACAAAACTAATTTTAAACACAAACTAATCTTTCTTATATGCAACGCATTTCATTAAGTAAAGTATTTATATACAGTATCGCATTTTTAGTAACAGGAGTCATTTTTGCTCAAGAAGAAGAAGGAGAAATTGATACTGAACGACTCATTATTGTAAAGCCTTATTCGCCCACGGTAAGTGATGCCTTTAAAGTGAAACAAGTTCCTGTAATTAATGACTCTACAGAGCGAAAGAAGAAAGCGGTAGCTTATGATATTTTTTCGTTTCCTGTAGCCTCTACATTTACACCAGCCAAAGGAACTGCAGCAGGAGTAACTAGAAAATCTGCTCCTAGATTGTACGATAATTATGCGTCTTTAGGCTTCGGAAATTATGCTAATGTGGCGGCAGAATTTTACAGTAACATCAACTTAGATCGCGGAAAAGAAGTTTTTATTGGTTTGGTACATAATTCTTCTCAAGGCGAAATAGATGAAGCTCGGCTAGATGATAAGTATTATGACACAGGTGTAGAAATAGGCTATAATGCCCAAGGAAGAGGCTTTACTTGGGGTGTAGAGGCTGGGTTTCAGCATCAATTGTACAATTGGTATGGAATCCCCGATTATTTTCAACCTACCAAAACTGAATTGGCACAGATAGATCCTCAGCATTCTTATTATGCGGCTACAGTTGGGGCACACGTAGATATGGAACAAGGAGTTTTTGATGAATCTAAATTAAAGTATAGAAGATTTGGCGATAACTTTGGAAGCGCAGAAAACCACGTAAAATGGATACCTAAGTTTGAATTTCCTGTAGTGGATCAAATGATAGGAACAGAACTTTCATTTGATTTTGTTAACGGAAATTTTGACGAAAGCTATGAAAATATTCCAGTAAGCAATCAGTATGGTTTCTTTAATATGGGTGTCGCGCCGAGTATTAAAATTCAGCAAGGAGATTTATCTGTGAATTTAGGAGCACAATTAGTATATTCTATGGATATTGAAAACGAAGATAATAATCTATATTTATATCCTAGGATTAGCGGTAGTTATCGAGTATCTGGAGATTATTTAATTGCCTATGCAGGGGCAGAAGGAGAGTTAAAACAAAACACTTATTATGAGTTTGCACAACAAAATCCGTATGTTTCTCCTACTTTAAGTGTGGCGCCAACAGATAAGCAGTATGATATTTACCTTGGCGGAAAGGGAAAATTTAGTGATCACGCGAGTTATAATATCCGTGGAAGCTATACTTCTGAAGCCAATAAGACTATGTTTCTTCATAATCCTTACATCGTAGGAAGTACGCCTAAAGAAGGTTATGAAAATTTCAACTCTTTTGGGGTAGTTTACGATGATGTAACTACACTGTCTGTTTTTGCAGAATTACAATTTGCGTTAAATGAAGATCTGAGTTTGAGAATTAACGGAACTTATAATAATTACAGTGCAGATGCACAAGACGAGGTGTGGAACTTACCAGAAATGGAAGGTTCTTTTGCTTTAGATTACCAAATAACAGAAAAATGGTTTGCTGGAGCCAGTGTCTTTGCGGTAGGAGAGCGTAATGTATTCTTAGATTACCAAGATGCGTTTAGTACCTATCAAACCAAAGGGAAATTAGATGGCTATGTAGATGCAAATCTTCGTGTAGGCTATAAAATTAACGAGCGTTTATCATTATTCCTTCGCGGAAATAATCTATTAACAGAAAACTACAGACCGTGGTTTGGATATCCTACGCAAGGCATACAGGTAATGGGGGGAGCAAGTTATCAATTTGATTGGTAACCACTTCAGGCTTGACCCAGAATCTCACACCCTGTCATCCTGGCCTTGACCTGGGATCTTATACTTGTATTCAAAATCGATTTCTAATCCCAAGTTTAACTTGGGATTTTTTGTTCCTTATCATTCCGGGCTTGATGGGAGATCAGACGTTCATATTCTAAATCATTCAAGGGTCAATTTCTAAACTTTAGGTTATAATTTGGGATTTTTCTATATCACCGCAAAATAGAAATTTGTTCTATGAAATTAATAATTTTGATGTGCAATGGTTTAAAATTGTTATGAAATAGTTAGTTTAGATCTATTAATTGTTAAAATAACATGGAAAATCTCTATTTGATTTCAACTTTATTGTTAACATTACTCATCCCTAGCACCCTTTCTGCCCAACAAGATGATTTCGAATGGTCCTGGGCGACTCGGGGCGGGGGGAGCAGGGCACTTTCCAATGGCTTCATTGGTCATAGCGATGTTCAAAAGGTTTATAACATTGCGATTGATGATCATAACAACTATTATTTTGTGGCTCAGATAGGTAGGGAAACCTCTCCTGGTACGGAACCTACTTTTGGAAATGTCCCCAATGATTCAATCGTTATACCAACTTATGATACTTATCCCTACGGATATAGTAGAAAAACCTATCTAGTTTCCACGACCTGTGATGGGGACGTCCGTTGGCACAAAAGTATTGGAGGAGCTGGCAGAACCTATGCCAAAGGCTTGAAAGTTGATGCTGATGGAGGGGTTTATATGGCTGGAAACGTATTTCAATCAGGTACAGGAGTGCCCCTGCATTATGACCAAGACAGTATTAAAAGTACGATAAGTGAAAAGAATATTTATTTGATTAAATACGACACCTTGGGGAACTTTAGATGGTTAAGGGAGCCCCAGACGAGTGTTACCGATCCCGAACTAGCAACGAGCGGAGAAATTTATGTAGAACCGGACGGAACGATACATTGGATGGTGGTGCTTGCCCCCAATGCCAATTTGGAGAACAGTGCAATAATGGCCCAAGATAATTACTTTCCTCCCACGGGAACTCAAGTTGGGGATGTCGGGGTGATACGCTATGACAAAAACGGAAACTTTTTGGGCTATACCCGTTTGGATATGGACATGTTTGGGTATACGAGCCATACTATACACAATATAGGCTTTACCTATGCCCCCTTATCTCAACACTATTATATAACGGTCAATACCTTTGGTGGGGATGGACATAAGACCATTATAGATGGACAAGAAGTAACCGGACTCTATTATTTGGCCACTTTTGACAGGGACACCGGGAACGTGTCCTGGCGGCATGAACATAATTGAATATACAATAACTGGCCTCGGTTAAGGGATGTAACGGTAGATGATGCCGGAAGTGTTTATGTGGTGGGTTCTTATTTAGGAGGGGATGTAATTGATGATTACTGCGAATTTGCAGGACATGCTTTTGAAATAGGTACAGGAGGCCCTTTTTGCATGAAATTGGATAACAATGGGCAAATACTTTGGGTAAGTTACCCTGCTGAGGCTAACCGGGCAGGGGAAAGCATTGCCGTAGGAGAAGATGAGGTTTTTCTAGGGCAGGGCTATGGTACTTTTGGAGGCGGGGGACATTATTGGGACGATGTTTATTTTGATCGCCCTTCGGGACATGGAGCTGATCCCGCGGTAATCCACTTGGACAAGACAACAGGCGAAGCCTTACAGATTTACGATATTATGGGGCCCGGGTATGGTGATGACGATGAAATTACGGCGGTTGCCGTGGATAAGCTAGGTAACGTTGTTGCCGGGGGCTATATGACAAGCCCTTGGTTGTTCGATGGTCATCCCGTAGTGCCCCAAATGGACAAAAGGAGCCCCAACCCCAGTGATTTTTTTATCGCGAAGTTGGGCAAGGACGGGGTGAGCTGTGACGATGAATGGATGGCAGTTAAAAAGGCAGCAGACACAGAGATAAGGCTGTGGCCCAATCCCACAAAAGGAAAACTGCACATAGAGATTGATGGAGTTATAAATGATATAAAAGTATATGATGTTACAGGACGGATATCCTTATCCAATCAATCCGTTGAAAAGGGGACGAACTCCACTGTATTGAATTTAAACGCTTTACCTGCTGGGATATATTTTATAAGGATTTTCACTTCAGGTCATCAACAAACTTTTAAAGTAATCAAAGAATAAAAAAACAACTCACCAAAATTAACCTAAAGATGAAAAAAACTTACTTTTTACTCATTTTCGTTCTTATATCATTTACTGGAACTGCACAAAACGCACCCTTCATTACCACTTGGGAGGTCGATAACACCAATGGTCTCAATATTAGCATTCCAACAACAGGAGTGGGTTATGATTATACAATAGATTTTGGTGATGGTTCCATATTAACCAATCAAACGGGAGATACTAGTCATACTTACGCCAGTCCTGGCGCCTATACCGTTAGTATTACGGGCGATTTCCCGCGAATTTATTTTGACGGAAGTACAGTTGTTATGGCTCGAAAAATAAAAAGTGTAGAGCAGTGGGGAGCTATTCAATGGCAATCCATGGCTGGAGCATTTTCTTTTTGCAGATACCTTAGTATTAATGCAATTGATACACCTGATTTGAGTCAAGTTACGGATATGAGTGAAATGTTTAAGAACGCCTATGACTTCAATAGCAATATAAGCAATTGGGATGTTTCTAATGTAACCGATATGTCTAAATTGTTTAGTTCAACTACTGCTCTGGGAATGAACTTTAATCAGCCTTTAAATAATTGGAATGTGGCTAATGTAACTGATATGAATTCCATATTTGCTCAAACCGTTTCTTTTAACCAAGCTTTGGATAATTGGAATGTCTCTAATGTAACCAATATGGAACGTATGTTTTATTTTAATTTGGTTTTTAATCAACCTTTAAATAATTGGGATGTTTCCAATGTTAATAACATGAAAGAAATGTTTCACTTGTCCAATAGCTTTAACCAACCACTTGATAACTGGGATGTTTCAACTGTGACAGACGTGTCTTCCACGTTTAATGGAGCCAGTGATTTTAATCAGAATTTGAACAGCTGGGATGTGAGTAATGTAACTGATATGCAGTTTATGTTTAGTGAAGCAGATAACTTTAACCAACCTTTATATAATTGGGATGTTTCTAATACAACTAATATGAAGAACATGTTTAGTTTTGCTAATAGTTTTAATCAAAATATCAATGTTTGGGACGTCTCAAACGTTACTGATATGACCGGAATGTTTGCTGGAGCATATGCTTTTAATCAACCGCTTAGCAATTGGAATGTTGCCAACGTAACTTCAATGGGAGATGAGTTAGGGGTTATAGTTGGTTATGGAGGAATGTTTGAAGGGGCTAATACTTTTAATCAAGATCTATCCAATTGGAATGTTTCCAATGTCGAAAACTTTGCAGGCATGTTTTCTTCAGCTGATGCGTTTAATCAAGACTTGTCCAGTTGGGATGTTTCCAGCGCTACAACCATGGCCAGAATGTTCAATTTAGCCATAAGTTTTAATCAACCTTTAAATACCTGGAACGTTTCTAACGTTACTAACATGAGCAATATGTTTGGCAGAAATCCTGTTTTTAATCAATCTTTATCCAATTGGGATGTTTCCAGCGTTACCGACATGACCAGAATGTTTTTTGAAGCTACGGCGTTTAACCAGGATATTTCTAGTTGGGATGTGGCCAATGTGGAATTTATGGGCGGAATGTTTGCCGATGCTTCCGCATTTAATCAAGATATTTCTACATGGGTATTTCATACAAACCTCTCATTTGATGTTTACAATGATGTCGGTTTTCTTGAAAATGCTGGTTTAGACGTGCAAAACTACGATTTGCTCTTGGCACAATTTGCATCCTTAAACCTAAATGATAAAGTATTAGGAGCAGATGGCTTGGAATATTGCGATACTACTTCAAGAAATCAATTGATTACCAATTTAGGTTGGGTTATTAATGGAGATACACCATCCGCAGGCTGCACCACTCCAATAGATCCCTTTATTACTACCTGGGAAGTTACCACAGGAGACTTAAGCATCACTATTCCTACAAACAACAGCAGTGGTTATTATAGCTATAAAGTTGATTTTGGAGATAGCACCGTACTAACCAACCAAACCGGCGATGCCAGCCATACTTACACCAGTCCCGGTACGTACACCGTAAGCATTACCGGTGATTTTCCACGAATCCATTTTTCCAGTAATTTCGGGATGCAAGCAAAACTTAGAAGTGTAGAACAATGGGGCGATATTCAATGGCATTCCATGGCTTGGGCATTTAAAGGTTGTGACTACCTGGTTCTAAATGCTACCGACACTCCAGATTTAGCCCTGGTTACTGATATGACCGGAATGTTTGCTGAGGCATCGGGCTTTAATAGTGGCAACCTTAACAGCTGGGATGTTTCTACGATTACCAATATGAGTCAACTTTTTAAAGAAGCATATTTATTTAATCAGCCTTTGAACAATTGGGATATTTCCAACGTAACTGATATACATGCTATGTTTGAAGAAGCCTATTCTTTTAATCAACCGATATTCAATTGGGATGTTTCCAATGTGACTGACATGTCAACTATGTTTAAGAATGCAAACTCATTTAACCAACCAATTGATAATTGGAATGTTGATAATGTTACTGACATGAGCGATATGTTTTACGGAGCTTTTACCTTTAATCAACCGCTGAACAACTGGAATGTTTCTAATGTAACTCATATGAATTATATGTTTTATGGAACTTCTTCTTTTAATCAAACTATAGCCAATTGGGACGTATCTAATGTTGAACTGATGCGAGCTATGTTTAGGAATGCAACCGCTTTTAACCAAGACCTGTCTGCATGGAACTTTAATCAAAATGTTCTTTTCAACTATCTTAGTCTCGGTTTTCTCGATAACTGTGGGTTAGATGTTCATCATTATGATGCTTTATTAGCACAATTCGCTTCGTTAAACCTAACCAGTAAAAGTTTAGGGGCAAATGGATTGAACTATTGTGATATCAACACTAGAAATGAATTGATTACCAATTTAAACTGGACAATTGAAGATGATTCATTATTTGTAGATTGTAATTTGTTTAGTCCTGATGCTTTTATCACCACCTGGGAAGTTGATGCTACTAACGGTCTTAATATCAGCATTCCGACAACAGGAACGGGCTATCAATACAATATAGACTTTGGTGACGGGACAGCTTTAGGTAACCAAACTGGTGATGCCAGCCATACCTACGACAATCCTGGGGTTTATACCGTCCGTATTACAGGAGATTTCCCCAGAATACATTTTTACAATTCGGGGATGGAAGACAAACTAAAAACGATTGAGCAATGGGGAACTATTGAATGGCAATCGATGGAAAAGGCATTTAATGGATGTACACAACTTACCATTAATGCAACTGATGCCCCAGATTTAAGTCAAGTAACCGATATGAGCCAAATGTTTTCGCAGTGTGAAAACCTTAATACACCGCTTAACCACTGGGATGTTTCCAACGTTACCAATATGTCCTCCCTGTTTAATGGTGCAACTATTTTTAATCAGGGTTTAAGTAATTGGGATGTATCGAATGTTAGCGATATGAGTCATATGTTTGGTTTAGCAGAAGCATTTAATCAGCTGCTGAATAATTGGGATGTTTCAAGTGTAACGAATATGACAGGATTATTTTTGAGAGCAGACTCATTCAACCAACCCTTAACTATGTGGGATGTTTCTAATGTAACAAACATGCAAGGGATGTTTGGCTTCACCGAGACTTTTAATCAACCCTTAGACAATTGGGATGTATCCAACGTTACCAACATGTCGGGTATGTTTATTGGAACAACTGCATTTAACCAGCCACTTAATACTTGGAACGTTTCTAATGTTACCAATATGGATGGGATGTTTGAAGGAGCAATTAGCTTTAACCAACCCCTTGATAACTGGGATGTTTCAAATGTTTTAGATATGGGGGTAATGTTTGGGGGAGCAGTTTCTTTTAACCAAGATATTTCTTCATGGAATTTTAACAGTAATATAGATCACTTTGGTGAAACCTTTAGTAATAGCGGTTTAGATATCCAAAATTACGATGCAGTATTGCAGCGCTTTGTTCAATTGGGGATTACCAATAAAGTTTTAGGGGCTCACGAACTGTTTTATTGTGATGAAATTGCGCATAACGAACTTACCAACAATTTAGGCTGGACAATTATGGGAGACAGCTTCCACAATGATTGTGAGATGATTGTTGAGGAAGATGTTACAATTGTTCAATTGAATATTTATCCTAACCCTACAGATGCTAAGCTATATATTGATTCTAATCTTCCCTTAAATCAAGTAAATGTATATAATCTTCAAGGGAAAACTCTAATTTCTTCCAATGTTGAGGGGAATAAAAAAAGAAAGGTCAGTTTAAATGTTTCAAGTCTTTCTTCGGGGGTCTATTTTGTAAGGGTAATTGGTAATGGTTTAGAAGATACCTATAAAATCATTAAAAAATAGTTAAATAGAATATATTGATTTAAAAAGCGTTTGTCATTGGCAAACGCTTTTTATTTTTGTAAAAAATAACTCCATGAAGAAAATATTATTCCTCTTTATATTAATAAGTCTACAAGCTTGTCAAAAGAAGCAACAGGTAGATTTAATTGTTAGAAATGCAAAAGTCTACACCGTAGACGGTAAATTTAATATAGCTAAAGGTTTTGCCGTAAATAATGGGAGAATTATAGAAGTAGCCGATGCAGAAGAATTACAGTTAAAATATAAAGGGAAAGAGGTTTATGATGCTAAAGGACGTACGGTTTATCCTGGGTTTATAGATGCCCATGCACATTTTTACGGTCTAGGTTTACAACTTCAAAAAGTAGATTTAACCAATACCAAAAGTTATGATGAGGTTGTAGAACGTATTGTAAAATTTCAAGAAAAGAATCAAGTTAGTTTTATTACAGGAAGAGGATGGGATCAAAACGATTGGGAGGATAAAAATTTTCCAACTAAAGATACTTTAGATAAATTATTTCCTAACACTCCTATTGCAGTTACCCGAATAGATGGACATGCCTTATTAGTGAATCAAAAAGCCTTAGATTTAGCAGGAATCACGCCAAATACAAAAGTGGAAGGCGGAGAAATAGAATTGAAAGACGGAAAGCTTACGGGTATTTTAATAGATAATCCCATGAGCTTGGTGCATACTATTATTCCTGAGCCAAGCAAAGAGGAAGCCATCAATGGCTTACTGGAAGCTCAAAAGATAGCCTTTAATTTAGGACTTACCACGATTGATGATGCAGGCTTAAGAAAAGATGCTATTATGCTTATAGATAGTTTACAAAAATCTGGAGATTTGAAAATGCGTATGTATGCGATGGTAGAAAATGAAGAAGAGGACGTAGATTATTTTCTGAATAAAGGAATTATGAAAACAGATAGGCTTCACGTTAGATCTGTCAAAGTTTATGCCGATGGAGCCTTAGGATCACGAGGAGCAGCCTTGAAAAAACCATATTCCGATAAGAAAAAACATTTTGGAGCTATGGTGATTGGTATAGATGAGTTTAAAAAACTGGCGGCTAAAATAAGTAATACCGAATATCAAATGAATACGCATGCCATCGGAGATTCTGCAAATGTGGTGGTTTTAAAAACCTATGATTCTGTATTAAAAGGTAAAACGGATATGCGCTGGCGTGTTGAACATGCGCAAATTATTGGAAAAGATGATTTTAAATACTTTAGCGGAAATATTATTCCTTCGGTGCAACCTACGCACGCAACGAGTGATATGTATTGGGCAAAAGACCGACTTGGAAAGAAACGTTTAAAAAATGCGTATGCCTATAAAAAGCTATTAGACCAAAGTGGAAAAATTGCGTTAGGAACCGATTTTCCTATTGAAAAAGTAAGTCCGTTTTTAACTTTTTATGCTGCGGTAGCGCGACAAGATGTGCATCAGTTTCCAAAAGACGGATTTCAAAAAGAAAATGCGCTCTCTAGAGAAGAAACGCTTCGCGGAATGACCATTTGGGCAGCCTATGCTAATTTTGAAGAACAAGAAAAGGGAAGTATAGAAAAAGGCAAGCTAGCCGATTTTATAGTTTTAGATCAAGATTTGATGAAGGTAGAAGCGAAGCTTATTCCTAAAACTAAAGTGATTGCTACTTTTGTGGGCGGAGAAAAAGTACATTAAAAATAGATTTATTAATGAAAATCGTTGTTCTCGATACAAAATTTTTGAAAAAATTTATACACTTTTTCTTCTGGAAAGGGCTAGGATGAGGTAGAATAGTTATGATTTCATCCTCTCCTAAATCCTCCCCCGAGGGAAGGACTTTAAAACACCGCTTCTAGATTACGACCAGAATTTTGTATTAGTTTAGTCGCAGCTCGGCTAGATAATCGTAATGTTCTCCTTCTTGGATAAGTCGGTAGGAGAAACCATTGCTTTCTGCGGCGAGTTGAAGCGAGTTAAAATCGAGATACAACCAATCAAAGGGAGCAGAAATCTCGTTTTTATACTGAATTTGATACCTGAGTTCCCCATAATACTGAGAAGAGTCTACCCAAATGGAGCCATCTTCTTCCTTATCGAACAAATAATGCAAGTCTGAAGAATCTAATAAAACCTTTCCGTTAGTATTGAGAATGTTTTTAAGGTGTTCAAAAAAATGAGTGAGATTTTTTAGTTTTCCCACAATTCCAATCCCATTCATCAACATAAGAATGGTATCAAATTTTTCTTTTTCATCAAAGAAATCTTGAACCATTGCATTTTTTATTCCGCGTAAGCGAGCTACTTTTATGGCTCCTTGTGAAACATCTATGGCTTTAACATCCATTCCCTTTTCTTGCAAGATCAACGCATGACTTCCCACGCAACAACCCACATCTAAGATTTTTCCGTTGGCAAGCTGTAAAGCCTTCTGCTCTAATTGAGGCATCTCTTTGTAGGTTCTAAACAGGTAATGGGTCGGGATTTCATCATCATCAAAATCGTCTGCGATCACTTGGATGTTTTCTGCATCTTGTTTATTAAAGTGATCAATTACAGCTTGACCAAAAATATCGGGTACAATCAAATTTAGGATTTTAGATTATTTATATTTGCGGCTATGGATGAGGTTTTAAAAAACTTGCCAAAGCAAGCCAAAGATAAACATAAGGAGAACAAAAAGTTTTTTTCTAAGCTTAAAAAAAAGCCGCCAAAGCATTTAGACGTGTTGATGCAAGAATTGCACGATGATGAATTTGAGCGCACAGACTGCCTTACTTGTGCCAATTGCTGCAAAACCACTGGTCCTTTATTTACCGATAAAGATGTAAAGCGTATTTCTAAGTTCTTTAAAATGAAACCACAAGCCTTCGTTGAAACCTATTTGCGTGTCGATGAAGAACAAGATTATGTGTTGCAACAGGTGCCGTGTACCTTTCTAGGGGATGATAATAAGTGTTCTATTTATGACGTGAGACCAAAAGCTTGTGCAGAATTTCCGCACACCGACCGCAGAAAGTTTCAGCAGATTTCACATTTAACCTTAAAAAACGTAGCCATTTGTCCCGCTGCATTCAATATTGTAGAGGAAATGAAAAAGCGCTTGCCTTAAGGGTAAAGTACGTAGTTTTGTCTCATCGCATCATAAGATTTTAAACCTTCTTGCCAGCTGTCTCTAATTTCTTGGGCAGTCCATCCTTTTTCTATTTGCTGTTGCAGCTGTTGGGTTCCCGCTAGTTTACTGAAGAAGGAAGTGAAAAAGCTTTCTTTCTTACTAGAATGTTGATAGGCTTCTAAGAGCCATTTTAATTCTATTTTAGAAAGAAGCGGTTCTTGAGTTAAATCTTTGCCATAACAAAGCTCACCTTCATTTTTTGGGTGTTTTGCGCCTTCGTTAGGTTGCGGCGTATATTGATAATCAAAATATTTTGAATCCAAACCTGGCGAACCAAATACCTGAAATTGATGAGGCGTTCCTCTACCCGCATTTACAGGAGAACCTTCAAAAAAACACAAACTAGGGTAGAGGTTAATCGCTTGATCGTTGGGTAAATTAGGCGATGGTTTTATAGGCAAAGAATAGGAAGTTTGCTTGGTATATTTTTTCATTTTAATGACCATCAAATCGCAAATTAGGTTGTTGGCGAGCCAATTTTCACCATTAATCATTTGAGCATATTCTCCAATCGTCATTCCGTGAACGATGGGAATGGGGTGCATTCCCACAAAACTTTGGTGCTTCTTTTCTAAAATAGGTCCGTCTATATAATGGCCGTTAGGATTAGGTCGGTCTAAAATTAACACCGTCAAATTTTTTTCTGCGGCAGCTTCCATCACATAATGCAGCGTAGAAATATAGGTGTAAAACCGAACGCCTACATCCTGAATATCAAAAATTAAGATATCAATGCCGTCTAGCTGTTGTTGGGTTGGTTTTTTATTACTTCCGTAAAGGGAAACAATGGGAATACCTGTTTTGGGATCTACACCATCTACTACTTTTTCTCCGGCATCGGCTTTTCCTCTAAATCCGTGTTCTGGAGAAAAGGCTTTGGTCACGTTGACGTCTAAAGAAATTAAAGAATCTATTAAGTGTGTGTAGCTTCCATTTTCTCTAAATATGACCGAGGTTTGATTGCCTATTACACCTACTTTTTTACCTTTTAAAAGCGGCAAGTAAGCTTCCGTTTGGTTGGCGCCTAGAATCAATTTCCCCTTTTTTGTAGGAAGAGGAGTTGTTTTTGCTTCCGCGGAAGCGTGAGAAGGAGATTTTTGAGTTGACGGACTAATGCATGAAACAATAGTTATGGCAACGATAAAAAATGTATTTTTGAAAAAATGTAAAACCATAGGAAGTTTGAATTTTGAATTCTTTATTTCTAAGCGTTTAATAAGCGCAAAAGACTATAAAAGTAGCATATCGGCACCAATTATAAAAATTGCGGTGGCGGCAATTGCTATTGGCGTGATTATGATGTTGGTTTCAGTCGCTACAAGTGTGGGTTTACAACAAAAAATTAGAGATAAAATTGCGGCTTTTAACGGCCATATTACGGTAGGTAACTTAAATAATAACAATTCTCAAATTTCGATTAAGCCTATTTCTTCGGAACAAGATTTTTATCCAAATTTTGATGAGGTAGACGGCATAGATCACATCCAAGTGGTTGCCACCAAATACGGAGTGATTCGCACCGAAACTGATTTTGAAGGGATTGTGGTAAAAGGTGCTGGCGAAGATTACCGCTGGGATTATCTTAAAGAATATTTGGTAGAAGGAAAATTACCTTCGTATTCCAAAGAGAAAAAATACAGCGAGGAGATTTTGTTGTCTTCCTATATGGCGAACCGACTTGGGTTTGAATTGGGAGATCAATTGGTGGTTTATTTTTTAAACGATACCAACCAAAAGAAACCTAGACTCACGGCTTTTAGAATTGTTGGAATTTATAATTCGGGATTTCAGGAATTTGATGAAACTTTTTTAATTGCAGATATTTCTCAGATACAACGTCTTAATAAATGGGAGGATAATCAGATTGGGAATTTCGAGATTTTTATAGATGATTTTGATCAGATTGTGGAAAAAGGCGGTGAGGTGAATCAGCATATCAATACTTTTTTAGAGGCCAAAACAATTCAACAATCCTACCCTTCTATTTTTGAATGGTTGTCTTTGTTCGATTTTAATGTAGCGCTCATTATTGGTATTATGATTATTGTTTCGGGAATCAATATGATTACGGCTTTATTGGTGCTTATTTTGGAAAGAACGCCTATGATTGGGATGCTGAAAGCTTTGGGAAGTAACGATTGGAGCGTAAGAAAAATCTTTCTATATAACGGAGCTTATTTAATTTTAAAAGGGCTTTTTTGGGGAAATCTCATTGGTCTCGGCCTTTTATTTCTACAGAAATATGCGAAACTTATAAAGCTTAACCCCGAAACCTATTATGTCACGGAAGCTCCCGTCTACCTTTCTTGGGAATACGTCCTGCTTATTAATTTAGGAACGTTGCTTTTATGCTTGTTGATGTTGCTATTGCCTTCGTATTTAATCACTAGAATCAACCCAAGTAGGGCGATTAAATTCGAATAAATAATTCAAAATTGTATGACTTTAAAAGAGAAAATAAATCAGTCTAAAACAACCATTTTCAAAGCTGTATTTCCTAATACCACCAATCATTATGATACGCTATTTGGGGGAACTGCCATGCAATTGATGGATGAAACGGCTTTTATCACCGCTACGCGTTTTAGTAGACAACCTATGGTCACGGTGAGTAGTGATCGCATCGATTTTAAAAAGCCAATTGCGGCAGGTACTATTGTAGAGCTTTGCGGACGAGTAACCTATGTAGGAAATACAAGTCTTAAAGTTAGAGTAGATATTTATGTGGAGCAAATGTATGAGGAGCACAGAGAGAAAGCGGTCTCTGGAGAATTTACTTTTGTTGCGATGGATGAGAATAAAAAGCCGACTCAAATTTTGTGATTTTAAGTTTCTATATGTAAAAGTAAATCATGTATCTAGACAAAAAAGGAGTTGCCTTTTGGTGCAACTCTTAAAAGAACAACTAGTTGGCTATTTAGCGTTTAATAATCTTCTTAGTAAGTAAAAACCGACTGGTTTTTATTTTCACCACATACATTCCTTTAGATAAAAAATTGAGATCTAAAGCTTTGTCGGAACGGAGTTTTTTGGTAATGATTTTTTTTCCATTTATATCATAAATTGAGATTATAAGTGGTTGAGAGACATGTTTGAAATCAAAATGAAGCTCGTTTATAACTGGGTTGGGATACAGGGAGATTTCATTTTGTTCTTTTGTTGTTACTCTAAGACTTTGTGATAAGGTAATAGGTGGAGTGATGTGAGCGTAGTCAGGAGCATCTTCATTGGTGATTCTTCCTATATAAACTCCTTCATCTGTTTCTTGAACATTGGTGATTTCATACATTAAAGAAGTGGCTCCTGTTATTTTTTCTCCGTCTTTATACCATTGATAAGTATTAGCTGCGGAAGTATTTTTATTATTTCCAAAATAAATAGGAGTATCACTCATGGTAAAGGTAAGGTCGTCTCCTACACTAAACGTAATGAATTCCTCTTCATCTTCTGTTAGCTGTGGAGAAAAATGAAAGCCTGTAACATTATCGATGTAGGTGAGTAGATGATCATCAATATTATCGTAAGTAAATAAATTGTTCTGAATCATTAAAGTATCTAAAGGTAATGCCGTTAAATCTGGAAGATCCCCTGAATATTCACTACTTTTCCAAGCAGGGTATCCTTCATAAGTTCCAAAAATTGAGCCTTGTAAATACAATTCTTTTAACTGGGTTAAATTTTGGAAACTTAGCGGAATGTTTCCGCTAAGACCACATTGATTCAACCATAAGATTTGTAGGTTGGTTAGATTTCCTATTTCAGTAGGAATAGTACCAGAGAATCCGTTAGGTGCTAAATCTAAAATCTCGAGATTACTAAGGTTTCCTATTTCGGTAGGAACAATACCTGTTAAGTTGTTTAAAGGTAAATGCAATTCAACCAAATAAGGAAAATTCCCTATTTCTGTAGGTAAAGTTCCGGTAAGATTATTGTCTACCAAAACAATAGCAGTTACATGACCATTGTTCACAAAAACTCCATGCCACTCTTCAATAGGAACCAAAAAATCTAACCAATTACTGTTGTCGATCCAGTCATCTCCGTTGGTGCCGTTGTAAAGAGCAGTAAGAGCATCTCTTTCAATTTGTGGCTGAGCGTAGTTGTTATGTATTCCTAAACTAAGCACTAGTAATAAAAGTAAAAACTTGTTCATGAGATTAATTTTTAAAGATTAAGAGTTTGAAGATAAAAGTTAACTTGTTGATCTTTAATACCCAATTCTGGGTATAATTTCTAAAATACTCTCTTTTTATACTCCATTTTACTACTGTAAAATTCTTTCTTACCTTTGCGATCTTAAAAAACAGAAAATGGATTATAAAGAAAATATATTAGGCACTATTGGGAATACACCATTAGTGAAGATAAATAAGTTGGCAGAAGAAATTCCGGCTTTGGTTTTAGCTAAATACGAAACTTTTAATCCGGGGAACTCTGTTAAAGATCGTATGGCAGTTACCATGTTGGAAGATGCTGAAAAACAAGGACTCATAAAGCCAGGAGGAACTATTATAGAAGGAACTTCAGGAAATACAGGAATGGGTCTTGCTTTAGCGGCTATTGTAAAAGGTTATAAAATGGTTTGCGTAATTGCAGACAAGCAAAGTAAAGAAAAAATAGATATTCTTAGAGCGGTAGGAAGTGAAGTAGTGGTTTGCCCTACCGATGTAGAACCAGATGACCCTCGCTCTTATTACTCAACCTCAAAGCGATTGGCTGAAGAAACCCCCAATTCTTGGTATGTCAATCAATATGACAATCCGTCTAATACTAAAGCCCACTATGAGAGTACAGGTCCAGAAATTTGGAAACAAACCGACGGGAAAGTAACCCACTTTGTGGTTGGTGTAGGTACTGGAGGAACTATTTCTGGAGTTGGAAAATACTTAAAAGAACAAAATCCTAATGTGAAAGTTTGGGGAATAGACACCTACGGTTCTGTATTTAAAAAATACCATGAAACGGGAGAATTTGATGAGAATGAAATTTATCCGTACATTACTGAGGGGATTGGAGAAGATATTCTTCCTAAAAATGTAAATTTTGATGTGATTGATGGGTTTACTAAAGTAACCGATAAAGACGCCGCAGTCTATACGCAGCGCCTATCTAAAGAAGAAGGTATGTTTTTAGGTAACTCTGCGGGAGCAGCGATGAAAGGACTTTTACAGTTAAAAGAACACTTTACCAAAGACGATGTAGTGGTGGTGCTTTTTCACGATCACGGGAGTCGTTATGTGGGTAAAATGTATAATGATGATTGGATGAGATCTCAAGGTTTTATAGATTAAAAAATACCAAAATCCTGCTTTTAATGCAGGATTTTTTTTGACTTATTTTAGAAAATAACAAGGATTACATGAGAAATATTTTACTGATTTTTTGCTGTTTTATAGGGATAAGCTTGCAGATGCAAGCACAAAGTGGCGAGTTATCTACTTCTAAAGAATTACAATTAAGGGTAGAACTCAATAATCCTTCTTCAGAAATAAACGATGGAAAGGCCAGAGCTAAGGTAAATGGTGGGGAAGCTCCCTACACCTATAAATGGTCTAACCAAGCAACCAGTTTAGAATCTGTAAAATCTAAAGGTTTAATTGAAGGTATGCCATATTCGGTTACCGTGACAGATGCTAATGGAAACACCACGACTCAAGATTTTAAAATTCCTACAGAATCCATTACAGAGTTTTTTAATAGCGGAGTGCAACCCGCAGTAAATTTTTTAGGTAGTGTTTTATTTTGGGACCCCTTTGCGAGTTTAGGAATTTACGACCCCGTAGTTTATACAGATTATATTCAAATTCCTATTCCTAATTGGGATGCTACAAGTAATGAAGCTTATACGCTTAAAAAATGGAATTTTCCTGAAAATGAGCGCGTGAACGAAGGAGATGTCATTGCTATTGTTAGCAGTGATAAAGGTAAGAAAATAGACGTAATCTCTTCGGTTTCTGGAAAGTTAGATTATTTGGTAAAAGAAGGAAACGTAATTTTTGATCCTAATAGCACGAGTGATGTAGTAGAGCAAGGCGCTCACTTTTTAGCTCAGATTAATTATGATTCACCACAGCCTTTAAAACATCCTAATGGAGATGTAAAAACCAATGCCATTCCGTTCATTGTAATTTGGCTTATTTTAGGAAGTATCTTTTTTACCTTTAGACTAGGCTTTGTAAACCTTAGCGGGTTTAAACATTCTATAGATTTAGCCAAAGGAAAATACGATGATCCTGATGCCCCTGGGAGTATAACTCACTTCCAAGCGATGGCTACAGCAGTTTCGGCAACCGTTGGCTTAGGAAATATTGCAGGGGTTGCGGTTGCGGTTTCTTTGGGTGGTGCTGGAGCAACTTTTTGGATGTTTATGGCAGGTTTCTTTGCCATGTCTTTAAAATTTGTGGAGTGTACCTTAGGGGTTAAATACCGATTTATTAATGAAGAGGGTAGAATTTTTGGAGGACCTATGAATTACCTGCGTTATGGCTTAGAGAAGAAAAACATGAAAGGCTTAGGTAAATTCTTAGCAGGTTTATTTGCTGTACTAGGAGTAGGAGCCTCTTTTGGAGGAGGAAATATGTTACAATCCAACCAAGCGTTTAAAATCGTTTCTGAGCAACTTCCTTTTTTACAAGGTCAGGGTTTTTGGTTTGGGGTTGTCTTTGCTTTATTGGTTGGTGCTGTAATCCTTGGCGGAATTAATAGTATTGCCCGCGTAACTGGAAGAGTAGTCCCTTTTATGGCGGTAGTTTATATTTTGGGATGTTTAACTGTCATAGTATTTAATATTGAGAATATAGGAAGCGCTTTTGCAGCAATTTACAATGGAGCTTTTTCTGCCACTGCCATGAAAGGAGGCTTTATAGGTGTACTGATTATTGGTCTACAACGTGCAGCTTTTTCTAGTGAAGCCGGAGTGGGATCTGCAGCAATTGCACACAGTGCTACTAAGACAAACAATCCTATTGCAGATGGTTTTACCTCGCTTGTAGAACCTTTTATAGATACCATGGTGGTTTGTACCATGACGGCGTTGGTTCTTATCTTTACAGGAATGCACGAGGTAGATGGCTTAGGCGGAGTAGAATTAACCTCAGATGCTTTTGGAAGTGTCATTTCTTGGTTTCCAGCAGTATTGGCTTTTGCAGTATTTTTATTTGCATTCTCTACGATGGTGTCTTGGTCTTACTACGGAATGCGTTCTTGGACGTACCTTTTTGGAAGAAGTAAAAAGTCTGAAATTATCTATAAAATAATGTTCTTGCTCTTTGTGGTATTGGGAGCATCTGTAAGTTTAGGAGCGGTATTAAGCTTCTCTGATATGATGATTCTAGCGATGTCTTTTCCTAATATTGTGGGACTTTATATCTTATCTTCAGAAGTGCGTGCCGATATGAAAGTTTACCTTCGGAAACTTAAAGATGGAGAGATTTTTATCAATCCGAAGTTTAGAGAAAGTGAATCTTGATAAATTAAAGATGTTATGATTTTTCTGTAGTGGAATAAATATAATTTAAAAAACCTCAAGTGCTGTAGTTCAACTCAGTCTTGAGGTTTTTATTTCTTAGAGATTTTCTGATTTTGAAAACTGTATTGTTGAACTGCAAAAGAAATACCAGCACCTAGCGTGTAAGCGAGAATATCCCACCAATCAAATGTATATCTTGGAGATAATGGAGGTAAAATCACTTCAAAATAAATGCTGTACATCGTAGTTAAAACAATCATCATAGAAAGAGTGAGCTTAAAGTGTGGCACAGGCATGCGTAAGCTGTAATGAATAATCCCAAAGACAATGGGCATACATAAAACATCCATAAAATAATTCCGAAGAAAAAAAGGGTAATTCCAATCCCAAAAATCACCTAAAAAGAATAGAGCAGCGGCGGTTACGCAACTAAGAAAAAAGTAGGCGTAGGCATTCATATCAATAGAAAAGAAATGAGCCAAGCGAGAAATGCACCTATACCCAAAACGCCCATCCAAATATATTCTCCCATGGTTTTAAAGAAACCTAAAATGGGATTGAGAGGGGCTTTTTCAGGCTTAAACTTAGCTTCTGAGGGAACGTTTTTTTCTGTTTTTTCCGGCTCTTCCATATGCCTATATTTTTTAGTAAACATACCGTTTTTTAGGCGTGTAAAAAAATCCGCTTTAGCGAAAAAACTAAAAACCCGTAGAAAAATACTATCTTTAAGAGATAAACCTAATGCGATGAAAATAAATCTATATTTTATTGGCTTTCTTTTATTCTCATTTTCTAATAATGTTAGTTACGCACAGCGAGAAACTGCAGCTATAAGTTACTTGGCGTTGGGTGATTCTTACACGATAGGAGAAAGTGTTTTAGAAAGTGAACGTTGGCCTATGCAATTGGCACTTCGGTTGGAGAAAAATGGAATGCCAATAAAACAGCCCCAAATTATCGCGAAGACAGGTTGGCGTTCCGATGAGCTTTTACAAGCGATGCAAGCGCAGTTGGATGAAAAAAAGTACGATATCATTTCTGTGCTTATTGGCGTAAACAATCAATATCAAGGCTATGAATTATCCATTTATAAGAAAGAGTTTAAAATAATTTTAGAAAAAGCTATTTCCCACGGAAACCAAGGAAAACGAAGTGTTTTTGTACTCAGTATCCCAGATTACGGAGTTACTCCTTTTGGGAAAGCGTCTGATAAAAGAAATATTTCTAGAGAAGTTAAGGCATACAATAAGGCGGCAAGGAAGATTGCTAAAGAGATGGATATCCCGTTCTATAATATCACCCCTATTTCAAAAATAGCAGCTAAAGATTTAAGCCTCGTCGCCAAAGATGAATTGCATCCCAGCGGTAAGATGTACTCGTTGTGGGTAGAAAAAATATATACTAAAATTCAGCAAATGGTTTTACGCTAGTGAAAGAAGATTTTCTACATTATTTATGGAAGTTTAAAAAGTTTGACTTTTTGCACGCCCTTACCACTCAAGGAGAAACAATCCAAATCCTTAAAGTGGGAAACCATAATGAAACAAAGTCTGGGCCAGATTTTTTTAATGCAAAACTGAATATTGGAGGTCAAGTTTGGGCAGGCAACGTAGAGATTCATATTAAGTCTAGCGATTGGTACGCACATCATCATGAAGAAGATGCTGCGTACGATAATGTTATTTTACACGTGGTTTGGAAACACGATGTAGAGGTTTATAGAGAGAATAATACGCCAATTGCGACTTTGCAGTTATCTGATTTTGCTTCCGCGGAAGCGTTAAATAACTATCTGAAATTAGTAGAGAAATCGAATTACAATTGGATCAACTGCGAGAAAAACCTTGCTTCTGTTTCTTCTTTTATTGTCGAAAATTGGTTGGAGCGTTTATATATAGAACGTTTGCAAGAAAAAGCGAAAGTGATTCAGGCAGCCTTGGTTTCTTCCAGAAATGACTGGGAAGCGGTATGTTTTCAGTTATTAGCAAAAAGCTTTGGTTTGAATGTTAATGGAAAAGCATTTCACGAGATGGCTTCTGCACTCCCTTTTTCCGTAGTAAGAAAAACGAGAAATAAAGAACAGCTAGAAGCTTTGTTTTTTGGTATGTTAGGTATGTTTCCTGATGCCTGTGACGATGTGTATGCGCTTCGACTCAAAGAGAGCTTTGACTATCAAAAGATAAAATATAAATTGGAGCCGCTAGAGCAGCAAGTGGAGTTTTTTAGATTAAGACCACATAATTTTCCAACGATTCGATTAGCTCAACTCGCTTTTATCTATGCTACTACTCAAAATATATTTTTGGAATTGATGCAGCTAAAAAGCAGAAAAGAAATTCACGCGTTATTTAAAGTTGAGGTTTCTGCATATTGGAAAAATCATTTCAACTTTGGGAAAGAAAGTAAAAGCAGTGCCAAAGTATTGTCTACAGGCTTTATCGATTTATTGATTATTAATAGCATTGTACCTTTAAAATTTCATTTTGCAAGTTTAAAAGGTGGTTCGGCTACGGAAGAATGTTTTTCTCTATTAAATGAGTTGCCAAAAGAGAAAAATGCCACCATTAAAAAGTTTAATGAGTTGCGTCCCAAAATGGCAACATCGGCATTAGAGTCACAGGCCTTATTGCATTTAAAGCCTAATTATTGTGATAAAAATAAATGTTTGCACTGCGCCGTAGGTTTAAATTTATTAATAAAATAGCCTGCAAGCTTAAGGCTGCAGGCTATTTAATAATTTATAAAGAAACTATTTATTCTTTTACGAAAGAAATTTTTGTAGTCACTCGGTAAGATTCAATCTTATTATTTTCTACTTTAGCTTTCATTTCTTTTACGTAAACAGATTTGATATTTTTAACACTTTTCGCCGCCTCGCTTACTGCATTATTTACAGCATCGTCGAAACTTTTGTTAGAACTTGCGATTATTTCAATAATTTTTACAATTGACATAGGTTTAGTTTTTATTAGTTAAACAATTAAGCCTAAATTACTTAATACAAGTGTTGCTGCAAAATATTTAACAAAACTATATCACTAATTCGCAGGTTTTATTAAATAATCCTAAAGCAGATATTTTGAAACATCGTTGTTCGATAAAGAACCAAGATTGCTAGGTTTTTAGAACCAAGAATCAAGACTTGATTTTAACTAACTTTTAAACAGTAGCAATTTAAAATAAAAGTATCTTCTCATTCTCGAAAAAATCATTTTCAACAAAGCAGGCTAGCAATTATAAAATCTAGTTAGATTTCATACATTTGAGAAGCTCATTAACTTTAGATTATTTTTAAACCGGACTCTTACGGTTTTTAAACTTGACATGATTTTTAGCTAATGATTTGAGTTAAGTTTGTTTTCGTAGTATATTTGTATAAAAGCAGAGATAGAAGTATGGTTTCTCCCATAAGGTATTATTTTGAACGTAACGGTTTTTATGTGAGCTCCCGTTTTGCAGACCGCTTGGGAATGAAGGTAAAAAGTGTGCGCCTCTTTTTCATTTACTTGTCATTTGCAACCTTAGGAATTGGCTTTGCGGTTTACTTAACCTTGGCTTTCTGGCTTAGGTTAAAAGATCTGGTTTATACCAAGCGAACTTCTGTTTTTGATTTGTAAACCCAAGCTGAAGCGGATTTCTTTCCAACACAAAATTTCAACTAATTAGTTCTTATTGCTGTATGGTGATCTATTAAAAGAAGTTTTTTATCTTCGGAAAACTTTTTTTTAAATACCATTACTCCTTAACATAATCTTTACATTTTAAGAGCAAATACTTTGATATAGGAAGTTTTTTTTTGATATTGCTGCGGATTAAACTTAATCCTTTCCGAAATTTATTTAATAAATAATTATATCTTATGAGAAAGTACCTACTTTCAGCATTATTTTTATGTACTACACTAGTTGCAATTCAGGCCCAAGTTAATGTTAAAGCACAAGACAATACAGGAGATACCGATAGTCAGGCTTTAAAAGTAAAGTCTGAATTAATCAACCCATCAGACCTTATTAATGACGGAGAAATAAGATTAAAAGTGCAAGGAGGAGTTGCGCCATATACGTATAAATGGAGCAATCAACAAACTCCATTAACTTCAAATAAAGCATCAAATTTAACCGAAGGAATAGATTATACGGTAATTATTACCGATGCTGCTCAAAACACGGTCACTAAATCCTACCGTATTCCAGCGGAATCAATAACAGAAAACTTTAATGGTGCCTTTACCCCAATTGTGGCTAATATGGGCGCTATTCTTTTTTGGGATCCATTTACCGCGATGGGCGTGTATGACCCTATTGTGTATGCCGATCAAAAAAATGTATCTATTCCAGGTTGGGAAAACGGAATAGAAGATAAATTTATTCTTAAATCCTGGAATGTTGCTGAAGGTTCTCACGTAGCCAAAGGAGATCTTATCGCTGTAATCTCTTCAGAAAAAATGGGAGATATGGAAGTAAAATCGACTACTAGTGGAAAGTTAGAGCATTTAGTAGAAGAAGGACAAAGTATTTTTGATTATACAAACACACAAGATTTAATAGAAACAGGAGCGCATTACTTTGCACGTTTAAAGTATGATGAGCCGGTTATTTTAACGCATCCTAATGGGGACCCACAATCTCATAATATTCCTTTTATTGTGGTATGGTTGGTGGTAGGAGCAGCATTTTTTACGATTAGAATGGGCTTTATTAACTTTAGAGGTTTTGGCCACGCTTTAGAATTGGCAAAAGGGAAATATGATGATCCAAATGCGCCAGGAAGTATCACACACTTTCAAGCGTTATCTACAGCAGTTTCTGCTACGGTAGGATTAGGGAATATTGCTGGAGTCGCAGTCGCCATTTCTTTAGGAGGAGCAGGAGCAACTTTTTGGATGGTTTTAGCTGGATTTTTGGGAATGTCTTCCAAATTTGTAGAATGTACCTTGGGAGTAAAATATAGATTTATTAGTAAAGAAGGAAAAATATTTGGAGGACCTATGAATTACCTCCGCTACGGATTGGAGAAAAGAAATTTAGCAGGTTTAGGTAAGTTTTTAGCAGGGTTTTTTGCTGTATTGGGAGTAGGAGCCTCTTTTGGAGGAGGAAACATGTTTCAAGCCAACCAATCTTTTGAGATTTTATCGGGTCAATTTCCTGCTTTGGTAGGAAACGGATTTTGGTTTGGTCTCATCGTCTCTGTATTGGTAGGTGTTGTAATTATTGGAGGAATTAGCAGTATCGCTAAAGTAACGGGGAAAGTAGTTCCATTTATGGCTGCTGTTTACGTATTAGGAGCTTTAGTAGTGATAGGAATAAATATAGAAAACATAGGCCCAGCATTTACCGCTATTTTTGATGGCGCATTTAATCCCACCGCTCTTAAAGGAGGTGTGATTGGGGTTTTAATTGTAGGGTTTCAACGTGCAGCATTTTCTAATGAAGCGGGAGTTGGATCGGCAGCAATTGCCCACAGTGCAGCAAAAACAAATCATCCCCCCTCTGAAGGTTTTGTAGCTTTGCTAGAGCCTTTTATTGATACAGTTGTGGTGTGTACATTAACTGCTTTGGTATTAATTTTTACTGGAATGCACGAGGTAGAAGGAATTGGCGGAGTCCAATTGACTTCGGAAGCTTTTGCAAGTGTAATTTCTTGGTTTCCCTATGTATTGTCTGTAGCGGTATTCTTGTTTGCTTTCTCTACGATGATTTCTTGGTCTTATTATGGAATGAGAGCTTGGACTTACTTGTTTGGTCGCAGCAACAAATCAGAATTTATTTATAAAATGTTATTTTTAGTATTTGTAGTAGTTGGTGCTTCTATTAGTTTAGGTGCAGTACTTGTATTTTCAGATATGATGATTTTAGCCATGTCTTTCCCTAATATTATAGGAATGTATATTCTCTCTGGAGAAGTGCGTGAAGACTTACGCGAATACTTTAAAAAATTAAAAGCAGGAGAGCTTTTTAAGAAACAAAAAATTACTACTTAAACATATAAATACGATGAAAACACAATCCCATTTCAGTTTGAATAAAAGTCAACGAAATGGGATTTTGTGTTTTTGGGTGCTTATTGTTGTTGTTTTTGTAGGAATCTGTTACCAAGATGTAGTTTTCCCAATCAAGGAAACTGCGCTTCCAAATCAAGGTCAGGCCCAGTTGATTCAGCAGCAAATAGATTCTTTAAAAGAAGCGAAGACTAAAAAAGTTTTTAAGATTTATCCTTTTAACCCTAATTTTATAACCGAGTATAAAGGTTACACGTTGGGAATGAGTGTAGTGGAAATAGAAAAGCTTCACGCGTACAGGAAGAAAGAACAATGGATAAACTCAATCGAGGATTTTAAAAAAGTGACTCAAGTTTCAGATTCTTTACTGCATAAAATATCTCCATACTTTAAATTTCCAGATTGGGTAAAAGAGAATAGAACCAAAAAAGAAAAAATCACACATTCTCTCCCCAATCATTTAAAGAAAGACCTAAATCAAGCTAGCGAAGAAGATTTAATTTCCGTTAAGGGAATAGGAGAAACGCTTGCCAAAAGAATTATGCGATACAAACTTCGTATTGGTGGTTTTATAGACGACAGTCAGATTAAAGATGTGTATGGATTGGGATATGAAGCCGAAGAAAATTTACTAAATAGGTTTACGGTGAAAGACAAAAAAAAACCAGTTTTGATAGATTTGAATACCGCTACGGTTCTTCAATTAACTGAAATTCCTTATTTTGATTATGAACTTGCAAGAAGTATTGTAAATTATAGGAAATTGAATGAGAAAATAAGCTCTTTTGAAGAATTAATTAAAATAGATGGTTTTCCAGGTCATAAAATAGATAGAATACAATTATATTTGACCCTTGAGTAATAATTGATAAAATGCACTTTTTAATTTTTAAAAAGTCCAAAAAATAGAGTTAAATGAATAATATGTATTTTACTGAAGAACACGAACTTTTTAGACAAAGTCTTAAGGATTTTTTACAAAAAGAAGTGGTACCGCATTTAGATAAATGGGAGGAAACCGGGACAATTGAGAGATTTATCTGGAAGAAGT
Source organism: Mesonia ostreae (assembly GCF_031845265.1). Lineage (NCBI taxonomy): Bacteria > Pseudomonadati > Bacteroidota > Flavobacteriia > Flavobacteriales > Flavobacteriaceae > Mesonia > Mesonia ostreae. The sequence goes on along the minus strand of NZ_JAVRBG010000012.1, from coordinate 16,288 downwards.
TTGGAGAGATGGGTTACTTTGGTATCAATTACCCAGAAAAATATGGTGGATTAGAGTTAGATCTTTTCTATACCGTTATCTTTTTAGAAGAATTGCAAAAAATAAATTCTGGAGGATTTGCAGCTGCTATGTGGGCACACGCTTACTTGGCGATGACGCATTTAAACAAAGAAGGTGGCGAAAGAATAAAGCAAGAATATCTTACGCCAAGTATTGAAGGTAAAAAGATAGGTTGTCTTTGTATCACAGAGCCTTTTGGAGGATCTGATGTTGCAGGCATGAAAAGTACAGCGGTTAAAGATGGCGATTCGTACGTCATTAACGGTTCTAAAACGTTTATAACAAACGGGGTATATTCAGATTACTTAATAGTGGCAGCAAAAACAGCTCCCGAATTAGGCAATAAAGGAATGAGTATTTTTGTGATGGATAGAGATACGCCAGGTATTGCTTCTACAAAATTAAATAAGTTAGGATGGAGAGCTTCAGACACTGCAGAAATTTCCTTCACCGATGTTAGAATCCCAGCAGAAAATTTAATGGGAGAAGAAGGACAAGGTTTTCCTTACATTATGCAGCATTTTGCTTTAGAGCGTTTGATTATGGGAATTAATGCCCATGCAAGAACAGAATATGCCTTGGAGTACACTTTAGGTTATATGAGTGAAAGAACAGCTTTTGGAAGAACTATAGATAAATTTCAGGCATTGAGGCATAAAGTAGCAGATATTGCTAGTGAAGTTGAAATGTGTAAAGAGTTTAATTACTCCATCGCTAAGAGATTAGATCAAGGGGATTATGTAGTAAAAGAGGCGAGTATGTCTAAGTTACTTTCTACCAAAATAGCCGATCAAGGTATTTATGATTGTTTACAGCTTTTAGGTGGTTATGGTTATATGGAAGATTATCCATTAGCAAGAATGTTACGTGATAGCCGACTAGGTCCCATTGGCGGAGGAACCTCTGAAATCTTGAGAGAGATTATCGCCAAAATGATAATCGACAAGAAAGAGTATAAGCCAGCGACCTAAATTTAATTGGAGAGAATTATTTTGGTGAAAATTCCATTTTTACGCCAAAATGATAATCGACAAGAAAGAGTATAAGCCAGCGACCTAAATTTAATTGGAGAGAATTATTTTGGTGAAAATTCCATTTTTACGCCAAAATGATAATCGACAAGAAAGAGTATAAGCCAGGTACCTAAATTGGGTTATGAAAAATTATATAGAAATTGATTTTTTGTTTCCGCGGAAGTAAAAAAGACAAAAAGGCTCAATCCACGATTGGGTCTTTTTTATTTCTCTAAATCTTAAATAGGATAGCAGCTTCATTTATATCTTTACCGGAAGATTAAATGCTATCTAAAACTAAGAATTGGGTATAAAGTGATTAACTTTAACGCCAAATCTTTTTTATGACCCTTATAGAGAAATTTTTAGATTATTTGAGCTTAGAGAAAAAATATTCAGACCATACGATTACTGCTTACCAGAATGACTTATTAAAATTTGAGCGATTTTGTGCGACGAAATTTCAAGAGGATGAATTAAAGAAGGCTAATTATTCTATGGTTAGATCTTGGATTATTAACCTATCGGAAGATGGTATTTCTAACAATACTATCAATAGAAAAATATCATCGCTCCAAGTGTTTTATAAATTTTTGCTCAAAGTAAAAGAAATTGACGCTTCTCCCTTAGTAAAACATAAGGCTCTAAAAATTTCCAAGAAAATTCAAGTACCCTTTTCTGAGACCGAAATTCATCAAGTTTTAGAAAGTATAGAGGTCACTTCCTTTGCATCTTCTAGAGACCGTTTGTTGATAGAGTTATTATACGTGACTGGAATGCGTAGGGCAGAGGTGATTTCTTTAACGCTAGATCATCTTAACTTAGAGAATGGAACGCTAAAGTTTATAGGAAAGAGAAACAAAGAGCGGGTGGTTCCAATTATAAAAAGTTTAGAGGCTAGTATTCAAGTATATTTAGGCTACAGAAAGCATCTATTGGAAGATTTACAAATTCAAACTCCGCTCTTATTCTTAACAGAAAAAGGAAATGAGGTTTATCCCAATTTACTGTATAGAAAAGTGAATGCATTCTTTTCTATGGTTTCTACCAAGTCAAAGAAAAGTCCACACGTTTTAAGGCACTCTTTTGCAACACATTTATTGGCTCAAGGGGCAAATTTGCAAGAGGTAAAAGAATTATTAGGGCACGACAGTTTGGCTTCAACACAAGCCTATACGCACAATGATATTCATGGATTAAAGAAGGTATATGCCAACTCACACCCAAGAAATAAGAAAAAATAACAGCAAGCACTATTTTGATTTTCAATAAGATATTTTGTATCAGATAAAAAAAATGAAAAAAAAGTTAAAAATGTTTTGCACAATTCAGAAACTGCTTTATATTTGCATTCCGTTAGAAAAGCGGTAGTTCTTTAAGAGTAGAAAATAATAAAAGATGCCGATGTAGCTCAGCTGGCTAGAGCAGCTGATTTGTAATCAGCAGGTCGTGGGTTCGAGTCCCTCCATCGGCTCTGTTCTATTGAAATTTTGAAGGTTTTTGAAAAAAAAACTATATTGGGGAGATACTCAAGCGGCCAACGAGGGCAGACTGTAAATCTGCTGACTACGTCTTCGCAGGTTCGAATCCTGCTCTCCCCACAAAAATCTAACTTTGGTTAGGTTTAAAAATGCAAAATTTTGGAATGCGGGAGTAGCTCAGTTGGTAGAGCGTCAGCCTTCCAAGCTGAATGTCGCCAGTTCGAACCTGGTCTCCCGCTCTATTTTCACTAAAATTTATTTGGTGAAGATGGGGCTTAACTTGCATAAAGCAGAATAAGTTTTATGCCGACGTAGCTCAGGGGTAGAGCGCTTCCTTGGTAAGGAAGAGGTCACGAGTTCAATTCTCGTCGTTGGCTCTAATGCTGAAGCGTTTGCTTTTCGTTAAACAAGACTCTAGGGTTGTTGTTTTTTTGTATTGTATAAAATTGAACACTAATATATAACTAAGATTAAATAAGTATTAATTATGGCAAAGGAAACTTATGATCGTTCCAAACCGCACTTGAATATAGGTACAATTGGACACGTAGATCACGGAAAAACAACTTTAACAGCAGCGATAACGAAAGTTTTAGCAGATGCTGGATTTTCAGAAGCAAGTGCTTTTGATCAGATTGATAATGCTCCAGAAGAAAAGGAGAGAGGTATTACAATTAACTCTTCACACGTTGAGTACGCTACAGAAAATCGTCATTACGCACACGTTGACTGTCCTGGTCACGCCGATTACGTAAAGAATATGGTTACTGGTGCTGCACAAATGGATGGTGCGATTTTAGTTGTTGCTGCAACAGATGGTCCAATGCCACAAACTCGTGAGCACATCCTTTTAGGACGTCAGGTTGGTATTCCAAGAATTGTTGTATTCTTGAATAAAGTTGACCTTGTTGATGATGAGGAATTATTAGAGCTTGTTGAGATGGAAGTAAGAGATTTACTTTCTTTTTATGAGTACGATGGAGATAACGGGCCTATCGTTTCTGGTTCTGCTTTAGGAGCATTACAGGGAGAAGAAAAGTGGGCTAAAACAGTTTTAGAATTAATGGAAGCTGTTGATAGCTGGATCGAATTGCCAGAACGTGATGTAGATAAGCCTTTCTTAATGCCTATTGAAGATGTATTTTCTATTACTGGTCGTGGAACTGTAGCTACAGGTCGTATTGAAACTGGTATTGCGAATACGGGAGATCCTGTTGAAATCATCGGTATGGGTGCTGCTAAATTAACTTCTACGATTACTGGTATTGAAATGTTCCGTCAGATTCTTGATAGAGGTGAAGCTGGAGATAACGCTGGTATTTTGTTAAGAGGTATTGAGAAAACTCAGATTTCTAGAGGTATGGTAATTACTAAGCCTGGATCTGTAACTCCTCACGCTAAATTTAAGGCAGAGGTTTATATCCTTAAAAAAGAAGAAGGTGGACGTCATACTCCATTCCATAATAATTACCGTCCTCAGTTCTACGTAAGAACTACAGACGTAACAGGTACGATTAACTTACCTGATGGAGTAGAGATGGTGATGCCAGGAGATAACTTAACTATTACTGTTGAGTTGATCCAAACTATTGCAATGAATGTTGGTCTTCGTTTTGCTATCCGTGAAGGGGGTAGAACAGTAGGTGCTGGTCAAGTTACTGAGATATTAGACTAATTTTTAATATATTTTTATAAGTCCAAAGGTGTTTCTATTTTGAAGCGCCTTGGCTTATAGATACGGGTTTAGCTCAGTTGGTAGAGCACTGGTCTCCAAAACCAGGTGTCGGGAGTTCGAGCCTCTCAACCCGTGCAAATAAAATAATCATGGCAGGAATCGTAAATTATATTTCAGAGTCTTATAACGAGTTAAAAAACCACGTAACTTGGCCTTCTTATGCGGAGGCTCAAAGACTATCGGTTATTGTGCTTGTATTTTCAGTATTATTTTCTTTAGCGATATGGGGTGTAGATACCGTCTTTAGTTCTGCAATTGAGCAATATTTTCAATGGGTGAAATCTTAAGAATTAATCAACGATATGTCTGAAGAGAGTTTAAAAAAATGGTACGTTGTGCGTGCTGTAAGTGGTCAAGAGAATAAAGTTAAGGATTATATAGAGAAAGAAATAGCGCATCAAGGTTTAGAAGATTTTGTAGAGCAAGTTTTAGTACCAACAGAAAAAGTAATCCAAATTCGCGACGGAAAAAAAATCAGTAAAGAAAGAGTTTATTTTCCTGGTTATATAATGGTTCAAGCCAACATTGGTGGAGAAATTCCTCATATTATAAAAGGTATTAATGGAGTCATTGGTTTCTTGGGAGAAACCAAAGGAGGAGATCCTGTTCCACTGAGAAAATCTGAAGTCAATAGAATGTTAGGGAAAGTTGATGAGTTATCTGTACAAGCAGATTCTGTGGCTATTCCTTATACTATTGGAGAAACAATAAAAGTTGTGGATGGTCCTTTTAACGGATTTAATGGAGTGGTAGAAAAAGTAAATGAAGATAAACGGAAACTGGAAGTAATGGTAAAGATTTTTGGAAGAAAAACACCATTAGAGTTAAGTTACATGCAAGTCGAGAAAATATAAATTGTTACAAATTACATATTAGAATTATTTTTTATTGCTTCCACTTTAAGAATGATTCAAACTAAATTAATTAAAAATGGCAAAAGAAATAAGTAAGGTTGTAAAGCTACAAGTAAGAGGAGGCGCGGCCAACCCGTCGCCACCAGTTGGACCTGCTTTGGGTGCTGCCGGAGTTAATATCATGGAGTTCTGTAAGCAATTCAATGGTAGGACACAGGATAAAGCTGGTAAAGTATTACCAGTTGCAATTACAGTTTATAAGGATAAGTCTTTTGATTTTGTAATTAAAACTCCTCCAGCAGCTGTTCAACTTATGGAAGCAGCGAAAGCAAAGAAAGGTTCAGGAGAACCTAACAGAAAGAAAATAGCAAGTGTAACTTGGGATCAAGTGAAAGCTATTGCTGAGGATAAAATGCAAGATTTAAATGCATTCACTGTCGAGTCTGCTATGAAAATGGTAGCCGGTACTGCACGTTCAATGGGAGTAACAGTAAAAGGTGATGCACCATTTTAATCCAAAAAGAAAGTAAAAAATGGCAAAATTAACAAAAAAGCAAAAGGAAGTTCAGTCAAAGATAGATTCTACAAGAACCTATACTGTTGCTGAAGCTTCTGCTTTAATAAAAGAAGTTTCTAACGTAAATTTTGATCCTTCTGTAGACTTAGCGGTTCGTTTAAGTGTTGATCCACGTAAAGCTAATCAAATGGTTAGAGGGGTGGTAACTCTTCCTCACGGAACTGGTAAAGATGTAAAGGTATTGGCTTTGGTAACTCCAGATAAGGAGCAAGAAGCCAAAGATGCTGGTGCAGATTACGTTGGATTGGATGAGTATCTAGAAAAAATCAAAGGTGGTTGGACAGATGTGGATGTGATCATCACTATGCCAAGCGTTATGGGAAAATTAGGTCCTTTAGGTAGAGTTTTAGGTCCTAGAGGTTTAATGCCTAACCCAAAAACGGGTACGGTAACTATGGATGTTGCTAAAGCAGTTTCTGATGTGAAAGCTGGTAAAATTGACTTTAGAGTTGATAAAACTGGTATTGTACATGCAGGAATTGGTAAAGCTTCTTTTGATGCAGACAAAATTGCTGGAAACGCAAGAGAATTATTAACTACGCTAGTAAAATTGAAACCTCAGGCAGCTAAAGGTATTTATATTAAAAGTATATATATGTCTAGTACTATGAGCCCAAGTGTTGAGATTGATACAAAAAGGTTTACTGAGCAATAATTAGATATTATGACAAGAGAAGAAAAATCACAAGTAATAAAAGATTTAACTGCCCAGTTGACTGATACCTCAATTATCTATTTAGCAGATATTTCTGGTTTAAATGCAGGAGCAACTACTAACTTAAGAAGAGCTTGTTTTAAAGCTAATGTTACGTTAGAAGTAGTTAAAAATACATTGTTGGCTAAAGCTATGGAAGCTTCCGATAAAGATTTCGGAGAGTTGCCATCAACTTTAAAAGGCAATACCTCAATTATGATTGCTGAAGTTGGTAATGCACCAGCTAAGGTAATAAAGGAGTTCAGAAAAAAGAAGGAGACTCCGCTTTTAAAAGGAGCTTTCATCAACGAGGCAATTTATGTTGGAGATGAATATTTAGAGACTCTTTCTAATATTAAGTCTAAAGATGAAGTTATTGGAGACATCATTGGATTGCTTCAATCTCCTGCTAAGAACGTAGTTTCTGCACTTAAATCAGGTGGCGGTAAACTTGCAGGAATTCTTAAGACTCTTTCTGAAAAGGAAGGATAAAAACGTACGCACTTTTTAATAATTATAATTACACATTTTAAAACGATAGAAAATGGCAGAATTAAAAGATTTCGCAGAACAGTTAGTTAACTTAACGGTAAAAGAAGTAAATGAGTTAGCTGATATATTAAAAGAAGAATATGGTATCGAACCTGCTGCAGCAGCTGTAGTTGCTGGTGGTGGAGCCGGAGGTGGTGAAGAAGCTGCTGAAGAGCAAACTGAGTTTGATGTAATCCTTACTGCAGCTGGTGGTTCTAAATTGGCAGTTGTAAAATTAGTTAAAGAATTAACTGGTTTAGGATTAAAAGATGCTAAAGGTTTAGTAGATGGTGCACCTGCTCCAATTAAGGAAGGTGTTTCTAAAGACGAGGCTGAGGCATTAAAATCTCAATTAGAAGAAGCAGGAGCTGAGGTTGAGCTTAAGTAAGCTTAACAAGCAATATTATTTAGGTTTAGACCTCAAGCTATAGGCTTGAAGGTCTAAACCATTTTGCGTATGTATACGCAGCGTTTATTCGCAAACATTTTTATATTTAATTAGGCTTTTGATATTTTGATGTGGCCTCAAATATTAGAAACCTCAAATTCCGTCCATAGATGTTAGAAACGCAAGCTGAAAGATTGAATTTCTCTTCTGTTAAGAACAGACCTGATTATCCGGATTTTCTTGATATCCAGATAAAATCATTTCAGGACTTTTTTCAACTAGAAACAAAATCAGAAGAAAGAGGGGATGAAGGATTATACAATACCTTCATGGAAAATTTCCCTATTACGGATACCCGTAACCAGTTCGTATTAGAATTTTTAGACTATTTTGTAGATCCTCCACGTTACTCTATACAAGAGTGTATTGAGCGAGGGCTTACCTATAGTGTGCCTTTAAAAGCTAGGCTAAAGCTTTACTGTACCGATCCTGAACATGAGGATTTCGAAACTATTGTGCAAGATGTGTATTTAGGTACAATTCCTTACATGACTCCGAGTGGTACTTTTTGTATTAATGGAGCAGAACGTGTGGTAGTATCTCAATTACACCGTTCTCCAGGAGTGTTCTTTGGACAGTCTTTTCACGCTAACGGAACTAAACTATATTCTGCTAGAGTAATTCCATTTAAAGGATCTTGGATAGAGTTTGCTACGGATATCAATAGTGTGATGTATGCATATATTGATAGAAAGAAGAAATTACCGGTTACCACTCTTTTCCGTGCTATCGGGTTTGAAAGAGATAAAGATATTTTAGAGATTTTTGATCTTGCCGAAGAAATTAAGGTTTCAAAATCTGGATTAAAAAAAGTATTAGGTAGAAAACTAGCTGCACGTGTATTAAATACGTGGTATGAAGATTTTGTAGATGAAGATACAGGGGAAGTAGTTTCTATTGAGCGTAATGAAATTGTTTTAGATAGAGATACTGAGCTGAACAAAGATCATATCGAAGAGATTCTAGAAACAGGTACGAAGACCATTCTTTTACACAAAGAAGACAATTCTACTGGAGATTACGCCATTATTCACAACACCTTGCAAAAGGATCCTACCAATTCAGAAAAAGAAGCAGTAGAGCATATATATAGACAATTACGTAACGCAGAGCCGCCAGATGAGGAGACGGCTAGAGGAATAATTGATAAATTATTCTTCTCAGACCAACGCTATAACTTAGGAGAAGTTGGACGTTACCGAATGAATAAAAAATTAGGTTTAGATATCGCTATGGATAAGCAAGTGCTTACCAAAGAAGATATCATTACCATTATTAAATATTTAATTGAGTTGATCAACTCAAAAGCAGAGATTGATGATATTGATCACTTATCTAACCGTCGTGTTAGAACCGTGGGAGAACAATTATCTCAGCAGTTTGGTGTAGGTCTGGCTCGTATGGCTAGAACCATTCGTGAGCGTATGAATGTACGTGACAACGAAGTATTTACTCCAATAGATTTAATTAATGCGAAGACACTTTCTTCTGTAATTAATTCTTTCTTTGGGACCAACCAGCTTTCTCAATTTATGGATCAAACCAACCCATTGGCAGAAATTACGCATAAGCGTCGTCTTTCTGCGCTAGGGCCAGGTGGATTATCAAGAGAAAGAGCAGGATTTGAGGTTCGTGATGTTCACTATACACACTATGGTAGACTTTGTCCTATTGAAACTCCAGAGGGACCAAACATTGGTTTAATTTCTTCACTTTCTGTATATGCAAAAGTGAACGGAATGGGATTCATCGAGACGCCTTACCGTAAAGTAGAAGATGGAAAAATCGATCTTAAAACAGAACCGGTTTATTTCTCTGCGGAAGAAGAAGAAGGAAAATTAATTGCCCAAGCAAACATTCCATTAAAAGAGGATGGCGAGATAGATACCGATAAGGTTATTGCTCGTATGGAAGGAGATTTCCCTGTAGTAGATCCTAAAGAAATTCACTTTACAGATGTTGCTCCAAACCAAATTTCATCTATATCTGCTTCATTAATTCCTTTCTTGGAACATGATGATGCCAACCGTGCCTTGATGGGATCCAATATGATGCGCCAGGCTGTACCTTTATTGAGAGTTGATTCTCCTATTGTTGGTACTGGATTAGAACGTCAGGTAGCTTCAGATTCTCGTGTATTGATTAACGCGGAAGGTGATGGAACTGTGGAGTATGTAGATGCTGAAAAAGTGACCATTAAATACGATCGTACAGATGAAGAGAGAATGGTGAGTTTTGACTCAGATTCTAAGACGTACAATCTTATTAAATTTAGAAAAACAAACCAAGGTACTTCGGTAAACCTGAAACCTATTGTTCGCATTGGTGATAGAGTAGCTAGAGGACAAGTGCTTTGTCAAGGATATGCTACAGAAGCTGGAGAACTAGCTTTAGGTAGAAATATGAAAGTAGCCTTTATGCCTTGGAAAGGGTATAACTTTGAGGATGCGATTGTAATTTCAGAGAAAGTAGTAAGAGAAGATATCTTTACTTCTATCCATATTGATGAGTATTCTCTAGAAGTTAGAGATACCAAACTAGGAAATGAAGAATTGACCAATGATATTCCTAACGTATCAGAAGACGCTACAAGAGATCTTGATGAGCACGGAATGATTCGTATTGGGGCAGAGGTGAAACCAGGAGATATTCTTATTGGAAAAATTACGCCAAAAGGAGAATCAGATCCAACGCCAGAAGAAAAACTTTTACGTGCCATTTTTGGTGACAAAGCAGGAGATGTAAAGGATGCTTCGCTAAAAGCTTCACCTTCTTTAAACGGAGTAGTAATTAACAAAAAGTTATTTGCTAGAGCCGTTAAAGATAAGCGTAAGAGAGCTCAAGATAAGGAAGACATTGCAAGACTTGAAGATAAATACAGAGTTAAGTTTGAAACGCTTAAAAATGAATTAATCGATAAGTTATTTGTAATTGTAGGCGGAAAAACCGCACAGGGTGTAAAGAACGATTTAGGGGAAGATGTTTTACCAAAAGGTAAAAAGTATACGCTTAAAATGTTGAATTCTGTAGATGATTATACGCACTTAACTCAAGGAAGTTGGACTGTTGATGATCACGTAAATTCTTTGGTAGCCGATTTAGTTCACAACTACAAAATTAAAGAAAACGATCTTCAAGGAAACTTAAGAAGAGAGAAGTTTACGATTTCTGTAGGAGATGAGTTACCGTCTGGAATAATCAAACTAGCTAAAGTTTACATCGCTAAGAAGCGTAAACTTAAAGTAGGAGATAAAATGGCGGGTCGTCACGGTAACAAAGGTATTATTGCACGTATTGTACGTCAAGAAGATATGCCTTTCTTAGATGACGGTACACCAGTAGACATCGTTTTGAACCCATTAGGGGTGCCTTCTCGTATGAATATTGGACAGATTTATGAAACTGTATTAGGTTGGGCAGGAGAGAAATTGAATCAAAAATATGCTACCCCAATTTTTGACGGAGCTACCATTGATCAAATTAACGATCTAACCGATAAAGCAGGGATTCCAAGATTTGGACATACCTACTTGTTTGATGGAGGAACGGGAGATCGTTTTGATCAACCAGCAACCGTAGGTATCATTTATATGCTGAAATTAGGGCATATGATTGAGGATAAGATGCATGCACGTTCTATTGGACCTTACTCTTTAATTACACAACAACCATTAGGTGGTAAAGCGCAATTTGGAGGTCAGCGTTTTGGAGAGATGGAAGTTTGGGCTTTAGAGGCATACGGTGCTTCTGCAACCCTTCGTGAAATCTTAACCGTAAAATCTGATGATGTGATTGGTAGAGCTAAAACTTACGAGGCGATCGTAAAAGGTGAACCAATGCCAGAACCAGGATTACCAGAATCTTTTAACGTGTTAATGCACGAATTAAAAGGTTTAGGATTGGATATTAAGTTAGAAGAGTAATAAGGATTGCCTTCGCCTCGGCGAGGGTATCTCTTATAAGGCTAAAATTATAATAATTCTTTAGTACCATATATTATGGCAAGACATAACGATAAGAATACAGAACAAAAGAGATTTAATAAAATCTCTATAGGTTTAGCTTCTCCAGAAAAGATTTTGGGAGAATCCAGAGGTGAGGTGCTAAAACCAGAAACTATTAATTACCGTACCCACAAACCAGAACGTGACGGACTGTTTTGTGAGCGTATTTTTGGTCCTGTTAAGGATTACGAATGTGCGTGTGGTAAATATAAAAGAATTCGCTACAAAGGAATCGTTTGTGACCGTTGTGGGGTAGAAGTTACAGAGAAGAAAGTACGTAGAGATAGAGTAGGACACATCAATTTGGTGGTGCCTGTTGCTCATATTTGGTATTTCCGCTCTTTACCAAACAAAATAGGTTACTTATTAGGAATACCGTCTAAGAAATTAGATATGATTATCTACTACGAGAGATACGTAGTTATTCAGCCAGGTATAGCTAAAAGTGAAGAAGGGGAAGAGTTAAATAAAATGGATTTCTTAACGGAAGAAGAATATTTAAATATTTTAGATACACTTCCGCAGGAAAATCTTTATTTGGATGATTCAGATCCTAATAAGTTTATTGCTAAAATGGGAGCAGAATGTCTTATTGATATTCTTAACCGTATAGATTTAGATGAACTTTCTTATGAATTAAGACATAAGGCAAATAACGAAACTTCTAAACAACGTAAAACAGAAGCTTTAAAGCGTTTACAGGTTGTAGAAGCTTTCCGTGACGCTAACAAAGGAAAAGAAAATAAACCAGCGTGGATGATTATGAAAGCGATTCCGGTGATTCCACCAGAATTGCGTCCATTAGTTCCGCTTGACGGAGGTCGTTTTGCGACTTCAGATTTAAATGATCTTTACAGAAGGGTGATTATTCGTAACAACCGTCTTAAAAGATTGATGGAGATTAAAGCTCCCGAAGTGATTTTACGTAACGAAAAACGTATGCTTCAAGAGTCGGTAGATTCTTTATTTGATAATACCAGAAAGTCTTCCGCAGTAAAAACAGATTCTAACCGTCCTTTAAAATCTTTATCAGATTCATTAAAAGGGAAGCAAGGTCGTTTTCGTCAAAACTTATTAGGGAAACGTGTAGATTATTCAGCACGTTCTGTAATTGTTGTAGGACCAGAAATGAAATTGTTTGAGTGTGGTCTTCCAAAAGATATGGCAGCCGAACTTTACAAGCCTTTTGTAATTAGAAAACTGATTGAAAGAGGAATTGTAAAAACAGTAAAATCTGCTAAGAAAATAATAGACAAAAAAGAGCCTGTAGTTTGGGATATTTTGGAGAATGTTCTTAAAGGACATCCAGTATTACTAAACCGTGCTCCTACGCTTCACCGTTTGGGAATCCAAGCTTTTCAACCTAAATTAATTGAGGGAAAAGCAATTCAATTACACCCCTTAGTGTGTACGGCATTTAATGCCGATTTTGATGGTGACCAGATGGCGGTTCACTTACCATTAGGACCAGAAGCCATACTAGAAGCTCAACTTTTAATGTTGGCTTCTCATAACATTTTAAACCCTGCTAATGGATCTCCGGTAACGGTACCTTCTCAGGATATGGTACTTGGTCTTTATTATATGACCAAGAAGAGAGTTTCTGCTCCAGATCGTACGATGAAGGGAGAAGGACTTACTTTTTACTCTGCAGAAGAGGTGATTATCGCCTATAACGAGAAGAAAGTAGACTTAAACAGTCCTATTAAGGTACGTGCAAAAGATTTTAATGAAGCCGGAGAACTTGTCTTTCAAATCATTGAAACCACAGTAGGTCGGGTTATATTTAACGAAGAAGTACCAGAGGTTGCAGGATTTATCAACGAGGTATTAACCAAAAAGTCTTTAAGAGATATTATTGGTAATATTCTTAAGGTAACTAGTGTTCCTGAAACGGCAGAATTCTTAGATAAGATTAAAGGTTTAGGTTACGGGTTTGCATTTAGAGGAGGTCTTTCTTTCTCTTTAGGAGATATTATTATTCCTAAAGAAAAGCAAGAAATGATTGACGATGCGAACCAGCAAGTTGAAGGAATTATGTCCAACTATAATATGGGACTTATTACCAATAACGAACGTTACAATCAGGTAATTGATATCTGGACTGCGACCAATGCGAATCTAACCGAATTAGCGATGAAGCGAATTCGTGAAGATAACCAAGGATTTAACTCGGTATATATGATGTTAGATTCTGGAGCACGTGGATCTAAAGAACAGATTCGCCAGTTAACCGGTATGCGTGGATTAATGGCTAAGCCTAAAAAATCTAACTCAGGTGGTGGTGAAATTATTGAAAACCCTATTTTATCCAACTTTAAAGAAGGTCTTTCAATTCTTGAATACTTTATCTCTACTCACGGTGCTCGTAAAGGACTTGCCGATACCGCACTAAAAACTGCCGATGCGGGTTATTTAACTCGTCGTTTGGTAGATGTTTCTCAAGATGTTATTGTTGGGGAAGTAGATTGTGGTACATTAAGAGGAATTGATGTAAGTGCATTAAAGAAAAATGAGGAAATTGTTGAGACTTTATCAGGAAGAATCATTGGTAGAACTTCTTTAAATGACATTATAGATCCAATTACGCAGGAAGTTTATGCAGTTGCAGGAACAGAGATTGATGAAGATATCGCTGCAAAAGTACAAGCTTCAGCTTTAGATAGTGTAGAGGTAAGATCTGCATTAACTTGTGAGGCCAAAAAAGGGATTTGTGTAAAATGTTACGGTAGAAACCTTGCTACAGGAAAAACGGTTCAAAAGGGAGAATCTGTTGGAGTTGTTGCTGCCCAATCTATTGGAGAGCCAGGAACCCAACTTACCCTAAGAACCTTCCACGTAGGAGGTATTGCAGGAAACATTTCAGAAGAAAATAAGATAATCGCCAAGTTTGACGGTATTGCAGAGATTGAAGATCTTAAGACTGTGAAAGGCGAGAATACAGACGGACAACCTGCTGAAATTATTATCTCTAGAACTTCAGAATTGAAGATTGTAGATCCTAAAACCAAAATTGTTTTAAGTAATAACGTGATTCCTTATGGGGCACAATTGTTAATTAAGTCAGGAGATAAGATCAAAAAAGGAGATGTAGCTTTCCAATGGGATCCATATAACGGAGTTATTATTTCTGAATTTGCAGGAAAAGTTAAGTTCGAAAATATTGAGCAAGGAGTTACGTATCAAGTAGAGACCGATGAGCAAACTGGTTTCCAAGAGAAAGTAATTTCTGAATCTAGAAACAAAAAGAAAATACCTACTTTATTAATCTTAGGTAAGAAAGATGAAGTAATACGTTCTTACAATTTACCACTAGGGGCTCACCTGATGGTAGATGATGATGAGAAAATTAAGATTGGTAAAATTTTAGTAAAAATACCTCGTAAATCATCTAAAGCTGGAGATATTACAGGAGGTCTTCCACGTGTAACCGAATTATTCGAAGCGCGTAATCCTTCTAACCCTGCGGTAGTAAGTGCCATTGATGGTGTAATTTCTTTTGGTAAAATTAAGCGTGGTAACCGTGAAATTATCGTAGAGTCTAAACTAGGAGAGGTGAAGAAGTATTTAGTAAAACTTTCTAACCAGATTCTAGTACAAGAAAACGATTATGTAAGAGCGGGAATGCCATTATCTGATGGTTCTATTACTCCAGAAGACATCTTGAACATTAAAGGACCGAGTGCTGTACAACAGTATTTAGTGAATGAAGTACAAGAAGTGTATAGATTACAAGGAGTGAAGATTAACGATAAGCACTTTGAGGTAGTAGTACGTCAAATGATGCGTAAAGTTAGAATTCAAGATCCGGGTGATACTATTTTCTTAGAAAATCAATTGATTCATAAATCTGATTTTATTGAAGAAAATGATAACATTTTTGGTAAGAAAGTAGTGGATGATGCAGGAGACAGTACTAACCTTAAACCAGGTCAAATTGTTACGGCTCGAGAATTAAGAGATGAGAATTCTATCTTAAGAAGAGAGGATAAAACTTTAGTAACAGCTAAAGATATTCAACCGGCAACAGCGACACCTATATTACAGGGAATCACCAGAGCGTCATTGCAGACCAAATCATTTATCTCTGCAGCATCGTTCCAAGAAACGACTAAGGTATTAAACGAAGCTGCGGTAAGCGGTAAAGTAGATTACTTAGAAGGATTAAAAGAGAACGTTATTGTAGGACATAGAATCCCAGCGGGAACAGGTCTTAGAGAGTACGATAATATTATCGTAGGTTCTAAAGAAGAGCTAAATGAAATGATGGAAAAGAAACAAGAGGTAAACTATAATTAATAAGTTATGAGCGAAGAAGCCAAGAATAAAAAGAATAAGCTCAACATAGAGTTGGATGAAGCAACCGCACAAGGGACGTATAGTAACTTGGCGATTATCAATCATTCCCCATCTGAGTTTGTAGTTGATTTCGTAAACATTATGCCTGGAGCACCAAAAAGCAAAGTGAAGTCTAGAATTATCTTAACTCCACAGCACGCAAAGAGGTTATTAAAAGCTTTAGGAGATAATATTCAACGGTTTGAAAGCGCTCACGGCGAAATAAAAGATTATGATAAGCCTCCCATTCCATTAAATTTTGGTCCAACGGGACAAGCATAAATAGATAAAACTCCGAAGTGAAAGCTTCGGAGTTTTTTTATGTCTTTTTTTTGGGTGTATCCCTGCGGGTCGCGCTATTCGCTAAATCTTTTTATGGCGAAAAGACCATAAAAAGGATACCGCTGCTATCGCTTACACAAATGTTTTACGAAATTAAACAATTGTATTGTTTTGAATCTTCTTTTAAAATCAAATTAATCTAAAGAATTCCCCGAGGCTTGCCTCGGGTTGTAGTACAGGAAAAGTTTGAAAAACGGATGGTTTTTCAATA
>NZ_JAVRBG010000011.1:0-107732 GCF_031845265.1 Mesonia ostreae | reverse complement strand
AAGGAATGGGAGAGTCTGCACCAAAAGTAGACTGCGAACCTTGTACCGAACAACAATTTGAACTTAATAGAAGATCTTCTTTTACCCTTGTAGAAAAATAAGATTCCCAGTGTATATATAAAAGCTCGTCTAATTCGTTAGACGAGCTTTTTTCATGCTTTAACTTCAGAAAAAAAATAACAAATTATAGAAAAAGGAATTTCGGTGGTAAGATTCTACATATTATCTAAAACCGCGTATATTTGCAGCAAAATTACATAACCCATGAGTAAACTTTTAATTGTAGGAACTGTTGCTTTTGATGCTATAGAAACTCCTTTTGGAAAAACAGATAAAATTTTAGGAGGAGCTGGTACTTATATCGGCCTGGCAGCCGAAAAATTTGGTGTAGATAGCGCGATTGTTTCCGTTGTAGGTGGAGATTTTCCGCAGAAATATTTAGATTTATTTCAGCGAAAAAATATTAATACAGAAGGTTTGGAAGTCGTTAAAGATGGTAAGACATTTTTTTGGAGCGGGAAATATCATAATGATATGAACTCACGAGATACCTTAGATACCCAATTAAATGTGCTGGCAGATTTTGAACCAATGGTTCCAAAGAGTTATAAAGATGCAGAGGTGGTTATGTTAGGAAATTTACATCCACTCGTCCAATTAAGCGTGATTGAACAAATGGATAGCCCTAAGCTGATCATCTTAGATACGATGAATTTTTGGATGGATAACACTTTGGATGAGCTACACCAAGTGATTGCAAAAATAGATGTCATTACAATTAATGATGAAGAAGCAAGACAACTCTCTGGAGAATATTCATTGGTAAAAGCAGCGCGTAAGATTTCTAAGATGGGGCCAAAATATGTGGTGATAAAAAAAGGAGAGCATGGCGCCTTGTTATTCCATGGAAATGAGATGTTCTTTGCACCCGCCTTGCCTCTAGAGGATGTTTTTGATCCTACAGGAGCAGGAGATACTTTTGCCGGTGGTTTTGCAGGATATTTAACCCAAACCAACGATACTTCCTTTGAGAATATGAAGAATGCGATTATCTACGGCTCCAATTTAGCTTCCTTCTGTGTAGAGAAGTTCGGCACCGAAAGAATGATTGATTTGGAAGGCGATGAAATTGATAAAAGATTAAAAGTTTTCAAATCTCTTACTCAATTTAAAATAGATTTAAATTAAACAAATGCCCTGCCCAGCGCAGGGTTTTTTGATACTTATACAAGAATAACAACACCACAAATTTCAAAGGAATCTATCATTATGAGCGACGCTATAAAACACGAATGCGGAATTGCACAAGTAAGACTTCTAAAGCCTTTAGAGTATTATAAGAAGAAATATGGTACCGCATTTTATGGATTAAATAAAATGTACCTCATGTTGGAGAAACAACATAACAGAGGTCAAGACGGTGCAGGATTAGCAAGTATAAAATTAGATACAGACCCTGGAGAACGGTATATTAGTAGAGTGCGTTCTAATCATGCGCAGCCTATTCAAGATATATTTGCTCAGATTAACGATCGTATTAACGAAGAGCTTATCAAACATCCTGAATATACCACCGATGTCGCAGCTCAAAAAAAAAATATCCCATATATAGGAGAGGTCTTTTTAGGGCACGTGCGTTATGGTACTTTTGGAAAAAATAGTATAGAAAGCGTTCATCCATTCTTACGTCAAAATAATTGGATGCATCGTAATCTTATCGTTGCGGGTAATTTTAATATGACCAATGTGTCTAAAATGTTTGACAATTTGGTAGAATTGGGACAGCATCCCAAGGAAAAGGCAGATACGGTCACGGTAATGGAAAAGATAGGTCACTTTTTAGACTCTGAAGTTAGAAAGCTATATAAAAAACTTAAAAAAGAAGGCTATTCTAAACAGCAAGCTTCCCCGCATATTGCTGAACAATTAAATGTAGCAAAGATCTTAAGAAAATCCTCCAAAGACTGGGATGGAGGTTATGCTATGGCTGGTCTTATAGGGCACGGAGACTCTTTTGTACTTAGAGATCCCGCAGGAATACGACCGGTGTATTATTATATGGATGATGAAGCCGTAGTAGTAGCTTCAGAAAGGCCTGTGATACAAACGGTTTTTGATGTTGCTTTTGAAGACGTAAAAGAGCTAGAACCAGGCCACGCTTTAATTACCAAGAAAAATGGAAAAACTTCCATCAAGAAAATTGTAGAACCTTTAGAAAGAAAAGCTTGTTCTTTTGAACGTATTTACTTTTCTAGAGGAAGTGATGCCGAAATTTACCAAGAGCGTAAAAATTTGGGTAAATTTATTATGCCAGATGTTTTAAAAGCCATCGATTACGATACCATTAACTCGGTTTTTTCTTTTATTCCAAATACTGCCGAAACTTCTTTCTACGGAATGGTGGAAGCCGCACAAGATGAATTGAACCGACAAAAAAACGAAGCGATATTAGAAGAAAAAGAAAATCTTACAGATAAACGTCTTACAGAAATCCTTTCTCACCGCCTACGTACAGAGAAAATCGCGATTAAAGATGTTAAACTGAGAACCTTTATAACTGAAGATAGTAGTAGAAATGATTTGGTAGCACACGTGTACGACATTACGTATGGAGTAGTAAAACCAACAGATAATCTAGTGATAATTGATGACTCTATTGTAAGAGGGACGACGCTTAAAATGAGTATTTTAAAAATGCTAGATCGTTTAGAGCCTAAAAAAATTATTGTAGTTTCCTCGGCTCCACAAATTCGTTATCCAGATTGTTACGGTATTGATATGGCTAGACTAGAAGATTTTATAGCTTTTAAAGCAGCATTAGAGCTTTTAAAAGACCACGATAAGTATGCTATTATTGAAGGGGTGTACAAGAAATGCAAAGATCAAACTGAATTGGACGATACAGAAGTGCAAAATTTTGTAAAAGAAGTATACGAACCTTTTACAGATAAGCAAATTTCAGATAAAATTGGAGAATTGCTAAGTGATGATTCCATTAAGGCAGAAGTAAAAGTAATTTATCAAACCGTAGAAAAATTGCACGAAGCTTGTCCTAAGAACTTGGGAGATTGGTATTTTACAGGCGATTATCCTACGGCTGGCGGGAATCGAGTTGTAAATAGAGCATTTATAAACTTTTATGAAGGAAATAATAAAAGAGCCTATTAAATAAGGATTTTAAATATAAACCGAAAATATTTAGAATAATCCGCAGTTTATTTTGATAAATCAACAATAATTATATATATTTATAATTCCATAACTAAGTAGGTTAAGTTTATGGTAAAATTTGGGGCAAAAAGGTGGTTTTTTTAACCACCTTTTTTTCATTGGTACCATTTTGAAACCTTACTTATAAAGAAACTGAAAAATGATCCCATCAATCAAAAGCTCTTTTCTAACGCTGTGTTTTTGTTTTCTATTTTCTTTTACCTGCTGGACAAAAACTACTCCTGCACAAGCTATAGACAGCATATTAATAGAACGACCATTAACTTATAAGAGTATAAATGATCAATTAAAATTTTTTCAGCGAGATTCTACTCAAGTAAAAGATGCAATTTTACGCTTCACCAAAGAGAAATATTTTACCGCAGCAAGTTATGAGTATATAAAACTGGGTAACATTTATAGAAAACACGCCTTGCATACTAAGGCTCTAGAAATGCACCAAGAAGCATTGATTTATGCAAAAAAAGCAAGCAATCAAGAATTTGAGATCTTCAGTTTAAATATGATTGGTGTCGATTACCGTAAAATGAATGCGTACGAGTCTTCTATAGATTTTCATGCAAAAGCCTTAACGATTGCAGAAAAAATAAACAATCATTCTAATGGTATTTTAAGAAGTAAAGAAGTTTCCTATAACTCTATAGGAAATGTATATATTTTATTAGAGCAGTACAAACTGGCTATAGAAAGTTTTAAAAAGGCTTCGGCAATAGCAGCAGAATCTGGTAACCGCTGGTCGGTTTCTATTAATAATGAAAATATAGGTAAGACCTACGAGAAAATTGGAGAGTATGATGAAGCAATTTTTTATGTAGAAAAAGCACTGGATATAGATACCGACTTAGGAAATCATTTTGGTAGGATGATTTGCTATAATCGCTTGGCGAGCATTTACCTTAAAAAGAACAATGCGCAAAAAGCTGAAGAATATATAGAAATGGCTATTCCCATTGCAAAAAGTGTGAACAGTGATTTTTATAACTTGCTTATTTCCATTAATAAAGGGAAACTAGCCTTTGCATATAAAAATTATGAGGAAGCAGAAACTATCTATCTCAAAAGTTTAGAAGAAGCCCAAGAGAAAGATTTAAAAGACTTGCAAACCAATTTGCATCGGTATTTATCTATACTTTATGAGGCAAACGATAAACCTTCAGAAGCATTAATGCATTATAAAAAACACCAAGCCTTAGAAACTGAATTAACGGGTTTAAAAAAAGCTCAATATATCAATGATCTTATTATAAAATATGAATCTGTAAAGAAATCAGAAAAAATAAAAAATTTATCTGCGGAAAATAGAATTAGCGAATTAAAACACGAACGACAAGAAAATATTTGGATCATCATTTCTGTTTTGGCTGGTTTAGCTGTAATAAGTATTTACTTATTTTATAGACAGCGGCAATTAAAATCAGAAAGAAATATTTTGGATCTAGAACAACGATTAATGCGTTTTCAAATGAATCCGCATTTTATTTTTAATGCGCTTAATGCTATTAAGCTGCACGTTATTCAAAACGAAAAAAAGAATGCGGTTTATTACCTTAATAAATTTTCTAAGCTTATGCGGAAAATTTTGGAATCTTCATTATCTAAGCAAGTTCCTTTAACAGAAGAATTAGAAACAGTGGCGCTTTACCTGCAAATAGAGAATATTAGGTTTAACGAACAAATCACTTCCACGATAGATATTAAAACCGACTATAATTTGGAAGAGGTTCCCGTACCCTCTTTATTTTTGCAGCCTTTTGTAGAAAATTCTTTATGGCATGGCTTGTTGCCAAAAGAAGAAGGGGAGAAGGTCATAAGCATCTCGGTTTTAGAACAAAAAAATCATTTGCTTTTAGAGGTAAAGGATAATGGTATTGGTAGAAAACAGGCAGCAATAGCAAAATCTAAAAAAGAATTAAGAAAGAAATCTGTAGGAATTACGATTACCAAAGAGCTGCTTGCCAATTTTTATAAAAAACACCGTTATGATTTTTCCATTAGCTATACAGATTTGTTGGATGCTACTAACAATTCTGAGGGTACATTAGTGAGTATCGCTATTCCTAAAAAATAAAAACTGTCTAAAAAATTACTTTTCTAGACAGTTTAAAATATAAATTAGCAGACTAAACTATTTAGCTTCTGCATATTTTTTTCCAATTTTTTCCCAGTTAATTACATTAAAAAATGCATCAATATAGTCTGGTCTTCTATTTTGATAATTTAGGTAATATGCGTGTTCCCAAACATCCAATCCTAAGATAGGATGACCTCCACAGCCTTGTTCTGGCATTAATGGATTATCTTGGTTTGCGGTAGAACAAATTTCTAATTTCCCACCTTTATGTACACAAAGCCAAGCCCATCCAGAGCCAAATTGCGTGGCAGCTGCTTTAGAAAATTCTTCTTTAAAAGTATCAAAACTTCCAAAAGCTTCATCAATTGCTTTAGATAAATCACCAGTAGGTTCTCCTCCACCTTTAGGAGACATTACTTCCCAAAATAAGTTGTGGTTATAAAAACCGCCACCATTATTTCTTACTGCTTTATTATCCATATCTAAATTGGTAAGAATCTTTTCAATATCTTTTCCTTCTAGATCAGTTCCGTTTACCGCATTATTTAATTTTTTTGTGTACCCAGCGTGGTGCTTGCTATAGTGAATTTCCATAGTTTTCGCATCAATATTAGGTTCTAATGCATCGTATGCATAGTCAAGTTTTGGTTGTTCAAAAGCCATAATTATAAATTTTTTTTGTTAATAGTAAATTTTCAATCAAACTTAACTATTAAGAGAGACTTTAAAAATTATATAATGTTATAAAATACTTAAATACAAAATCTTTCTTCTTAGGCTTCGGTATAGGCTTACATTTCTTATTTTAGTAAAAATAATTAGGAGTGTCTAAAATGAATATTAAATTGTATTGCTCATAGTAGGTAACGAACAAGCCCGTTAACACTTACAGTTTACCTATCTTAATAGAGTTATATTTACGGAATTAAAAATACCGTTTATTAGATACTAGAATTTAGATCTAATTTCTAGCATCTAAAAGGGCAATGGTTTAACAACTTAGTCGGACATGACTATAAAAAACATACGTATTGCAAAATCCCAATCCTATTTCATTTTATGTCTTTAACGCTTCTGCTGGTTCTGGTAAAACCTTTACCATTGTAAAAAAATACCTAAGCCTCTTGTTTGAATCTTCTCAAAAGGATTTTTATAAGAATATTTTGGCCATTACTTTTACCAATAAGGCTGTGGCCGAAATGAAAAGTAGAATTATAGATGCTTTGCGCGCTTTCGCGGAAGGAGAAACGCCAGCTAAATATGTAGCTTTACGTTTGGCTATTGAAGAAGAAACCCAGCTAACTGCGGAAGATGTGCATCAAAAAAGTAAACTTATCTTAGAAAGTATCTTGCACAATTATGCTGCTTTTGAAATTTCTACCATAGATGGTTTTACCCACCGAGTCTTACGCACCTTCGCTAAAGATTTGGGCATCGCCATTAATTTTGAAGTTGAAATGGATACAAGTTTGGTCTTAAGCGAAGCCGTAGACCGAATCATAGAAAAAGCAGGAAAAGACCAAGAACTCACTAAAATCTTAATCGATTTTTCTTTAAGCAAGGCAGATGATGATAAAAGTTGGGACATCGCCAAGGATCTAAACGATATTGCAAAACTTCTTATCAATGAAAATTACATTGAGCCACTAAGTATTTTACAAAAGTATGAGTTAAGAGATTTTAAAACTTTCGAAAAGCTAATTCGTGAAAAAGTAAAATTGCTTGGTGAAATCGCTAAAGCCGAAGCGAACAGTTTTATGGAACTCATGAATCAAAATGGATTAGAAACTAAAGATTTTAGTTCTGGGTATATCCCAAAATATTTTCAAAAGGTAATTGATGGCGGCAATTGGTATCCTGCTGGCAGTAAATGGCAGCAAGATATAGAAACCAACGCTCCTTATGCAAAAAAACAAACCGATGACAAAAAGAGCATTATGGATGCGCTTTTACCACAGATTGCCGCCCAGTATCGCTTGGTAGAAAAAGCGGCTTTTCAGCAAGAGCTTTTTAGACAAGTTTTAAAAAACTTAAATTCTTTATCCTTATTAAATGCCATTTCACGCGAAGTAGAATTGCTAAAGCAAGAACGAGATATTTTATTGATTTCAGATTTTAATAAAAAAATCAGCGAAAGCGTAAAAAATCAACCGGTTCCTTTTATATATGAACGTTTGGGCGAAAGATATCAGGATTATTTTGTAGATGAGTTTCAAGATACATCAGAACTGCAATGGAATAATCTAATTCCTTTAATTTCTAGCAGTTTGAGTTCGTATTCTTCCGCAGGAAAATTAGGAAGTTTGCATTTGGTAGGGGACGCCAAACAATCTATTTACCGTTGGCGCGGAGGAAAAGCCGAGCAATTTATTGATTTGAGTAGTGAGAATGAAGGAATTTCTAACAATCCTTTTTCGGTTTCTAAAACGGTAGAAAATCTCCCTTCAAACTGGCGAAGTAAAGCAGAGGTAGTCAACTTTAATAATGATTTTTTTGCACATGCGGCTTCCTATATTGAAACTCCGGCTTACGAAGATCTTTTCTTGAATGCAGCGCAGAAAGTAGAGAAGAAAGAAGGAGGTTATGTGCAAATAGATTTTATAGAAGCCGAAAATGCCGCAGAGAAAAATGAAATTTATCCGCAGAGAATTCTAAAACTCATCCAAGATTTAGAAGAAAAAGGCTACCGTAAAGAAGATATCTGCATTCTAGTAAGAAGAAAAAGCGAAGGATATGCCATTGCCGAGTATCTAAATGAATACGGAATTCCTATAATCTCTTCGGAAACTTTGTTGGTAAATCAGTCTATGGAAGTGCAGTTTGTTACTCATATATTGCAGCTTAGCGTTTACCCTCTAGATCAACAGGCCAAGTTTGGCGTTTTGCATTATTTATGGGAGCATCAAGTAGGCGATGTAGATTTTTTCACCTTCGTAAACGCAAAACTTTCTTTAACAGGACAGGAATTTTTTGATTCTTTAGAAGAATACGAGCTGTTTTTTAACCTTGGTAATTTTCAGAAAATTCCTTTTTATGATGGTGTAGAATATGTGTTGCGCAGTTTTAAACTGATGCATAGTTCTAATGCCTATGTGCAATTTTATTTAGACTTTGTGTATGAATTTACGCAGAAAAATAGTGGAGGTATATTGCATTTTTTAGAAGAATGGGAACATAAAAAAGATAGGTTGAGCATTGTAGCGCCAGAAGGACAAGATGCTGTACAAATTATGACCATTCATAAGTCTAAAGGTTTGGAGTTTCCAATTGTGATTCATCCCTATGCGAATTCTGCTTTAGATGATACGATGAAAGATTTTTTATGGGTAGAGTTGCAAGACGAAAGTTTGCCTATTCCCTTGGGGTATTTAAGAGCTTCCAAAAATCTTTTGGATTTTAAGGGAGATGCCGCATCAAAATACACTCAGTTGCTTCAGGAAAAACAATTTGATGTGCTCAATGTGCTATATGTGGCGTTTACAAGGGCTAAAAATCAGCTTTATATTTTATCTGAACTGGAATTGGACAAAAATAACCTTCCGAAGAAAAATAAAATTTCTGGAATTTTGATTGATTACTTAAAACTGAAGAATAAGTGGAACGATTCCTTGAGTTATTCTTTTGGAGAACTCAAAAATCAGCAAGAAATAAAAGAAAAACAAGAAGAATTGATTTATCAAGAGATGATTTCTTCGGCACCCACACAGCATGATATTGATGTAGTAACTAAATCTGGAGTTTTATGGGATACTCATCAAGAGGCTTCCATAGATTTTGGAAATACTTTACACGAAATTTTAAATGATATTGAAGTAAAGACCGATGTAGAAAAAGCATTAAAAAAAGCGATTCAGTCTTCTTTAATAGAAAAAATAGAAACTTCGCTGTATAAAGATTCGATTTTAAATTTGGTAGAGCACCCAGAGCTTAAAATTTATTTTTCTGAAGAATATATTATTTATAACGAAAAAGAAATTTTATACGAGGGAGAATTCAAGCGATTGGACCGTTTATGTATAAAAGAAAAAGAAGCAATAATAATTGATTATAAAACGGGAGCTTTTTCGTCTACACACGAAAATCAAATCAAAACCTATGCTATGGCAGTAGAAAGTTTGGGTTATAGGGTCATAAAAAAAATATTAGTTTACCTACAAGACACGGCTGAGCTAAAGATTGTTTACATTTGAATTTATTAAAATTATCAAACCATGTATAGTAAAGAAATTAAGGATTACCTACAAAATGAACTGAATGAGATCAAAGAAAATGGTCTCTACAAAAAAGAAAGAGTTATTACGACACCGCAAGATGCTGTCATAAAAATTGATACAGGCGAAGAGGTGATTAACTTTTGTGCCAATAATTATTTGGGACTTTCCTCTCACCCAGAAGTGATTCAGGCGGCGAAAGATACCTTGGATTCTCATGGGTTTGGAATGAGTAGTGTTCGTTTTATTTGTGGTACTCAAGACATTCACAAGCAATTAGAAAAAGATATTGCAGATTTTTATGAAACCGAAGATACCATATTATACGCTGCGGCCTTTGATGCCAATGGAGGTGTTTTTGAGCCTATTCTTACTAAGGAGGATGCAATTATATCAGATTCTTTAAACCATGCTTCTATAATTGACGGCGTTAGACTTTGTAAAGCTGCGCGTTACCGCTATGAAAATAGCAATATGGAAGATTTAGAGGAGCAATTAAAAGCAGCCAATGAAAACGGAGCACGTTTTAAAATTATTGTAACCGATGGGGTTTTCTCTATGGATGGCATAGTAGCACCATTAGATAAAATTTGTGACTTGGCAGATAAATATGATGCTTTGGTGATGATTGACGAATGTCACGCAACTGGTTTTATAGGAAAAACTGGAAGAGGAACCTTAGAGGAGAAAAATGTAATGGGTCGTATTGATATTATTACTGGAACTTTAGGAAAAGCGATGGGCGGCGCCATGGGAGGATATACCACAGGGAAAAAGGAGATTATAGATATGCTAAGACAGCGCTCTAGACCGTACTTGTTTTCTAATTCTCTAGCACCAGCTATTGTAGGGGCTTCCATTAAAGTCTTTGAAATGCTTTCTGATAATACAGCATTAAGAGATCAATTGGAAGAAAACACCAAATTCTTTAAAAAAGAAATGAAAGATGCAGGTTTTGATATCATAGATGGAGACTCTGCTATCGTGCCAGTAATGCTTTATGATGCCAAGCTTTCACAACAAATGGCAGATATGCTCTTAGAAGAAGGTATATATGTAATAGGATTCTTCTTCCCAGTGGTACCAAAGGGTAAGGCGAGAATAAGAGTTCAACTATCTGCCGCTCATAGTAGAGAAAACTTAGTTAAAGCAGTAGATGCATTTAAGAAAGTTGGAAAGAAATTAAACGTCATATAAGCAGCTATATAGGACACTTGCCAAAAGTGTTAAGAAAATTTTATTATTATTTCTTTTTTTAATACTTAACAAGCGTTTACTTTTGTTAATAATTAACACTTAAAAATTAAATTTTAAAATATGAAACATCTTAGCAGATTTTTATTAGTTTCATTGTTCTTCTTAGGTCTTACGACTGTACAGGCACAAGATGAGAACAATCCTTGGGCAGTTGGTATTGGTGTCAACGCCGTAGATTTCTATCCTGTAGGTGAAGATGCACCTCAAGGTGGTATGTTTGATGAATACTTCAACTTAGGAGATCATTACAATATTTTACCTTCAGTTTCAAGACTTACCGTTGGTAGATATGTAGGTGCAGGATTTTCTGTTCAACTTGCAGGTTCTGTAAACCAAATTGATAAATTTGGAGACGAAAGAAGAAATGATTTGTCTTATTATGGAGCAGATGGAGCTATTAGATATAGTTTTAGAAGCCTTATCAATCAAGAAGGATGGTTTGATCCTTACTTAGGTATTGGTGGAGGTTATACTTGGATTGACGATGACGGGCAAGGTTCTGTTAATGGTACTTTAGGTTTTGACCTTTGGTTAACAGATAATATTGCTTTTAACATCCAGTCTACGTATAAAGACGGTTTAGGTGATGCAGGTTTAGATCACTTCCAGCATTCTGCTGGTTTTAAATTAGCTTTTGGAGGAAAAGATACAGACGGTGATGGAGTATTTGATAAAGATGATGAGTGTCCAGAAACTCCAGGTTTAGTTGAATTTAACGGTTGTCCAGATTCTGACGGTGATGGAATCCAAGATAGTGAAGATGACTGTCCAAATATTGCTGGTTTAGCAGAATTTAACGGATGTCCTGATACTGATGGTGATGGAATCCCAGACCCTCAAGATGAATGTCCTACTGAAGCTGGATTAAAATCTTTAAATGGATGTCCTGATGCTGATGGTGATGGAATAAAAGATAGTGAAGATGATTGTCCTGAAGAAGCTGGTCCTGCATCTAACAATGGTTGTCCATTCGAAGATCGTGATGGCGACGGTGTATTAGATAAAGATGATCAATGTCCAGATGTGGCTGGAACAAAAGCAAACAATGGTTGTCCTGAGGTTACTGTTGAAGTAATTAACGAACTAAATGAATACTCTAAAACAATTTTATTTGATCTTAACAAATCAAGTATTCGTAAAGAATCTTACGATGCTTTAGAGTCTATTTCTGAAATTATGAATGAGTATCCTAATACTGTATTCCATATTGAAGGACATACAGATAGTCAAGGAAGAGATTCTTATAACTTAGAATTATCTAAAAAGAGAGCAAACTCAGTTAAAGATTATTTAGTAGATGAAGCTAATATTTCTTCTAGAAGAATTACTTCTGAAGGTTACGGTGAAACTCAACCTATCGCAACTAACAAGACTGCAGCTGGAAGACAGCAAAACAGACGTGTAGAAGTTTCTTTAGAAAAGAACAGAGACAAGGAGTAATTCTTTCTCTTCAATCCAAATAAAAACCGCCTCAGTTGAGGCGGTTTTTTTTTAGTTGTCAGTTTGAGTTAAACCAAATGCATGTAGTTGCTAAAAGAATTCTCGAAAGGTAAAGTGTGTTAATTCAATGTAAGATTTAATTAAATTTCTAGCAGGTTACAGATTAGCCAAAGAGAAACTCTACTACTTCTTCTACTCGAGAAGCTAAATGTACTTTAATGGCATATTTACCTGTATTGAGTTTATTTTGTGAAGAAACCACAATCGTCTCAAAACCTAATTTTTCGGCTTCTAAAATACGTTGTTCTATTTTTGGTACAGGTCTTACTTCTCCAGCCAAACCAATTTCTGCTGCAAAACATATATTTTTTGCTATAGAAATATCCTCATTAGAAGATAGAATTGCCGCAACAACAGCCAAGTCAATAGCTGGGTCATCTACAGAAATTCCTCCAGTAATGTTTAAAAAGACATCCTTAGCTCCCAATCTAAATCCAGCTCTTTTTTCTAAT
The DNA here is from genome assembly GCF_031845265.1 of Mesonia ostreae. Lineage (NCBI taxonomy): Bacteria > Pseudomonadati > Bacteroidota > Flavobacteriia > Flavobacteriales > Flavobacteriaceae > Mesonia > Mesonia ostreae. The sequence goes on along the minus strand of NZ_JAVRBG010000011.1, from coordinate 95,010 downwards.
ACAGCCAAAATCATATTTAAACGTTTAGCATTATACCCCGTAGTAGAACGTTGAGGAGTACCATATACAGCAGTACTTACAAGGGCTTGTATCTCAATCATCAAAGGTCTTAAGCCTTCCAAAGTAGCTGCAATTGCGGTACCGCTTAGCTCTTGGTTGCCTTTACTCAATAGTATTTCCGAGGGATTGCTAACTTCTCTCAAACCCTCTCCTAACATTTCATAAATACCCAATTCATTGGTAGAACCAAATCTATTTTTGTGCGCTCTCAAAATTCTATATACGTGATTGCGATCCCCTTCAAACTGTAAAACGGTATCTACCATATGCTCCAAAATTTTCGGTCCGGCAATGCTGCCTTCTTTGGTAATATGACCAATAAGTAATACCGGAGTATGCGTTTCTTTAGCAAATTTAATAAGCTCTGAGGTACATTCTCTAATTTGGGAAACACTACCAGGAGAGCTTTCTATAAAGTCACTGTGTAGCGTTTGAATGGAATCTATAATAACTATTTCTGGCTCTAATTTTTCAATTTGCTGAAAAATATGCTGGGTCTTTGTTTCTGTAAGAATGTAGCAATCTGATGGATTAGGGTTAACGCGTTCTGCACGCATTTTTATTTGCTGTTGACTTTCTTCTCCAGAAACATATAGAGTTCTGTAATTTAAATTTAGAGAAACCTGAAGCAATAACGTACTCTTTCCAATTCCGGGCTCTCCCCCTAGAAGCGTTAACGAACCAGGAATAAGCCCACCACCTAGCACACGATCTAACTCAGCATTATTTGTAGAAAGTCTTCTTTCTTTCTCGTACTGAATATCTTTGAGAAGAGCGGGGCTAGCGATTCTTGGTTTACCAGAACCAGGGGAAGAGCTTTTCCAATCTTTTTTGTCTTGTTTTTGAACAACCTCTTCAACCAAAGTATTCCATTGTTTGCAAGAAGAACATTGCCCCTGCCATTTAGAATGTGGGGTTCCACAATTTTGACAAAAGAAGGTGGTTTTAGTTTTAGCCATAAGAAGAATTTTATGCTAAAATATGTAAAGTTTATAATCCAAAATTTTCTTTAAGCTGATTAATTTTTTCTAACATCATATCTTTGGTTAGGTACGAGGTTTCATTCAAGGAAAACGCTACTAAATATTCTTTTTTGGCTCTTTTAGGCCTTCCATTTTCTTCATAATAACGACCTAAGAAATAACTTCCTATCATACTATCTGGATACTCCTTTTGAGCGAGTTTTCCCAAATCTTTATATTGATCAAATTTCTCTTTTTCTTCAATAGCCGCAGAAATGGCCATGATATCATTTATACGAAATTTGATGTCTAGGTTGTATAATTCTTCAATAAAGTCATATCTATCTATTAAATAGTCATAAAAAGAACCCTTTGTTGTCAATACCTCATCTTCATAATCTTTGGTATTAATGGGTCGATAAGAGGAGAATATACCTTCTATAGCATCGGGAATTGCTCTTGCCACCAAGGAATAATGAGTTGCATCTTCAAAATTATTACTATAGAAAAAGAATTTTTCATTATCAATTTTTTCTAGTTCAACAATCATTTGAGAATTTACTTCTTCTAATTTGCCTGCATCATCAGATCCCGTCGCTATATAATACCAGATTTTATTATTAGAGGAAGAAATGATTTCTGGAAGGTTGTTTGCAATCCTATCGTTATAATCTGCACTCAAATTAATGTATCCATGAAAAATAGGATTTTCTTTGAGCAGATAATAGTTCATAAAATTGGCAGTTTTGTCATGCCCGGCAATAATTCTAAAATTAGATAGACGGTAATTTTCCTCTAATAAAGGGAGAAGTTCGCCACCTAAAAATTCAAAAAAATCTGCTCCTTTGTCTAAAGGAAGCTGATCTTGTATATCTAATCTAGTGTCTTCCTTTCTACTTTCGGACTGATTAATACCAACAACTAAAGCTTCTGGCATATCTTCCCAGTAGCTGTAGTAATCTACATTCCCAGCAATAGGCTCAAATAGGTAATCCCCGTCTAGCACCAAAATTAGCGGGTAGGTTTTGTCTGTATTCGATTTGTAATTTCGTGGAAGTTGTATTTTAATCTCTCGTTCTGCTTGTAGTTTTTTTGATTCTAAAACTTTGTATTCTACTTGACTAAAACCTATGTGAGAGAAGAGTAAAGTAAAGCATAATAGTAAGTAAGATGTTTTCATAAGTTGGTCTCTAAAATTAATTCATAAGATAGGAAAAATTACTTTTTGTTGATTAACGGCATCAAAATAATAGATAAACCGCCAATAATTAGGTTTAAGAGTGTTTGAGAGCCCCATATAACCCAACCAAAAGCTTCTCCAGTTTGTTGATTTATTCCGTAAAGAACAAGAACAGCTCCTATAGCAATAGGGTAGACGCCAATCCCACCATTAGTCACAGAGATGGCAAAAGATCCTACCACAAAAGCAACTAAAATTTGCCCCATGTCAATTACTGAAGCTCCCGGGACTGCAAATTTGATAAGGTAAAACATGAGAAGATACATTCCCCAAATAAAAAAAGTGTGGAATAGAAAAGCAAATTTATTCTTCATAGTTAGAATGCTTTTCATTCCTTCTAAGATACCTTTTCCTAGATTTCTTATTTTCACAATTATTGGGATGGTCGATTTTTTAATAATTTTCAAAAATAAAATTCCTAAAAGGAACAGGATAACCAAAATTAAAATCCCGAAAAACGGATTGATTTGATAGGTGTCCATGACCATGATGATATATTCTGTTTGAGAGAAAAAAGCGATACTCAAAATAAGCAACAGCATAACTAAATCTGCCACTCTTTCAGAAATAATAGTTCCAAAGGCTTTCTCAAAAGGTACCTGTTCATAATTTGCAATACTCGCACCCCTTAAAACTTCCCCAGACCTTGGAATTCCCAAATTGGCTAGATATCCAGACATCACTGCCATGAAACTATTGTGAAGCTTTATTTTATATCCTAAAGGAGCGAGTAAAAATTTCCACCGGTACGCTCGAGAAAGATGGGATAAAAAACCGCAGAAAAGAGATAAGAATACAAAAAGAAGATCTGCTTGAACGATGTTCTCATACAGTTGATTTCTTTCTGCCTCTGTGGAGCGATAGATAGAAATACAAATTAAAAAAACTCCCAACAAAAGTGGGAGTATTATTTTTAGACTCTTTATTAATTTTTTTTTGTTCAACAGAAGATTTTTAGTTCAAGAGATTGTTCTGTTCGTTAGGAAATACAATAGAGGGTTTAAAGTTCTTTGCTTCCTCAAAATCAACAATAGCGTAGGTAATTAAAATAAGAATGTCGCCTTTTGCTACCTTTCTAGCGGCAGCTCCATTTAGGCAAATCTCACCAGAGTTTCTAGGACCAGGAATGGCATAAGTTTCTAATCTTTCGCCGTTATTATTATTTACAATTTGAACTTTCTCGCCTTCCACAATATTGGCAGCGTCCATAAGATCTTCATCAATAGTGATGCTGCCAATATAATTTAAATCGGCTCCCGTAACCTTTACGCGATGAATTTTAGATTTTACAATATGAATTTGCATTTTTTCTTTTTTAATCTTTTAGTTTAGTGCAATGTTATCAATTAACCTTACATTTTTGACATAAGCGGCAATAAAAGCGCGATATTTTTCTTTTTGACTAGAAAAAGGCGCTAAGGTTTTAGCATTAGCTATTTCAAAATATTCCAATTTTAATACGGGATGCTGTTGAAATGCTGTTTTTATATCTTCCTCTATTTCAATAACAGATTTTGTGCCAAAGTCTGCTTTGGCTTGTTGTAAAATTTCATAGATAAAAGCAGATTCCAATCGATCCTCTTTAGATAGTAAAGCATTTCTAGAGCTTCTTGCTAACCCACATTTTTCTCGGTTTATTTCACAACCAATCACTTCTACTGGGAGGTTGGTGAGTTCTACCAATTTTTTTATAATTAATAACTGTTGAAAATCTTTTTCGCCGAAGAATGCCTTGTCTGGCTCTACCATCTCGAATAATTTTTTGACTATAGTTCCTACTCCGTCAAAATGACCATTTCGGTATTTTCCTTCCATAAAGCTTGCCACTGGTCCAAAATTGAAATGAGAAGAAGATACATTTTCGCCATAAACTTCTTGCGCAGAAGGAGCGAAAACAATACTATTCTTAGCAGTTTTTTTCTCAATTAATTGGATGTCGTTGTCTAAAGTTCTAGGATATTTTTCTAGATCCTCTTGGTTGTTAAATTGTGTAGGATTTACAAATATGCTAACAACGACGATATCACAGGCGTTTTTTGCAAATTCAATTAACGAGAGGTGACCGTCATGAAGCGCACCCATCGTGGGAACAAAACCTATTGTTTTATTCGCTTTTTTTTGAGCAGATAGATAATCTCTAAGTGCGCTTTTTTCTTTAAATACTAGCACGTTTTTGAAGTTTAGGTTGCGCAAAATTAATATATTACTGGTAAACTGCATAAAATTTCGTAATTTTGCCTGCTTTTTATATTCAATAGTAACAGCAATAGTATATCATTTATGAAAGATAAGCGCATTTTGTACGTGTCTTCCGAGGTAATTCCTTATTTACCAGAAACCGAAATATCGTCCATGTCATTCGAAGCCCCAAGAATGATTAACAATCAAGGAGGGCAAATTCGTATTTTTATGCCAAGGTTTGGTAATATTAATGAAAGAAGACATCAATTGCACGAAGTTATTCGTCTCTCTGGAATGAATTTGGTAATTAATGATTTAGACATGCCTCTCATTATAAAAGTGGCATCGGTTCCCAAAGAACGTATGCAAGTTTATTTTATTGATAATGAAGATTATTTTAAGAGAAAAGCAACCTTTACAGATGAGGATGGTAATCTTTTTGAAGATAATGACGAAAGAGCTATTTTCTTTGCAAAAGGAGTTATTGAAACTGTTAAAAAATTGAACTGGTCTCCAGATATTATTCACGTTCACGGTTGGTTAGCCTCGCTACTTCCGCTTTATTTGCGAAACTACTACGGTCACGAACCGCTCTTTTCAAATTCAAAAATTATTACCTCTGTATACAATAAAGGCTTCGAGGGAATGTTAGATGAAGAGATGCAAAAGAAAGTGTTATTTGATGGTTTGGAAGATGATGTGGTGGCTCATTTAGAAAAGCCGACGTATGAAAATATTATGAAAACAGCTATTGATAATTCAGACGCTTTGATTAAAGGAAGTGAAGAGTTGCCAGAGGATTTAGAAAGATATTTAGAAGAAAAAGATTTACCAACGTTAGAATACAAGTCTAAAGAAGAATTTGCTCAAGCATACCAAGATTTTTATTTTACAAAAGTCTTACTTGAAGAAAAAGAATAAATATATGAAAAAAATAGGTCGGTTAACTTTACTTCTCTTAGGAGTGGTTCTAATTACTATCTCTTGTGAAGATGATTTTGCAGAAGCAGGAAGTGACTTAGTCAATAACAACAATTTTAATGCACTATTGTATGATGCTTCCCAACTAGAAGTTGCAACAAAACCTTTGGTTAAAATGCAATCTAATTCCCTGAATAGCTATTCTTTAGGTTTTTATACAGATCAAGTTTATGGAAATTACTCTGCTAGTATTTTAACGCAGCTGAGACTTCAAAATCCAGATCCTGGGTTTGGAGCTTATCCAGAATTGGATAGTGTAGTTTTATCCATTCCGTATTACAGCAAACCTATATCTCAAGATGAGACAGGAACTCAATATAAACTGGATTCTATCTACGGAAATGTTCCCATTAACCTAGAGCTTTATAGATCCAATTACTTTTTAAGAAGTGAAGATCCAGAAAATGATTACGCACCTCAGGCTTACTATTCTAATCAAAGAGATCTTTTTGAAAGCTATTTAGATGCTCAGCCATTTGATACGATTGTAAATTTTCAACCCTCTGCTGCAGAAGTTCGGTTTAGAAAAGTGAATTCTAGAGGAGAGTTTGATACCATCGTAGCAAGTCCAAGAACAAGAATCAAATTGCCTCTTCAATATTTTAAGGAATTGATCTTTGATAAAGAAGGACAGCCAGAGTTATTGAGTAACTCTAATTTTCAAAACTTTTTTAGAGGCCTGTACATAAAGCCAGTTAATACTTTAGAAACTCCTATCACCGCTTTGTCTTTGTTAAATTTAAGATCTGAAGAAGCAAAAATTAGCTTATACTTTAACACTTCTGATGTGCAAGATCCTTCAGATGAGGAGTTGCAGCAAAAAGAGTATGAATTATATTTTGGGTCTAATATTGTAAATGTATTTAATACAGAGGATCAAACTATTCCGACAGGAAATGAGATTTATTTAAAAGGAGGGCAGGGTTCTATGGCAACCATAGATTTGTTTACAGATCCTGCAGAGTTGGAGACCTTAAGAGCTTCAGAATGGTTAATTAATGAAGCCAATCTTACCTTTTATGTAGACGAAAATCAAATCAGTGAAGATCATAATCAGCCGCAGCGATTGTTTGTCTATGATATAAAAAACAATAAAGTTTTACAAGATTATACATTTGATATAAGTGCCAATGATAACAATCCGCTTAAATCTAGATTGATTCACTTAGGGAGATTAGATAAAGATAATAACGGTAAAAGATTTTACAAATTAAAACTTACTTCTTATGTAAGTGACATTATTAATAAAGACTCTACAAATACTCGCCTTGGGTTAACCGTTAGTAATAATGTAAACATATTTAATCCTTTAAAGGCAGAGGTAGAAGGAGAAGAAAATATTGAGGAAGGCTCTCAAATAGAGGTGATTCCTTCTCCTATATTGTTGACCCCTCAAAGTACTGTTTTGTATGGTCCAGATGCACCAGAAGCAAATAGGTTGAAATTGAATATATATTATACTGAACCGAATTAATTATGTGTGGAATTGTAGGTTATATAGGGAGTAGAGACGCTTACCCTATTGTATTAAAAGGTTTACAGCGTTTGGAATATAGAGGTTATGACAGTGCAGGTATTGCACTTTATGACGGCGAAAACTTAAATGTTTGTAAGACAAAAGGAAAAGTGCTTGATCTTAAAAATAAGATGGAAGCAGAAAATATTACTGAAGGAAACATAGGAATTGGGCATACCAGATGGGCCACTCACGGGGTGCCAAATGATGTAAATTCACATCCACATTATTCTAACTCGGGAGATTTAGTAATCATCCATAATGGAATTATTGAGAATTATGCTTCCTTAAAACAGGAGTTAACTTCTAGAGACTATACTTTTGAATCGGATACAGATACGGAAGTGTTGGTAAATCTTATTGAAGATGTAAAGAAAAAAGAAAATGTAAAACTGGGAAAAGCGGTGCAAATTGCTTTAAATCAAACTATAGGCGCATACGCTATTGCGGTATTTGATAGAAATAAGCCAGATGAAATTATTGTAGCTCGTTTGGGAAGTCCGCTAGCCATAGGAGTTGGTGAAGACGAATTTTTTATCGCTTCTGATGCTTCGCCTTTTATTGAATTTACCAAAAGTGCAATTTACTTGGAAGATGGAGAGATGGCGATTGTTCGTTTAGGAAGAGAAGTGAAAGTGCGTAAAATTCAAGATGATAGTATTATAGTGCCTTACGTTCAAGAACTGCAAATGAATTTAGAGCAGATTGAAAAAGGAGGTTATGAGCATTTTATGCTGAAAGAAATTTACGAGCAACCTAGTGCTATTGTAGATACCTACAGGGGAAGAATGCTAGTAGATAAGGGTATGGTTAGAATGGCAGGAATGGACGATAACATAGAAAGGTTCGTGAATGCAAAGCGTATCTTAATCGTGGCTTGTGGTACCTCTTGGCATGCAGGTTTGGTAGCAGAATATATTTTTGAAGATTTTGCTAGAGTACCTGTTGAGGTGGAATACGCTTCAGAGTTTAGATATAGAAACCCAATTATAGACGAAAACGATGTGGTTATTGCAATTTCACAATCTGGTGAAACTGCAGATACGATGGCAGCTATTAAATTAGCAAAATCAAAAGGAGCTTTTGTTTTTGGAGTTTGCAATGTAGTAGGGTCTTCTATTTCTAGAGAAACTCATGCAGGAGCATATACGCATGCAGGACCAGAAATTGGGGTAGCTTCTACCAAAGCCTTTACTACGCAAATTACTGTGTTAAGTTTAATGGCGCTTAAGTTGGCAAAAGCAAAAGGAAATATGAGTAATACAGATTTTCATTATCATTTGCAAGAATTGGATTTAATTCCAGGAAAAATAAAAAAAGCCTTAGAAGCTAACGAACATATTAAAGAGGTGGCGAAAAAGTATATGAACGCTGCTAACTTCTTGTACCTAGGAAGAGGTTTTAATTTTCCTGTGGCCTTAGAAGGAGCTTTAAAATTAAAAGAGATTTCCTATATTCATGCAGAAGGCTACCCTGCGGCAGAGATGAAACACGGACCTATTGCTTTAATCGATGAAAATATGCCTGTGGTTGTCATTGCGACCAAAAAAGGACATTATGAAAAGGTAGTGAGCAATATTCAGGAAATTAAATCTAGAGAAGCGAGAATTATAGGAATTGTTACCGAAGGAGATACAGATGTACGATCTATGTCAGATTATGTGATTGAAGTGCCAGATACTGTAGAAGCATTTACACCTTTACTAACTACTATTCCGCTTCAGCTACTTTCGTATCACATTGCAGTGATGCTTGGTAAAAATGTAGATCAGCCAAGAAACCTTGCAAAGTCAGTTACGGTAGAGTAATAAATATTTTTCAAAATTAGGGGTGTTTTATTTCATAAAAATAATCTATCTTTGCAGCCGGAAAAAGAGAGCATTTTTTCCTTTATTTAATATTATAATAAAACCATTAGATAATGTCTAAAGTTACAGGTAAAGTTGCACAAATTATTGGTCCTGTTGTCGACGTTGTGTTTAGCACAGAAAACGCTGAGTTACCAAAAATTTACGATTCGTTAGAAATTATTAATAAAGATGGCTCTAAATTGATTCTCGAGGTTCAATCCCATATTGGAGAAAGCACAGTGAGAACCATAGCCATGGATTCTGCCGACGGTCTTAGCCGTGGGACAGAAGTTCTTGCTACGGGAAATCCAATTCAAATGCCCATTGGAGATGATGTTTACGGACGTCTTTTTAACGTAACAGGAGATGCGATTGATGGTCTTGGAAACCTGCCAAAAACAGGTGAAGATGGTATGTCTATTCACCGCGAAGCACCAAAATTTGAAGATTTATCAGTATCTCAAGAAGTTTTATTTACGGGTATCAAAGTAATTGATTTAATTGAGCCGTATGCAAAAGGAGGTAAGATTGGATTGTTTGGTGGTGCAGGAGTAGGTAAAACAGTACTTATTCAAGAATTGATTAACAATATTGCAAAAGGTCACGGTGGTCTTTCTGTATTCGCAGGAGTAGGAGAGAGAACACGTGAAGGAAATGACCTTTTGAGAGAAATGCTAGAATCTGGTATTATAAACTATGGAGATGATTTTATGCACTCTATGGAAAGTGGCGGATGGGATCTTCAAAAAGTAGATAAGTCTGCGATGAAAGATTCTAAAGCAACCTTCGTTTTTGGACAAATGAACGAACCACCAGGAGCACGTGCTCGTGTGGCACTTTCAGGATTAACCATTGCAGAGTATTTTCGTGATGGGGCAGGAGAAGGACAAGGAAAAGATGTACTTTTCTTCGTAGATAATATTTTCCGTTTTACGCAAGCAGGTTCAGAAGTATCAGCACTTTTAGGACGTATGCCATCTGCGGTAGGTTACCAGCCTACATTAGCAACAGAAATGGGTGCGATGCAAGAACGTATTACTTCAACAAAACGAGGATCCATTACTTCTGTACAGGCAGTTTATGTACCTGCAGATGATTTAACAGATCCAGCACCAGCAACTACTTTTGCTCACTTAGATGCAACCACAGTACTTTCTCGTAAAATTGCAGAACTTGGTATTTATCCAGCAGTAGATCCTTTAGAATCTACCTCTAGAATGCTTAGCGCTGCTGCATTAGGTGACGAGCATTATGACTGCGCACAACGCGTAAAAGAGTTACTACAGCGCTATAAAGAATTACAAGATATTATTGCAATTCTTGGTATGGAAGAATTATCTGAAGAAGATAAACTGGCTGTATCTCGTGCAAGACGTGTACAACGTTTCTTGTCTCAGCCTTTCCACGTAGCAGAACAATTTACAGGACTTAAAGGAGTTTTGGTAGATATTAAAGAAACCATCAAAGGGTTTAATATGATCATGGATGGGGAATTAGATAAATATCCAGAAGCTGCTTTTAACCTGAAAGGAACTATTGAAGAAGCAATTGAAGCTGGAGAAAAAATGTTAGCTGAATCCTAAAAATAGATTTGAGAGATTAGATTAGAGGTGTTAGAGAACCTCATATCTTATACCTCACATTTCAATACTATATCCATATGCATTTAGAAATTATAACCCCAGAGAAAATCTTGCTTAGCGCAGAAGTAGAATCTGTAGCAGTTCCTGGTGTAGAAGGAGAATTTCAAATGCTAAGCGATCACGAAGCCATCGTTTCTGTACTTGTTAAAGGAGAAGTGAAAATTGGTGGAAATGTAAGCTTGGCGGAAGAAGTAAAAGATGACTTTACAACGGGGGAAGATGGGAGATTAGAATATCACATTAAAGGTGGTGTTTTAGAATTTAAAAATAACAAAGCTATTGTTTTAGCAGATTAAGACCTGTTTAAACTATATAAGATAAAAAGCGCTTCTTCTAGAGGCGCTTTTTTTGTTTTATTTATTTGGTCCTATAAAAAGTACCTATAAAAAGTAATCGTAAAAAATAGTGTATTTTATAACTTCTTGTTGATTCTGATCTTCGTAAGTAAAAACACCTTCTAAAGGATAGTCATCATTGTTATACGTATATTCTACGTTGTAAGAAGGGTAGTTATTCTCATCTCTTTTTTGATCAATATTGTAGGGACTAATACAGTATAGATCATTTAAAACCCTATTTATTTCTGAAGCTATAGAGCCGTTATTTGGAATGCTTAAATTTTTGTCCACAACAAATCCAAACTCATCAAATAATTTATAAAAGGGGTTAATTTTATTGTCAAACTCAAAATATCTTGGAGAACCCGGATCATGATTGTTTAGATAGGTTTCCGTTTTCTCTATTTTATTATTGGCATCATAAGATATATTGGTGGTTGGGAACATAGTTGTAGACATAATCTGATCTACTAAACCATTAGTATAAGCATAGCCAAAGCCGGCGATTTCCTGGAGTTTATTATTAGTGTGATAGCTATGAGTTAGCGAACTTTCAGCATTGCTAAAATTGTTTGAATTGGAAAAGTCAACGCTAGTGTTGCTAGGATTTGCTATATATTTAATCGTTTCCTGAATTCTCTCGGTTTCATTGTACTCAAAAGAATAATAGGTAATCTCATCTAGCTTATTTACATAAGCTAGCTTATCAATTTTATTGTTGTCATAATGAAAATAAAAAGAATATAAATCTCCGTTTTTATCAACTGTAAATGATTTTAAAGAATTGGATTCAGTAGGAGTCTCTTCATTATCACCTTCATCTTCTCCATTCTCATCTTCTACTTCTGTATTCTCATTTTCAAGAATTGTTTGTGAAGTGTCATCTTGGCTACAGGATATCATTAAAACCAAGCTTATGCACAAGAAAATAAAAAGTTTAGTAGTTTTCATCATCGTTTAGTTTGAGTTACTTAAAGATACAAATTTATTTTTTATTTACTCAACTTAATAATATCTCCGGGTTCACATTCCAAAGCTTTACAAATCGCTTCCAGAGTAGAAAATCGAATCGCTTTTGCTTTCCCGGTTTTGAGAATCGATAAATTAGCAGTGGTAATGCCAATCTTTTCAGCCAACTCTACCGATTTAATTCCTCGTTTTTCGAGCACTTCATCTAAGAAAATTTCTATTGGCATAACTTAGATGGTTAACTCGTTTTCTTGTTTGGCTTCAATAGTTTCTTTTAATATTCGGCTAATCATAATAAAGCAAAGGCCGGTAATAAGTATAAACAATATCAAATGAGGATTTTTTAAAGAAGAAGCGGGTAAACTGCACCGATTCTCAGTAGTAAATGTGTAAAGGAAATAGGAGACAAAACCTATAATAGCGGTTATGCTTAAATACCTACCTGATAGTCTAAAATACTTAACGATTTTTTCATGATACCATTTCTTCTTCAGAAAACATTTAGCGACTTCTCGTAAGTAGCCAATTCCTAAAAAGAAAAAAATAGGAATGAGTATATTTAGAATGCTAATAGGGATAATCCATTCGTGATTGATGGGTAGCGGGTAAGAAGTATAGGATAATAGGTCTAGATCTAATGTAAAAAGACTCATCAGACTAATTATAACGGCTCCAAGTGCTCCTAAACTTAAAATAAAGAATAGGATATCGATAATTGTTTTTAAAATAAGATTGGTTCTCATATCGTTAACTCATTTTCTTCTTTTTGATTTTTAGCAACACGAAAGGTTTCGCTTAACACCATGAAAAATAAACCTAAGCATATCATGATTAAATAAGGTGTCGCGCCCAAACGAATGGTAATTCTAGATTCTAGCATAAGCCTAAGAAGAATTAGCGTTATGGAGCTCACAAGACCCGCTATAGATAAAATCCATCCTATTTTATTAAAACTGTTTATAACGAATAGATCAAATGGCTGCGCTTTCTGAAAATAACGTATTATTTTTCTAAATAAATAAAAACTATACATACTAGATAGGAACGAAAGAATTAAAATCAATACCATAAACTGAACCAAAAAATTATTCGTAACCAATGTTTCTTCTGGAAGAATAGAAAAAGTTTCAAAAATAGAGGTATAGATAAAAAGACAAGGAATTAAAGCTATTCCCAATAGAATGGCTGGAACTCCAGTTACAATCCAAATAAAGTCTACTAAGGATTTAAGTAAAATTAATTTTCTCATAAATTATCGTTTTACAATAACAAATATACATAAATTATTGATAAACGATAATAAAACCTAATTTCTGTCAACTTCTCTATGTTACCAGCGTGTTAAACCTTTAGATAAACCAATGCTTTTGTAAGCATTCTACACTTTTCCTTTTTATATTTGCGCTTCAGTATTTTTTAAAAACCTATGCTAATAGCAATTTTAATAGGATTTGTCTTTGCACTCTTTCTCGCTTTCGCAGGAAAATTTTTTAAAGGCAAGCTTTCTATACTTATTTCATTAATTCCTTTAGGACTTTTTATTTACTTTTTGCAATACATACCCAGTATTGCGAGCAATCAGATTGTGACCGAAAGTCAGCAGTGGATTCCCTCTTTTGGCGTTAACCTAGATTTTCGTTTAGATGGATTGGCGATGCTCTTTAGTTTAATGATTACTGGGATAGGAACCTTGGTTTTTGCTTACACTTCTTCTTACTTAAAAGGCCATGTCTATTTAGACCGCTTTTATGCCTATTTACTGGTTTTTATGGCGGCGATGCTTGGTTTGGTACTTTCAGACAATATCATCAGCTTATTTATATTTTGGGAGCTAACGAGTATTAGTTCTTTTTTCCTTATCGGATTTAATAACACCAACCCAGATTCGAGACGTTCTGCGCAAACGGCGCTAGCTGTAACGGGAATAGGTGGTTTGCTTTTCTTGGCAGGAGCTTTAATTCTTGGAAGCATTGCCGGTACCTATCAAATTTCAGAAATGATTCCGCTAAGCGAAATTATAGCCCAGAACGCTCATTATGTATTGGCAGTAGCCCTCATTTTTGGAGCAGCCTTTACCAAATCTGCGCAGTTTCCTTTCCATTTTTGGCTGCCAGGAGCGATGAAAGCGCCCACGCCAGTTTCTACCTACTTGCACTCCGCAACTATGGTAAAAGCAGGAATTTACTTACTTTTTAGATTAACTCCAGTTTTAGGCGGACAAGAATTTTGGAATACCACGTTGCTAATTGTGGGTGCGGTGACTATGTTTTATGCGGCATTTCATACTCTTTTTAGAACCGATTTAAAAGGAATTTTAGCCTATTCTACCATTGCAGCCTTAGGAATATTAACCTTTTTAATAGGTTTAGGAACTCACGAATCCTTGCTAGCCGCAGGAATGTTTATTCTCGTACACGCCTTATATAAAGCGACCTTGTTTCTTATGACAGGAGCGATAGACCAAGGAACAAAAACCAGAGATGTGACTGTACTTTCGGGACTTAGAAAAGTGATGCTGCCTATTGCTATTGCTGGTATTTTAGCCGCTATTTCTAATGCAGGAATTCCTCCAAGTGTCGGTTTCTTAGGAAAAGACCTTATTTATGAAAGTACTTTAAATTTTAACCACTCGGCGATTTTCTTAACGGGTCTAGCAGTGGCAACCAATGTTTTGATTGCGTATGCGGGATATGTGACAGGTATAAAACCATTTGTGGGGAAACTACCTACTGGGATGGAACATGTAGATTATCCACCTTTATTAATCTGGTTGCCCCCCATCATTTTAGGAGTGCTAGGTTTTGTGTTTGGGATGTTTCCTAGTTTAGTTCAAGAAAGTTTAATCAAACCTATTTTGACTTCCGTAGGACAAAATCCTTCCGAAGTGCATTTAAAAATATGGCATGGTTTCACTCCAATATTAGGTTTAAGTGTCTTAACAATTAGTCTTGGATTGCTTGCTTATTTCTTCTGGAAACCAACCAAAAGCAAAGAAGATTTTATTGAAAGATTCGAGAAGCTGTCTCCAAAACATATCTTAGAAAGCCTTGCTGTTTTTTTTGAAAAAGCATCAGATGTATGGACGAATATTTTTCAGAATGGATATTTGCGTAATTACATCTCGGTGATCATCTTATTTTTAGTAGGTTTAGTTTCGCTCACCTTATTAGAAAACACCACCTATCGCATAGATTATTCGTCATTTTCCCGCTTAACTATATACGAGGTAGTCACTTTATGCATTATGATTATGTCTATAGGTTTTGCCGTATTTACAAAATCTAGATTGGCTGCGGTTGCCGCTACGGGAGTGATGGGGTACTCTATTTGTTTGTTCTTTGTATTCTACTCGGCTCCAGATTTGGCGATGACACAATTTACCATAGACACCTTAACGGTAATTTTATTTGTATTGGTACTGTATAAATTGCCTAAATATTTAAAACTATCTGACTATAAAACGAGGGTAAAAGATGCGGTACTTTCTATCGCCTTTGGCGGATTAATTAGCATTCTCGCTTTAGAAGTTTTAGCACAACCAGTAAATGAAGAAATAAGCAACTATTATGCAGAAAATGCATATATTCTTGCGCACGGAAAGAATGTAGTGAACGTGATTTTAGTAGATTTTAGAGGAACAGATACGATGGTAGAAATATCGGTATTGGCCATAGCTGCCATTGGAGTATTCGGACTTTTAAAATTGAGATTAAAATCATCAGAAAGAAAACAAAAGTAATTTTTTGAAAAGAGAATAAATGAAAACAATCATATTAAGAACGGCTTCTAACTATCTGCTACCTATATTGCTGCTGTTCTCTATATTTATATTGTTAAGAGGTCATTATTTGCCTGGCGGCGGATTTGTGGGAGGTTTAATTGCGTCTATTGCGTTTGTACTTCACGCGTTTGCCAACGGATTAAAAGACACCAAAAAACTTTTAAAATTTCATCCAGGATTCTTAATGCCTGCAGGATTATCTCTTGCTTTTTTAAGTGGTTTATTGCCCGTGATTGTGTTAGATCAAGCGTTTATGACAGGACTTTGGATGCAAGACCCCATTCCGGTAATTGGTTCTATAGGAACTGCTTTATTTTTTGATGTGGGCGTTTATATCGTTGTTTTAGGGGTTACATTAACCATCATTTTTACTATTTCAGAATCAGCTTAATATGGAGTTTTTATTAGCAATTATGACGGGAATTCTTTATGCAGCAGGACTGTATATGATGCTTAGACGTAGCTTGGTAAAGCTTATTATAGGATTAATAATGATTAGCAATGGAGCCAACCTTCTTATCTTTCTCTTAGGAAGAATTACCAAAGGAAATCCTCCTATTATTGAAGAATCTTCAGATGTATTTACTAGTATTTATGCAGATCCACTTCCGCAGGCTTTAATCCTTACGGCTATTGTAATTAGTTTTGGACTGCAATCTTTTGCTATTATTCTGGTAAAACGAGCCTATAAAGTGGTTAAAACAGACGATTTGGATGAAATGAACACTCTAGACGAAGAAATATGATGCAGCAATTATTACTATATCCGCTATTGTGGCAATTACTAATGAGTATTGTATTGATGTTTGCTTGGCGACACATTAACGTGCAGCGCGTGATGAGTATCTTAGGAAGTGTGATAGGTCTCGTTCTTTCTGGGATACTTTTTTATAAAGTTTTAGTGTCTGGAACGCAAACTATACAAGCTGGAGGCTGGGAAGCGCCATTCGGAATTACTTTTGTAGCCGATACTCTTTCTGCTACTCTAGTTTTGTTAACTTCTATTGCAGGATTAGCAGTATCTAGTTTCTCTTCAGCATCCATAATTCCTGCCAGATTAAAGTTTGGTTACTTTGCAATATTCCACTTTCTACTTTTAGGTTTAATAGGTGCCTTCTTAACAGGAGACATTTTTAACTTATATGTTTGGTTCGAAATTATTATCATTAGCTCTTTTGTGCTGATTACGCTGGGTGGTGAAAAAGCGCAAATTGAAGGAGCGGTGAAATATTTTACGCTCAATTTTCTCGCGTCTATTATCTTTCTTACGGCGATTGCCGTGTTGTATGGTTTGGCAGGATCTTTAAATATGGCAGATTTGGCCATACTTATTCCACAAATTGAAAATAGAGGTTTGGTAGAAGTCGCAGCCATCCTATTCTTGGTAGGCTTCGGGATTAAATCTGCCGTCTTCCCCTTGTATTTCTGGTTGCCAGCATCGTACCATACGCCACCATCTGCAGTGGCCGCGATTTTTGGTGGATTACTAACTAAAGTAGGTGTTTATGCCTTAATTAGGGTATTTACCCTTCTTTTTGTCGATGATGTTTTTATAGATGAGGTATTAATGGTTATAGCGATTCTTACCTTGTTTAGCGGTGCGATTGGAGCCTTGGTGCAAAAGAATATGCGAAAAGTGTTTTCATACCTTATCATTTGTCATATTGGATTTATGATTGCAGGTTTGGGTATGTTTACAGAGTTGGCAATCGCCGGAGCGATATTCTATTTAATTCATGACATTGTGGTAAAAACCAATTTGTTTATGATTAGCGGTCTTATTTATAGAATTAAAGGAAGTAACAATATAAAATCGTTGGGAGGTTTGTATAAAGAATACCCTAAGCTGAGTTTATTGATGACTATTCCTTTCTTTTCTTTAATTGGAATTCCGCCATTATCTGGATTTTGGCCAAAAATATCTCTGATTATCGCCAGTTTTAATACGGAAAATTATATGGTATTAGGAGCGGTAATTTTTGCTAGCGTGCTTACCCTAATTGTAATGGCAAAATTATGGTCGGAAGTATTTTGGAAAAATCCCGCCGATTTACCTAAAAGAGATCATTTTTTATATTTTAGTAAAATGACCACCACGCGGAAGCTTCAAATGCTTCTTCCTATTGTTTTTTTAACGGGAGTTTCCTTGTATATTGGTTTTGGCGCAGAAAGTGTTCAACAACTTTCTACTAGAATCGCAGGCGAATTAATGAATAAACAACAATATATAGATGCAGTAATGCCCAAAAGCTAAATCATGAAGAATAGGTTTCTATCAAACATATTGTTAACATTTATCTGGGTAGCCATCACTGGAAGCTTTGAGTTTTCCAATTATGCCTTTGGTTTTATATTGAGTTTTATTATACTTTATGTAATTACCCAGGGTAGAGGAAATGCCAAGTACTTTAAAATTGTACCAAAGCTTATTTCTTTTATTTTGTTCTTTTTGTATGAATTGCTGAAAGCGAATTTGCAAGTAGCTTACGATGTGGTGACGCCTAAATTTTATATGAATCCTGGGATTGTAAGAGTTCCTCTAGATGCCGAAACCAATTTAGAAATCACACTTTTAGCCAACTTGATTACACTAACGCCAGGAACGCTTAGTTTAGATGTTTCAGACGACCGCAAGGTTTTGTATGTACATGCTATGTATGTTACAGATAAGGAAGAATTTATACAAGACATTAAACAAGGCTTTGAAAAACGCTTACTTGAAATTTTAAGATGACCGTAGAAGAATACTTATATTATATCATATTACCCATTTTAGCCGTATCGGTTTTATTGGTGTTTATCCGTTTTGTGATGGGCCCCAAAATAGCAGATAGGGTGGTAGCTTTAGACTTGTTAATCACCATTGGGATTACGATTATTGCCATTTATAGCATTGTGTATGATCAATCTACATTCTTAGATATTGCACTTATTTTAGGACTAATTGCCTTTTTAAGTACTGTAGCCTTTTCGTATTATTTAGAGAAAAGAAATAAGCTGGAGATGGACGAAAAAAAGAGAAAACGAAACGAATGACAGATGCTTTAATAATCATATTATCCACTTTAGGCGCTATTTTTATACTACTAGCGGCCGTAGGTTTTCTACGTATGCCAGATACTTACTTGAGAATCTCGGTTACTACAAAGGCCGTTACTCTAGGTGTAGGATTAATTTTAGTGAGCGCCGCCATTTATTTTGATGAACTTTCAGTTACTTCACGGGTGCTCGCAATTATACTATTTATTATTTTAACAGCTCCCGTTGGCGCTCATTTAATAGGGCGAGCTTCCTACTTTTTGGGAGTAAAAATGTGGGATAAATCGGTGATGGATGAGTTGGAAGGGAAATATAAAAAATTCTCACATAAATTAGATAGTGGAGATGATTTAAAGGATGAGGAAGAAACAGAAGAGGAGAAAGAGAAAGGGTAATTTGTCTTACTAAACCTTTTTCAATTTCTCTTTAATTTCGCTTAAAGCGGAAGAAATTCCGTAAAGTATTCTATTTTATTTATTGATTTACAAAATATAGTTGGTTTGAAGTTTTTTTGTATTCGTTAGCTCCTGAAAGTTTATCTTTAGCATAATTTATTTGATGTACAAAAGCCAATAAAATTTTAAAACAGCGTATGGATTCCAGTTGGGTGGTGATAGCAAATTATCAGTATTCTTCAGAAGCTCAAATTTTTAAAGGGCGTCTAGAAGCCGAAGGCATCCTTGTGTATATACAAGACGAATATACGATAGATACAGACCCTTTAATGAGTCATGCCATTGGCGGAGTAAAATTAAAAGTTCGTCAAGTAGATCGGGATTTTGCCTTAGAAATCTTGGAAAAAATGCCTAAGTACTCTTTAACTAATGAAGGAGAGAAGATTCATTGTCCTAATTGCAACAGCACGCAAATTCATTATTTTACAACCATACAAGATTTTAAATCATTCGTGGCTTTTTTAGGAAGTTGGCTGGTGGCAGCTTTACCGTTTTATGCAGCATACGAGTATCGTTGTGAACAATGCCATACTAAATTCAAGAAAATTTAAGCACCACTTTAGTCTAGAAACATACCTTAACTGTCTTCACACAAATTTCAAACTCTGGAAGAGTTAAAACACACGTTAATTTAGGTTAAGTATATTGCTTATTATCCTTGTCTGATAAAAATAATATAAACTTATTGAATCTTTTATGTCTGAAATTTAATAAGATTTTAAAATAGATACCTTTCTTTCTTGAAAATGATTCTATCGAGAATGTGATAATAATTTTATGTTAGAACATCACTGTTTATCAGTTAGTTACAATTAAGTCTTGATTCTTGGTTCTAAAAAGCGCAGCGGTCTTGGTTCTTTATCGGACAACAATGAGTGTTTATAGAGATTTAATCCGCAGCATTTCTTATTTTTGAGAAGAAGTACAGGTCACAAGATAGCCCTTAAAAAGAAAAGCATTATTAATAGTAATATTGAAAAGATGCACTTAGAAAAAATAAAAACTGTCGACATTATAGAGGCAAAAGATTTTAAAGAATCTTATGTGAAGCCATTAATACCTCTTGTAATAAAGGAATTATCTAAGGATTGGCCGGCAAGAGAAAAATGGAGCTTAGATTATTTTGCTCAAGAAGTAGGCGAGGTAGAAGTGCCATTATACAATAGTGAGCCAGCAAAAGGAAAGGAACTTTCAAGAAAACCTGCTGCGCGAATGCTCATGAAAAATTATGTAGAACTTCTTAAAAATGGACCTACTGATTTGCGTATATTTTTCTTTAATATGTTACAAAAAGCGCCACAGTTAATGGGTGACTTTAAATATCCTAATTTGGGAATTAAATTTTTCAAGAAGTTACCCGTACTATTTTTTGGAGGCGCGGGTTCTAGGGTTTTATTGCATTATGATATGGATTTTGCCAACAACCTACATTTTAATTTTGTGGGGGAAAAAGAAGTGATTTTATTTCCGCATGATCAAAAAACTTTTTTATACCACGTACCGCATTCCATCGTCGCTATGGAAAGCATAGAATTTGATGATCCAGATTATGATAAGTTTCCCGCCTTAAAATACGCTAAAGGCTTTAAAGTCTTATTACAACCAGGAGATATGCTTTATATTCCTAGTGGATACTGGCATTATATTAGGTATAAAACACCAAGTGTATCCTTAACGCTAAGATCTTTCCCTAGCTCATTCCCTAAGAAGGCAAAATTTCTTAGAAGTATATTATTTACGATGCATTTTGACAATATTATGCGTAAATTAAAGGGACAAAAGTGGGTTGATTACAAAAACCAAAAAGCTATTAAAATTGCCCATAAGGCAACTGAAGATAATAAGCTATTATGAAAGATTTTCATTTACAGGAAATACCAAGAGTAAGCAATATTACTAAGGAAGAGTTTGTAAAGAACTATGTAAAACCACAAAAACCTGTGGTTTTACAAAACCTAACTAAAGATTGGCCAGCTTATAAAAAATGGAATCTAGAGTACATAAAACAGGTGGCAAAAGATCAAGAAGTACCTCTTTATGACAACCGGCCAGTGAGTAGTAAGGATAAATTTAATGAACCTCATGCTAAAATGAGTATGGGTGAGTATATAGATTTGCTGCGTTCAAAACCTACTAATTACCGTATTTTTTTATATAGTTTGTTAAAAGAAATACCTGCGTTGCAGAAAGATTTTAAATATCCCAATATAGGACTTAAATTCTTGAAAGGATTGCCTTTTTTATTTTTTGGCGGAAAAAACTCTAGTGTTTTTATGCACTATGACATCGACTATGCCAACATTATGCATTTTCATTTCCACGGAAAAAAACGTTGTTTGTTGTTTCCTCCTTCAGAAAGTAAATATTTGTATAAAGTACCCCATGCATTGATTGCAAACGAAGGGATTAATTTTAACCAGCCAGATTTTGATAAATTTCCTGCTTTAAGAAAAGCTAAAGGGATGGAAGCCTATTTAGAACACGGCGATGCGCTGTATATGCCAGAGGGCTATTGGCACTTTATGACCTATTTAACGCCAGGATTTTCTATGAGTTTAAGATCGGCTCCTAAAAAGCCCAAGCATCTTTTAAAAGCGGTTTATAATATTTTTATAATGCGTCACTATGATAACATCATGCGCAGATGGAAAGGAGATAAATGGCTAGCCCACAAGAATGAGCAATCTATAAAACAAACTTACAAGAAAGCAAATCTATAAGGTGTTTAGTTTTTCGTAGATAAGATGACTTTCCCAACCTCGATATAATAAGTAGTCTGCTATTTTCTTTTTTAGCTTCTGCGGATTTTTTTCCGTTAAGCTATCTAATCTTTTTATAAAAAGTTGATCTAGAGTTTCAACATATTCAGTTTCATCTATTTCTTTAAGCGCCGAGACAATATTAAATCTAGATACATTACGTCTTTTTAATTCTTGTTGAATACGAATTTTTCCCCATTTTTTGATTCTAAATTTTCCCCGAGCAAAACTTTGAGCAAAGCGCTCTTCATTAAGAAAATTATCCTCTAAGAGTTTTTGTATAATTTGTTGTCTAGCCTCTGGTATCATGCGCAATTCTATGAGCTTTTGCTCTACATCTTGGTGGCATCGCTCTTGGTAGGCACAATAATTCATAAGCTTTAACGTAGCTTCTTTTACAGTAAAGGTCTTGTAAGTGTCCAAACAAAAGTTTTTATAAAAATAAAAAAACCCTGTAAAGTATAACTTTACAGGGTGTCAATTTTTTTAGAGTATTTCTTCCCCGTTTTTATCGTGAAAGTGATATTCTAGATACGTGTAAGCATCTCTTGGTAATATTTTTACCCAGCGTTTATGGTCTATAAACCAGTTACTTCTAGGTGATGGAATACCTCTTGTTAAAAAAGCGGCCACAAAAGGATGAGCGGTAAGACTCACGTTTTTATGTCCTTTTTTAATAATTTTTTGTAAGTCGGCGTTTATTTTATTAATCACAACAATTGGAGCTTCAATTTCCCCACCGTTTCCGTTAGGGTTTTCTTCTCTTGTTTTGATATTCATTTCCGGTCTTACGCGTTGTCTTGTTATTTGTATCAGTCCAAACTTGGTAGGGGGTAAGATTTTATGTTTGGCGCGATCATCACTCATTTCATCTCGTAAATGATTAAAAAGGGCTTTACGGTTCTCGGCTTTATTCATGTCAATAAAATCGACTACAATAATTCCTCCCATATCCCTTAATCGCAACTGTCTTGCCACTTCAGAAGCACTTATAAGGTTAACTTCTAGAGCGGTTTCTTCCTGAGTTTTGGCTTTACTACTTCGGTTACCACTATTTACGTCTATAACGTGCATAGCTTCTGTATGTTCAATAACCAAATAAGCACCTTTACTCATAGAAACGGTTTTACCAAAGGCGGTTTTAATTTGCCTTTCGATTCCATTTTTTTCAAAAATGGGGACGTTAGATTGATATAATTTCACAATTGACTCTTTTGCAGGAGAGAATTCTCCTACATAATCTTTAATTTGTGTATAAAGTGCTTCATCATCGGTACAAATAGAAGTGAAAGAGTCATTAAAGATATCTCTTAAAATAGAAGATGCTCTATTTAACTCTCCCAATACTTTTGTAGGATGGTGGGCTTTATACAATTTCTTGCACATGGCTGTCCAACGACCCATCAAATTTTGAAGGTCTTTGTCTAGTTCTGCTACTTTTTTGCCTTCTGCTACAGTTCGCACAATTACACCAAAACCTTTAGGTTTAATGCTTTTTACCAATCTCTTGAGGCGTTCTTTTTCATCTTTGCTGTCAATTTTTTGAGAAATTGAAATGCGATTAGAAAAAGGAACAAGAACGATGTACCTTCCCGCAAAGGAAAGTTCGCTACTTATTCTTGGGCCTTTTGTAGAAATTGGTTCTTTTACGACTTGTACCAGTAAAGACTGATTTGATTTAACGGCATCTACAATACTGCCATCTTTATCAATATCTTGCTCTAAAGGAAAATCCTTTAAAGAAAAGTCTTTTAATTTACCTGTGCTTACACGTTTTACGAATTTTAATAAAGTAGAGACTTGCGGACCTAAATCGTGATAGTGTAAAAAACCATCCTTTTCATAACCTACATTAACAAATGCAGCATTAAGACCAGGTATTGCTTTTCTTACTTTGGCGATAAAAATATCTCCAACCGCAAAATTGCTATCGTCTTTTTCTTTATGTAATTCTACTAGTTTTCCATCTTTTAATAAGGCAAAATCAACAGCAGAGGAATCTGATCTAATAATTAATTCTTTATCCATTATTCCTAGCTAATTAGATTTTTATCCATACATGAAATTCACGTATAGATGGATTAAACAAAAATTTTTCACAGGGTTTTGTAAAAAAATCCTGATGAAGCTTTTTGAAAGCTTCGATTTCAATGAACGTTTTTTAATAAAAAAAAAGTAGTATGAAAACTACTTTTTCTTGTGTCGGTTAGCTCTTCTTCTTTTCTTACGCTTATGCGTCGCTACCTTATGTCTTTTTCTTTTTTTACCACTTGGCATAAAAATATGTATTTAAATTAATAATTCGTTTTATTTTACTTCTACGTTTGTTTTAACACCTTCTACAAAAACTTTTGCCGGTTTAAATGCAGGGATGTTGTGTGCAGGAATTTTAATCGTTGTATTTTTAGAAATGTTTCTTCCTGTTTTTTCTGCACGGGTTTTAATTATAAAACTCCCAAAACCTCTTAAATAAACGTTGTCACCGCCTTCTAAAGAGTTTTTTACTTCTTCCATAAAGGTTTCAATAGTAGCCTGTACGTCACCTTTTTCCATTCCTAACTTATCCGAAATGTTTGCTACAATATCTGCTTTCGTCATCTTACAATTATTTTTTATTATATATGGGTTATCATTTTAAGAGGGTGCAAATATACTAATTTAATTATCAATAAATCAAACCTAAATGTTTAAATAGTAACACAATAAACTTTTACTTTCGCTTTTTAATAAAAACACCTATGAAATTTCATAACAAACTCATCAATTGGTATTTAGAAAATGCGAGGGAGTTGCCTTGGCGAGACACGCAAGAACCATATCCTATTTGGCTGAGTGAAATTATGTTGCAACAAACTAGAATACAGCAAGGTTTGCCTTATTTTTTAAAATTTATTAAGGCTTTTCCCACAGTTTTTGACCTCGCAAAAGCCAGTGAAGATAAAGTACTTAAACTATGGCAGGGCTTAGGTTATTATTCTCGCGCTAGAAACCTTCATTTTACTGCAAAATATGTGGCATATGAGCTTAACGGAATTTTCCCAACTACTTATAAAGATCTAAAAAACCTGAAAGGAGTGGGAGACTATACCGCAAGTGCGATCGCTTCTTTTTGTTATCAAGAGCCGGTGGCAGTAGTAGATGGCAACGTCTACCGCGCACTAAGTAGATATTTTGGAATAGATACGCCTATTAATTCTACAGAAGGAATTAAAGAGTTTAAAACTTTAGCCGAAAAATTACTAGATAAAGAGCAACCAGATATCTATAACCAAGCAATTATGGAGTTTGGAGCCTTGCAATGTACCCCCAAATCTCCAGATTGTGCCGTATGTCCTTTGCAGATAGATTGTGTAGCATTTCGGCAAAGTTTAGTAGAATCGCTTCCGCGGAAGCTAAAGAAAACCAAAGTACTAGAGAGACATTACAATTATATTGTGATCCTAGATAGTAGAGAAAATGTGTTTCTAGAAAAAAGAACAGGGAAAGGAATTTGGAAGAATTTATTCCAGTTTCCTTTAATTGAATCCAGCAAATCCTGCGAAACTTCAGAAGATCTTCTAATGAGTAATGATAAAATTCTTCCGCAGAATATACTTAGAGAAGCTTCTCTTTATAATGCTAAACCTATAAAACACTTGCTTTCTCACCGTAAATTATGGGTTAAATTTTGGATTGTGGAAGTAGAAAAATTAAATTTAGTAGAAAATCTGCCAAAGTCACTTCTTATAACTAATCAAATAGATACTTTTGCAGTTCCCGTAGTGATTCAAAAATTTATTGAGGCTTACGGTTTTAGCAAATAATTCTTTTTGCTTACATTTACTATTAAAACAAAATATTATGGCGGGTACATTAAATAAGGTAATGCTGATAGGACATACAGGAGATGATGTAAAAATGCACCATTTTGAAGGCGGCGGCTGCATTGGGAGATTTCCATTAGCAACCAACGAAGAATATGTGAACAAAAACTCTGGAGAACGCGTAAGCAATACAGAATGGCATAATATTGTAGTGAGAAACAAGGGTGCCGAGATTTGCGAAAAGTACCTTAAAAAGGGAGATAAAGTTTATATTGAAGGAAGAATAAAAACCAGAAAATGGACCGATGATAAGGGAATGGATCGCTATTCTACAGAGGTGCAATGTACTGAATTTACTTTTTTAACTCCTAAAGACCAAGCTGGGTCAACGGGAAACAATCAACAACAAGCTTCACCTTCACCTCAGCCGCAATCTATTCCGCAGCAAAATCAATCAAAGCCTGATGTGCAGTCGCAAGAACAGGAAGAGGACGATTTACCGTTTTAATTAAAACCTACGCCATTTGGACCCTGACCCTTCCAGTTTAATTACTTTATTATCGCTAGGATCTTATGATGTTCTTAGTGGCATACTTTTGCTTGTATTATTGGGATGTTCTGCCTTAATTTCTGGATCAGAGGTGGCTTTGTTCTCTTTAATCCCATCAGATTTTGATGTGGATGATGGCAAAGTTTCGGCCAAGCAACAAATTTTAATTCGTCTTCTAGACCGGCCTAAAAAATTATTGGCAACTATCTTGGTGGCCAATAATTTTGTAAATATTGCCATTGTACTTCTTTTTGACTCTTTGGCAAGTAGTCTCTTTGATGGAATCAATACGGTGTATTACGGAGTTAACGTGCGCTTTGTGTTGGAGGTAATTATTGTAACTTTTCTTATTTTGCTTTTCGGCGAAATCTTACCAAAAATATATGCGAATAGAAATAAGGTGAAATTCTCTCACTTTATGGCGTATCCGCTTGGGGTTCTAGATAAACTATTTAGCGTTTTTAGTCTGCCTATGCGTTATGTGACGGTCTTAATTCATAATAAACTAGGAAAGCAAAAATCTAATTTAAGCGTAGATCAACTTTCCCAAGCATTGGAACTTACCAGTGAAGAAGATACGACAAAAGAGGAGCAAAAAATTTTAAAAGGTATTGTTTCCTTCGGAAATACAGTGGTTAAGCAAGTGATGAAAAACCGAATGGATGTGTTTGCGTTGAATAAGAATCAGCCCTATACAGAAGTTATTGAAGAAATTGTAGAGCAGAGCTATTCTAGAATTCCGGTTTACGAAGATAGTATAGATAATATTTTAGGTATTCTTTACATTAAAGATCTCTTACCTCACTTAGATAAAAAAGATTTTGAATGGCAGGACCTGCTAAGAGAGCCTTACTTTGTGCCAGAAAATAAAAAATTAGATGATTTGCTCAATGATTTTAAAGAAAAGAGAAATCATTTGGCTATTGTGGTAGATGAATATGGGGGAACTAGCGGCATCATATCTCTAGAAGATATTATTGAAGAAATTGTAGGAGATATTAGTGATGAGTTTGATGATGAAGATTTGGTTTTTTCTAAGTTGGATGATTATAACTTTGTGTTTGAAGGAAAAACGCCCTTAAAAGATTTTTATAAAGTAATTAAGCTAGAAGAAAACGATTTTATTGAGGAAAAGAGAGGAGAAGCCGAAACCTTAGCAGGCTTTTTATTAGAAATTTCGGGAGAATTTCCTAAAAGAGATCAAGAGCTTAAAGTAGAACATTTTACATTTACCATAGAAGCGGTGGATAATAAACGTATTAAACAGGTAAAATTAAGTATAGCTCATGAAGTATAGCCTTATTTTAATTGCGATTGCGTGTATATTTGTGAGTTGTGGGGAGGATGCTGCTCAGCCTAAACCCAAAGCTTTTTTGGCATTAGAATACCCAGAACCCAACTATAAAAAAATAGAATTCCCTTGTTCTTACTCTTTTGAGATTAATAGCATTGCGCAATTAAAAGAGCCCAAAGTACAGCAAGATTGCTGGGTGAATATAGATTACGCTCTTCTTGACGGAACCATTTTTATTACCTACCAACCTGTGCGCAATAACCTAAAAGAATTGCTAATGGACGCCCAAAAACTTCCTTTAGAACATACTGTGAAAGCCGATGAAATTGAGGCAGATACTTATATAAATGAGAAGAAAAAAGCTTTTGGAACGTTCTACGAAGTTAGTGGGGATGCAGCTTCACAAGCACAGTTTTACGTAACCGATAGTGTGAATCACTTTATCACTGGTTCTATTTACTTTAGAAGTAAGCCCAATTACGATTCTATTGTTCCCGCGGCCAATTACCTTAAAAACGACATTAAGCATCTAATGGAAAGCCTCACTTGGAAAGAAGATACGCTTCCGCAGAAGCTTAATAGGGAGGCTTTAAAAAAATAGTTTTCTCTTAAATAATGAGATAGAAGAGAGACTTTTTTATGCGTAAACCTTTTTTTTGCCTTTACCCACAGTACAATTGGATTTTAAAAAGTTAGGGCAGTTCATAAATAATGATGAATTTTGCAGCTTCTAAAAAATACGCATGCAGCAATCACATTACAAATGGTTATATCTAATCTTGCTTTCTTTGGTTTGGGGAAGTTCCTTTATTCTTATCAAAAAAGGATTGGTGGGGTTAACCGCACTTCAATTAGGGGCTTTAAGAACTGCATTGGCTGCTATTTTTCTACTTATTATTGGTTTTAGGAGTATCAAAAAAATCAAAAAGGAGCAATGGAAGTGGATTGTAGTTTCTGGACTTTTAGGTTCGTTTTTTCCTGCATTTCTTTTCGCTTTCGCGGAATTGGAAATTGATAGCGCCATTGTTTCTATTTTAAATTCTACCGTTCCCATCTTATCAATTATCATCGGGTTTTTAATTTTTTCAGTGCGATCTACTAAGAATCAAGTGATTGGAGTTTTTGTAGGATTGTTGGGTTCTATTTTCCTTATTGGAAGCGGAGCTACTGTGAACACGCATCAAAATTATTGGTATGCGCTTTTACCTTTGGTTGCAACTACGATGTATGGCTTTAATGTACACATTATTAAAAAGTATTTACAAGAAGTACCAGCTTTGAGTATTACGGTGGGTTGCTTTATTATTTTACTGTTTCCGTCTTTGGCTGTACTGTATTTTTCAGGCTTCTTTAAAACGGAGTTGCTACAGCAGCCAGAAGTGCAAGTTTCTATAGGTTATATCGCCATTCTTTCTGTTGTTGGAACGGGAATCGCAAAAATCCTTTTTAATAGATTGGTGCAACTTTCTAACCCAGTGTTTACAACTTCAGTCACTTATTTAATTCCTGTGGTGGCTTTAACTTGGGGAGTTTTAGACGGAGAAATTTTTAGCTTTTGGCAAGCCGTCTCCGGAATAGTAATCTTAATTGGCGTTTATTTTGCAAACAAAAAGCGGAGGGTTAAAGCCTAAAAACTATTTGCTGCAATCCATCAGATTTATTTAGATCTTTCTCTATATAATGGTATAGCGTTCAGTATAAAAAGTACGTGAGATCAATAAAGCGGTTTAAAATGAGATCTCTTTCTAATATAGTTGTAGTTCGCCAGCATTGCTAATTATATTTTTTACATATCATCATTAATTCTTCGGAGAATTTCTTCCGTAAAGCAATAAAAAAAACCGACTATAGTCGAAACTAAAGTCGGTTAATTTAATTGAATAAGAAGGTTACTTAAAGTCGGCGTCGCTAACTCCTTTGTTTAATTCTACTTGGTTCATGCTTACCTCAATCGTTTGTGGCCCCATATTAATAGAGATTAAATGTGGTAGCTTTACTCCTTCTACCGTTTTGTAATCATCGTATCCCATAGTGGTGGTCATAGACTGGTCTCCTTGAGAAACCGTAGTCACGGTTTGTAGTTTAAGACCAGTTTTGGTGCTGTAGTAATTTTTAGAGTCTTTAGAAGTTTCTATAACATATGCATCTTCCCCATCTACAACTTCAATTCCGGTAAGCTTATCGCTTGCAGACGCTTCCAACTCAGTAAATAATTTAGCATCTCTTTTGGCTGCGATAATTTGATCTTCGGTATAATCCATACGCTGCCCTTGAGCTTCAGTATAACCAGTTTCACCATCAAATACTTGTTTGCTCAATGTCATACCGTTCATTTGTACCAAGGTAAGACTTTTGCCATCTGCGGTGTTTTTGCTGCTGTAGCTAAGGTTCATCCCTTGTACAGAAGCACTTCCTGTAGAAACTATACTTTTTACTGCTTTAGTTGCTTTTTCGCCTCCTACCGCTTTAATATAATCCTCATAAACAGTTTTAACACTCACACCTTCTGGTACTTCCTTGGTGTACACTGGTCTTTCGACTTTTTCACCTTCTTTGTTGAAAAAGAAAATAGGTGTCTTTTTTCCGTCAATCTTTACATTTTCTAAGTTTGTTAAAACTTCTGCACCTTTTCCAGCAACTACAATCTGCATTTTATCTGTTTTGTAGTATTTATTGGCTACTCTCATAATGTCTTCTTGTGTAACCGCATTGATCTTTTTTAGGAACTGCGTATAGAAATCAGAAGGAAGATTTTCTGTTTCAATATTTAAGGCATAGCTCGCAATCGTTGAGGGACGCTCTAATCTTAATACGAAATCTCCCGCAAATTTGTTTTTGGCATTGCTTAAATCCTCGTAAGAAACTTTTTCTGATTTGATACGCTTAATTTCTTTAAAGGTTTCAACGATAGCACTATCTGTTACCGCATTTCTAACACTTGCCGAAGCATAAAATCTACTTGCATACTTGTCATCTCCCGTAGAAGTTCTCGCTCCATATGTATAACCGTTCTTTTCACGTAAATTCATATTCAAATAACTTCCGAAGCTACCTCCTAAAATTTGGTTAGTTACCAATACTGGGAAGTAATCCTCATCTGCCATTTTTAAGTCAATCGTGTTTTGAACATACAATTCACTCTGTACTGCATTGGGAACATCTACAAAATTAATTTGGGTGTACTGCACTTTAGGAAGGCTTGGTAAAGATCCTGAAGGAGGAACATCTGCTTGCCAGTCACTAAATAGCTTTCTTACTAATTTCTTTACATCTCTTTCTTTGATGTCTCCAACGACTACTAAGTAAGCGTTTTTTGGAGAAATGTAGTTTTCATAATATTTGTTCACGTCTGCCAAAGTCACTTTCTCTGCAGAAGCTTCTGTAGCGAATTCCCCGTATGGGTGATTTTTACCATAGGCTAAAGCTTGGCTAACATTGCTAGCAATTACCCCAGCACTTTTAGCATTACTTTTAATTCCTTCAATAAGACGGTCTTTTTGAGTTTCAAACTCTTCTGCATCAAACTTAGGATCTAATAATCCTTGAGCCATTAATTCCAAAACTTCTGGGAAGAACTTAGATAAAGATCTTGCTGAAGCTCCTTGGGTACTGTAGTTCACATTGGCGCCTAAAAAATCGATTCGTTCATTAAAATCGTCTTTAGACATACTATTGGTTCCCGTTCCCATCATGGCGCTATAAAGAGCTTTCACACCTTCTTTATTTCCTTCGGAATTTGGTTTATTGTCTATAATTAAACTTGCACTAACTCTAGGAAGTTTATGGTTTTCTACTACCATAACTTTTAAACCGTTATCTAATTTGAAAGAAGCTGGTTTATTTAAGTTAATTTTTGGTGCCGGACCTGGTTGAGGTTGCTTAGAACGATCTACTTGGGCTTGCGCTCCAAAGACCATAAGGCACATAATAAATAGTGGATATAATTTAAATTTCATTGTTTTGCTTTTTTAAAATTATTCAGAATCTGGAGTAGGTAAGTAGTCTAAGTCTAAACGTTGATTCTCTTTTAGATACTCATTAGCTACTTTTTTAATGTCTTCTCTTGTAATTCCTCTATAGATTTCGATTTCTTTATTGATAAGATCTGTATCTCCGTAAAGTGTGTGGTAGGTTGCTAGAGAAGAAGCAATTCCCTGTACGCTACTGTTAGAGTTTACAAAATTGTTTTCAAATTTATTTTGAAGTTTTTGGTATTCATTTTCTGAAATCAATTCCGTTTTAAGCTTTTTAATTTCCTCATCAATAGAAGTTCCTAAAGTTTCTAAAGGAGTCTCTCCCATTGCCAAAGCTCCTATTACATACATTCCATAATCTTCTTGAGCTCTAGGAAATGCAAGTACTTGTAGTGCTTCTTTTTTATCGTCTACCATGGTTTTATACATACGAGAACTTTTTCCATCGGTTAAAATAGAAGAAACCATATCTAAAACATAAGCGTCTCTTTCATTCATTGCTGGAGTTCTATATACGTATAGTTTAGCAGGAATTTGAATATTACTGTCATACTCTTTAGCCGTTATTGTAGACTTGATAGGATCTTCTTTAATATTTACAGGATCAACTTCTGCTCCTCTTGGAATACCAGCAAAGTACTTTTTGATCATTTCTTTGGTGTCCTTAGTGTCTATATCACCAGCAATCACTAAGGTAGCATTATTAGGTCCGTAGAATTTATCAAAAAATGCCTTAAACTCATCCAATTCTGCTGCATCTAAATCTTCCATTGTACCAATAACGGTGTTTTTGTAAGGATGCTTTTTAAACATGTAATGGTTGATTCCTGTGCCATAAATAATCTTACCGTAAGGTGCATTATCTACTCTAGATCTCTTTTCTTCTTTCACCACTTCGTTTTGAGTATCTACTCCAATTTGATTGATGACTGGATGAACCATTCTTTCTGATTCCATCCATAATCCTAATTCTAAGTTATTAGACGGGAAAGTCTCGTAATAGTAAGTTCTGTCTGCCGTGGTGTTGGCGTTATTGCTTCCGCCGTTAGCGGCAACAATGTTAAACCATTCTCCACGCGCAATATTTTCTGTTCCTTCAAATAAAAGGTGTTCAAAGAAGTGGGCAAAACCTGTTCTTCCTTCTACTTCGTTTTTTGCCCCTACGTGGTACATTACTCCTACCGTAACTACGGGAGCAGTATTGTCCTGATGCAAAATAACATGTAGGCCATTGTCTAAATCATACTCTGTGTATTCCACCTCTTGAGCAAAGCCAGAAAAAGTTAAGAATAGAGCACAAAAAGCTGAGCTAATTTTTCTAATCATTTTTAATTATTTTAAGTTTTTTAAATAAGTATTCAAAAATACCATTTTGTTACATAAAAATGGGAGGAATTTTAAAAACATCCCTAAATTTATCTTTGATTTTCACATAAATTAACAATATGTTGCCTATTGGATTCAGCAATTTTTTAGAAATTTAGACTTAAATAAAATTATTATGAAAAACCAATCTATACCAATTCGCTTCGGATTGTTAATAGCAGCAGCTTTAATTATTTATTTTTTACTCTTGTCCTTATTAGATTTACACACTAAACCTATTTTTAGTTTATTCAATGGTGTAATTACTGGTGCTGGTATATATTTATGTATTAAAAGTTATTACGAATATAAAGGAGCAAAG
Organism: Mesonia ostreae; assembly: GCF_031845265.1. Lineage (NCBI taxonomy): Bacteria > Pseudomonadati > Bacteroidota > Flavobacteriia > Flavobacteriales > Flavobacteriaceae > Mesonia > Mesonia ostreae. Next base: position 61,928 of record NZ_JAVRBG010000011.1, on the reverse strand, counting down.
TTTAAATACCAGAAAGGATTTATGGCAGGTCTTGTTGCTGGTTTTTTGGCCACCTTTATTTTTACTTTATTTTTTGGGATTTATGCCACTAATTTTGATGATACTTTCCTTAGTGAAATTTTAAAAGGTTGGCAAAATGATAACAATACAAGCGTTGCGATGTTACTTTTCGTGGTGGCAACCATGGGGTTTGCTACTTCATTAGTGTTTACACTTTCTTTTATGCAGCTTTTTAAAACGAGTTGGAACACCAAGAAAACCAATGAAAAAATAGCCGGTCGATAGGTTTATTCACACAAAAAAGCGAAAGCTGCTTAGAAAATAGTTTTTCCTTTTTAGAATCTCTTGTAATTTTATATATAATAGATTTGTGGGTTAAAGATTTATAGGTATATTTGCATCCATTTTAAACAAAATTTTTAATAAAATTACGCTATGTACGCAATTGTAGAGATAGCAGGGCAGCAATTTAAGGTTGCAAAAGACCAAAAAGTTTTTGTTCATCGTTTAGCAGGAGAAGAGGGAGATTCAGTATCTTTCGATAAAGTTCTTTTAGCAGGAAACGGAGATGACATTACTTTAGGCGCCCCGGCTATAGAAGGAGCTCTTGTTGGAGCCAAGATTACACGTCACCTAAAAGGAGATAAAGTAATCGTATTTAAAAAGAAAAGACGTAAAGGTTACCGTGTAAAAAATGGTCACCGTCAATCTTTAACAGAAATTGTTATCGGTGATATTTCTCTTAAAGGAGAAAAGAAAACGGAAACGAAAAAGAAGGAAGAAAAGCCTAAAGAGGACAATGATTTAAGCAACCATACTGTGGCAGAGCTTAGAGAAATGGCCAAAGAAAAAGGCTTAGAAGGTTACTCTTCTTTAAAGAAAGCAGAGCTAATTGAAGCTCTAAGTAAATAATAACTTTTAAAATTATAAACCTATGGCTCACAAGAAAGGAGTTGGTAGTTCTAAAAACGGTAGAGAATCAGAATCGAAACGTTTAGGCGTTAAGATTTTTGGTGGACAAGCTGCTATTGCAGGAAATATCATCGTAAGACAAAGAGGTACTGCACATAATCCTGGGGATAATGTGTATGCAGGAAAAGACCATACATTACACGCCAAAGTTGACGGTGTTGTAAAATTTGCAAAAAAAGGAAATAACAAATCATACGTTTCTATTGAACCGTTTGAAGCTTAGTATTTTCTTTATAGGATAAAAAACCTTCAGTTTTTGCTGAAGGTTTTTTTATGCGTTAAGTTCAAAGTCTTTTTTAAACTAAAAAATCCCTTCAAGATTGCTTGAAGGGATTTTTGTATTTGGTGTTATACCATTTAATTAATATCTGTAATATTCTGGTTTGTAAGGACCTTTTACTTCCACTCCAATATATTCTGCTTGCTCTTGAGACAAATCAGTAAGCTCTACTCCAATTTTTTCTAAGTGTAATTTTGCTACCTTTTCATCTAAGTGCTTAGGCAGCATATAAACTTCATTTTTATACTTATCAGTATTTTTCCAAAGCTCAATCTGCGCTAAAGTTTGATTAGTAAATGAGTTACTCATCACAAAACTAGGATGACCAGTAGCGCAACCAAGATTCACCAATCTACCTTCTGCCAATAAAATAATATCTTTTCCATTAACGGTATACTTATCAACTTGAGGTTTAATCTCATCTTTGGTATCGCCAAAGTTGTCATTTAACCAAGATACGGCAATTTCATTATCAAAGTGGCCAATATTACAAACGATGGTCTTGTCTTTCATCGCTTCAAAATGTTCTCCTCTTACAATGTCTTTATTTCCGGTAGTAGTAATAACGATATCTGCTTTAGATAATACGTTTTCTAATTTCTTTACTTCAAAACCATCCATTGCAGCTTGTAAAGCACAAATAGGATCAATTTCTGTTACCGTTACAATAGAACCAGCTCCTTTAAATGAAGCAGCAGTACCTTTACCAACATCACCATAGCCACAAACCACTACGCGTTTTCCTGCGAGCATCACATCGGTAGCACGGCGAATTGCATCTACAGCACTTTCACGACATCCATATTTATTATCAAATTTAGATTTGGTAACTGAATCGTTAACATTAATCGCTGGCATAGGAAGCGTTCCGTTTTTCATACGCTCATACAAACGGTGAACACCAGTAGTAGTTTCTTCAGAAAGGCCTTTAATATCTTTTGCCATTTCTGGATAACGGTCTAAAACCATATTGGTCAAATCTCCACCATCATCTAAAATCATATTTAAAGGCTTGCGATCTTCTCCAAAAAATAATGTTTGTTCAATACACCAGTCAAATTCTTCTTCGGTCATCCCTTTCCAAGCATAAACTGAAACACCACTATCTGCAATGGCAGCAGCAGCTTGATCTTGGGTAGAGAAAATATTACAAGAGCTCCAGGTTACTTCAGCTCCCAAAGCGGTAAGTGTTTCAATTAAAACCGCAGTTTGAATCGTCATATGTAAACATCCAGCAATTCTTGCTCCCTTAAGAGGTTGCTCGTCTTTGTATTCTTCTCTTAAAGACATTAATCCTGGCATTTCTGCTTCAGCAAGCTCCATTTCTTTTCTACCCCATGCCGCTAGAGAAATATCTTTAACTTTATATGGTGTGTATGTTACCGTTTTCGTACTCATATTCTTATATTTGTTATTAAGCAATTTTGTCTTACAAAAATACATAATATCTACTTAAACCCATGGCTCTTTACAAAACAATAACAATTGATGAATCTACTAAAGTTCTCATTTGGAAGATAGAAGAAAGTTTTGAGTGGCTTAGTAATGGTATTCAATTAACCTCACATTGCCAAAATCGAGTAGATGGTATGAAAAGCGACCTCCATCGTAGAGGTTTTATGAGTATTAGACATTTATTGGCTGCGGAAGGCTATACAGATCATGATTTGTATTATGATGATAACGGAAAGCCTCACCTTAAAGATGGCAAACATATTTCCATTACACATTCATTTACCTTTGCAGGAATTATCATAAGCGATAAACCCATTGGTATTGATATAGAAAAGCAGCGGGAGAAAATCATGAAAATTGCGCACAAGTTTACGCCGCTTAAAGAATACCGTACGATGGCAAACGATGAAGCCATCATAAGAAAGCTAACTATTGTTTGGGGGGCAAAGGAATCTATTTATAAATGTATGAGCATTCCTGGATTGCTGTTTTTGCATCATATATATATAGAAGATTTTGATTTTGATCAAAGTAAAACTACAGCCAAAGTAAATTATAAGGGAAAAGAAGAAACCTTTATTATTGATTATCTAGAATTTGAAGGTTTTACCTGTGTTTATGCTCTACCTCTACAAAAGAAATTCAAATGAAAATGGCACCAGACCAATTATATAGAGAAATTATAGGAAGGGAACGCAGCTTTGCTATTCTTATTGATCCAGATAAGGTAGAGAAGCAAGAGATTATTTTGCTTCTAAAAGATATTCCTTCTTTCACAACTCATCTTTTTGTTGGAGGAAGCACAGTTAAGTCAGGAAAATGTGAGCGGGTAGTTAAAGAATTAAAAAAACATTCTTCACTTCCTATTATTTTATTTCCTGGAGATTATTCTCAAGTAACTCCAGAAGCAGACGGAATTTTATTTCTAAGTTTAGTTTCAGGAGAAAATCCAGAATACCTTATAGGACAGCAAATTAAATCCGCGAAAGCGATAATAGCTAGTAAGTTAGAAGTCATTTCTACCGCTTATGTTTTAATTGACGGGGGAAAAGAAACCGCCGTACAACGCGTAAGTGAAACCTTACCCATCCCACAATTGGAAGTAGAGAGAATTGTTTCTATTTGCTTAGCAAGCCAATTGGCAGGAAAAAAAATAATTTATTTAGAAGCGGGAAGTGGTGCGCTTATTTCGGTTCACCCGAATATTATTCAAGCTGTAAAAAAAGAAGTAAATTTACCAATTATTGTAGGCGGAGGATTACGAACCGAAAAGGAAATAGAGGCGTGTTATCAAGCCGGAGCCAATTTGGTCGTGGTAGGTACCGCTTTTGAAGAAGAATTTAAACAGAAATCCCATGAAAATATCAGTAGAGTTAACACTTACTCCAATTCAAGATGAGTACGAGCCAGCGATTATCAATTTTATCGATGCGCTGAGAGAATCAGGTTTAGAAGTACAAGAAAACCCTTTAAGCACGCAAGTCTATGGAGATTATGATGAGGTGATGAAGGTTTTGAATAAAGAAATGAAAGAAGCACTAGATGCAGTAGAACGCGGACTTATCTATATGAAAATTGTAAAATCTGATCGTCGCGATTATGAGCCCCATTTTTGATTGGCTGCTTTCTCAATATCGTGGAGTAGACACACACCTTATAGTTTTAGAACTGTTTGGTGTTTTTTTTGGCGTGCTAAGTGTGCTTTATTCTAAAAATAACAATATTCTAGTTTATCCTACAGGAATTGCCAGCACCTTATTATACGTGTATATTTTATTTGTATATGGTCTGCTGGGGGATATGATAATTAATGTATATTATTTTAGTATGAGTGTGTATGGCTGGTATGTATGGACTAGAAAAGTAGATGAAAAACACCTTACGCCTATCACCAAAGTAACCAATAAAGAAAACAAAATTCTTGCAGCTATATTTATAGGAAGCATGATTTTAATAGGGATAGTCTATCAAATATTTGATAAATGGCAAGGCTGGCCGTCTTATGTAGATATTATTACGACCGCTTTCTTTTTTGTAGGAATGTGGCTCTTGGCTAAAAAGAAAATTGAAAATTGGATTTATTTACTTATCGGAAATATAATTTCAGTTCCTTTGTATTTCTATAAAGGACTTAGCTTTAGTGCGTTTTTATATGTCTTTTTAATAATAATAGCTGTTTTAGGATATTTCTCATGGAAGAAACTCTTGTTCAAAAAGATTCAGACGGTTTAAAAATTGTGGTCTACGGGCCAGAATCTACAGGAAAAACTACTTTGGCTATACAACTGGCGAAGCATTTTAATACCCAATGGGTGCCAGAATTTGCTAGAGATTATTTACAGGAAAAGTATGATAATTGCAGCGAAGCATGTGAGCAAAAAGATTTAATTCCTATTGCCAAGGGACAAATAGCTTCAGAAAACCGATTGGCAAAAAAAGCAAATAAAGTATTGTTTGTAGACACCAATGTGCTTCAAACCTATACTTATGCAAAGGTGTATTATGAGGGTTTTACCTCTAAAGTTTTTGAAGAGATCATCAAAGCGCATCAATATGATTTATATTTGCTCACGTATATAGATACGCCGTGGGAAGAGGATGATTTAAGGGATAAACCCGAAGAAAGAGAATATATGTACGAGATTTTTGAAGCTTCGTTAAAGGATAACCAACAGCCTTATGAAGTTTTAAAAGGAACAAAACAGCAACGCTTACAGAAAGCAATTGCAATAGTAGAAAATTTATTGAAAGAGTATGGAAAGTAAGATGTGGACTGGCGACGATCTTTTGCAGATGAAAGCAAAAGGCATAAAAAAAGAGCAAGTAGAAAAACAATTGAAAGAATTTGAGAAGGGAATCGCCTTTGAGAATTTGAAAGCGCCAGCAAGTATAGGGAGCGGTATTATCAAATTAGAAGAAAATAAGCTTCAAAGTTGGATGAATCGTTTTGAAAAGTCTTCCGTAAAGAAAATGAAGTTTATTCCCGCCAGTGGGGCAGCAACACGAATGTTCAAGAACCTATTTTTCTTTTTAGACGAATTTGATTCTCAAAAAGAGAATCTACAAGAATTTATTGCCAGAACAGAGAAAAATGAACTAACTAAATTTTTTCAGCAGCTAGAAAGTTTACCTTTTTATAAGGAAGTGATGAATTTTCAGCAATTAGAAAAGGAAACAGTTCTAGATCAACTAGCGGTTTCATTTGTTCAAAACCTATTGGATGAAGATAAATTAGGCTATGGAAGTTATCCTAAAGGTTTAGTTCCTTTTCACAAATATGAAGATGAAATTTTAACCGCTTTTGAAATTCATTTTTTGGAAGGGATGAATTATTCACAAAATGACGATGTAGCTCATTTGCATTTTACGGTAGCTAAAAAGCATTTAGAAAAATTTAAAAAAGCTCAAACTCAGATAGAGAAGAAATATCCAAAAAATGATTTTTGTGTAGCTTATTCGTATCAGCAAGAAAACACAGATACTTTGGCGTCTACAAGAGACAATCAACCTTTTCGGGAGAAAAATGGAAGCTTATTATTTAGGCCCGGAGGGCACGGTGCTTTAATTGAAAATCTTAACCAAGTAGAAGCCGACGTTGTTTTTATTAAAAATATAGACAATGTATGCGTGCACGAATATTTAAATGAGATTGTAGAGTATAAAAAAGTTCTTGGCGGAATTTTATTAGAAATTCAAGAACAAGTCTTCCAAGTTTTAAAGAAAATAGACGCCGAAAATCCTGAAGCTTTAACCGAAGCGAATGAGATGTTGTCCTCATGTTTTCATTCCGAAGAGAAAATTAAAAGCTTTACGGAAGCAAAAAAACTTTTAAACCGACCTATTCGTGTGTGCGGAATGGTTAAAAATGAAGGTGCTCCCGGCGGTGGTCCATTTTGGGTTTTAGATCATCAAGGAAAAGCATCTCTACAAATAGTAGAAAGTGCACAAATTGACCATACTAATCAAAGCCAGCAAGATATTGCTGCCAAAGCAACGCATTTTAATCCAGTAGATATAGTATGCGGAATTAAAGACTATCAAGGTGAAAAGTTTAATTTATTAGATTTTGTAGACGCTTCAAAAGGCTTTATTTCAGAAAAATCTAAAGATGGACGAGCTTTAAAAGCTTTGGAACTTCCTGGTTTATGGAACGGAGCCATGGCGCATTGGAACACTATTTTTGTCGAAGTACCTTTGGTTACTTTTAATCCAGTAAAAACGGTGGTTGACTTATTAAAACCATCCCACCAACCTCAAATTTAAAATGGTTTCTAAAGAAAAACTCCTTAAAGAAGTAGACTTTAAAGCGGTGCTTAGCGGTGGTCCTGGCGGCCAACACGCCAATAAAACAAGTACAAAAGTAGTGCTGAGCTGGAATATGAACAATTCTCAACTCTTTACGGAAGAAGAAAAAGAACGTTTACTGAGTAAATTATCTACTAAGTTTACTAAAGAGCAAGTGCTTCAGCTTTCTTCAGATCACAGTAGAAGTCAGCATAAAAATAGAGAAGTAGTCATTAAAAAGTTTCTAAAACTTATAGAGAAAGGTCTGCATATACCGCGAAAGCGAAAAAAAACAAAGCCGAGTAGGGCCTCGACAAAGAGACGATTAGAAAATAAAAAGCGAAAATCGCAGATAAAAGACAATCGAAAAAAACCCAAATGGTAGCTTTTAGGTTTAAAAGTGTGTAAAAATTCTACAGTCACCTGTGGAATTTTTTTATTTCCACAGTTTTTATATAAATTTTTGAGATGTAGATTTTGGTTGTGAGGTTGCTTACTCGTTTAAATTTAATATTAAAATGTATTTGGTTAATTTTGGCATAATTTTCCCACTTATCATAATAATTAGTTAATTAACCACTTAGCTAAAATTATTAACCCAAAAAACTACCCAATATTATGAAAAAATTAATGTTTACGTTTGCTTGTCTCGCCATTTTTGGAACAGCTACAGTTAGTGCACAAGTTTCGCAAAGTGATAAAGAACTTATTACAGATAAAGTAGTAGAAGGCTTTTCAGAAATGGAAACTAGTAAGTTGCCTAAAAATATAAAGAATGATGTTCAAGAAGATTTTTCTAAAGCTGAACTAAAGAATGTATACAAGAATAAAAAAGGACAATATATGCTAGTATTTCTTGATGATGAATCTAATTCTTCTAAAGTAGTATATGCAAACACTAGAAGAGGAATTCTTAGTAGATAATATTCTACCACTAACAATATATAGAATTTAAATTATTACAGAAAATGTTTCAAAGTTAGTAAATTAACTATTTAGTTACTTAATTTACTCCCTTATGAAATGGGAAAAGGCCCTTTATTTTAGAGGGTCTTTTTTTATGATATATTTGAGACAGACTATACAGCTTATTGGTAAATTTGTAAAAAATACTTTTTGTGGAACATATTTTAATCGTAGAAGATGATTTAGCATTTAATAAAATGCTAGAAACCTTTTTAAGAAAGAAGGGCTACCATGTATCGGCATGTTCCAATAGTGAAGATGCTATTAAAAAGCTGAGTGCTTCTACATTTCAAGTGATTTTAGCAGATGTTAGATTGCCAGAAAAAGAAGGTACTGTCTTGCTAGAAATGGTACGAGATAAGAAATTGCCCACAAAAGTGATTCTAATGACGGGTTATGCTGAGGTTAGCAAAGCGGTGGAGGTGATTAAGAATGGCGCTTTTGATTATATTTCAAAGCCGATCAACCCAGAGCAAATGCTAAATCTGATTCAGAAAGCAATCTTGGCTTTGAAGGAAGACTCTATTGTAAAAAAGAACTCAAAATCTCCCGAAAAACCTATAGAAGAATCTGCTGTAGAAAAAGAAGCGAGCAATGGTTATGTGGCAGGAGTAAGTGAAGCCGCTAACAAATTAGGCGATTACATTAAATTGGTTGCTCCTACTGATATGTCTGTATTGATTATTGGAGAAAGTGGGACAGGAAAGGAATATGTCGCTAAAAGAATACATGAAAAGAGCAAGCGTAAGGGGAATGTTTTTATTGCTGTAGATTGCGGAGCCATTCCTAAAGAAATCGCTTCTAGTGAATTTTTTGGACATGTTAAGGGATCTTTTACAGGCGCTATTAATAATAAAATAGGTCATTTTGAAGCGGCAAATCATGGAACATTGTTTTTGGATGAAATTGGAAATTTAAGCTACGATTTACAAATGCAATTGCTACGTGCACTCCAAGAAAGAAAAGTAAAGCCAGTAGGAAGTAATAACGAAATAGAGGTAGATATTAGGGTAATTACAGCCACGAATGAAGATTTGGGAAAAGCGGTAGAGTTGGGTGATTTTAGGCAAGATTTGTTTCATCGTCTTAATGAATTTTCTATTCAGGTGCCACCGCTTAGGCAGAGAACAGAAGATTTGCTACTGTTTGCCAATTATTTTTTAGATAAAGCGAATGAGCAATTGGGAAAAGAGAGTTTAGGATTTTCTGATGAAGCTTTGGTGGTTTTAAAAAATTACGATTGGCCTGGAAATTTGAGAGAATTACAAAATAGTGTTAAACGTTCTGTCTTGCTATCGGAAACCAGAGAAATCGAAAAGAAAGATTTGCCAGAAAATATCGTAAACCATACATCAAAAGCTTCTTCTTATAAGTTATTTAAAAATCAAAATGAAGAACAATTAATTTTAGATGCTCTAGAAGAAGCGGGAGGAAATAAGAGCAAAGCAGCAAGAATTTTGGATGTAGACCGCAAGACGCTTTATAACAAGCTAAAACACTATAATATAGAGCTTTAAATTTCCTTTTTAATTTCTTCTATTAGATTTAGTAAAGCTTCTTTTCCCTGCTCTAGCAATAACATCGCTTCTTCTACTTCTAGATTATTAGTTTCTTGCTGTTCTAGCTTTTCAAAAAAACCAACTACTTTTTCGGCTTTTAACTGGCGTAACATGGGTAAAATTTTGTGAGCGATAAAAGCAATTTGTGAAAGATCAACTTGCGCAGATGCTTTATCTAGGGCTTCTAAATTTTGTTGAGAACCTTCTATAAAACTGGTTAAAATTACTTTTAGAAATTCTTCATCTCCTTCAGTAAATCTATGTAATTCTGACACATCATAGGTTTCAGAAATTCTAACGGGTTTCTTTTTCGCAAATCTTAGAGAGGTTTCTAAGTCTAATATATGGGCAATTTCTAAGTAAAGTTCATTCGCTTTAAAGGGTTTTATAAAATTTGTGGTAAAGCCTTTTTTATAGTAAACATCTTCGGGCAAATCTGTTTTTCCTGATAGGGAAATAATGGGTAGGGTTTTGTATTTTGGATTCTTCCGAAGTTTTCTAATTAGTTTAAAACCGTTTATTTTTGGCATCTGAATATCGGTAATCACCAAATCAAATTTTTGTTTTTTTAGTATCTGTAGGGCTTCTTTTCCGTTTTTGGCAGTGGTTACTTTAAACCCAGCTTGAGAAATCACTTCTTTGGTGAGCATTAATTGCGAGTGCTCATCGTCAACAATTAAAATACGTAGTCCTTGAGTGTTTTTGATATAAATTTCTTCGGTTTCGATTTGAGTTTGTGAAGTGGTTTCTACAGGAAATTCAATATAAAAAGTGGTGCCTTGGTTTTGTTCACTTTCCAAACGAATTGTTCCCCTAAGTAAATCGATAATTTTTTTGGTAATTGCTAGGCCTAAACCAGAGCCACCATATTCTTTTTCGATTCTTGAGTCGGCTTGAGAAAACTCTTCAAAGATATTTTTTTGTTGTTCTCTAGAAATGCCAATTCCAGTATCACTAATTTCTATACAAAGCTTTTTTATTTTTCTCGTGGTTGATGTAATGGAAGCCTTAATGGTAATACTACCAGCTTCCGTGAATTTATAGGAATTCCCTAACAAGTTGGTAAGCACTTGCTGAATTCTAAAAGGATCGCTCTTAAAAGTTTCCTCAGTAGTTTTGTCTAATGAGGTATGGATTACTACATTCTTTTTTATAATTGCCGGGATGCTAGCTTGGATACTGTCTTCTATTATGCTTTTAGGCTGAAAGGGAAGGCTCTCAATTCTCATTTTTCCTGCTTCTAATTTAGAGAAGTCTAAAAGATCGTTGACCAAATGCAAGATATAAGAAGAAGATTTTTTAAGATGATCCAAATGGTATTGTTGCTTATCAGATAACGGCGTTTTCTTCAATAAATCGGCATAACCCATAATTGTATTTAAAGGCGAGCGTAAATCGTGAGTTACCGTAGCCATAATTTGTTTTCTCCTTTTGAGTAAAAATTCCGCGTAAGCTTTACTTTTTTCCAACTCTTCCTTATAGCGTTGACTGCTATTGGTATCTTTAATAATGAGAACAACAAAAAATATAATAGTAAGCAAACAGGCAATTCCCAATACAGCGATGATTGTTGCGGTTTCTTCTATTACAGCACTAGAATTATTTACCTGTAAAACCGATTGTTGGATTTGCTCGCGCTCCATTTCGGCTCTAATTTTTCTCAATTGCGAAGAAAGTTCTTGATCATTTTTAAGAAGCTTGTTTTCTTTTTGAATTACTTCTTTTTGATATCTTTTTTCCTCCAACTCAAGCTCACTTAACACCGTCTTTACAGTGTTGATTAATGAGTCTGCCGACTGTTGCGTTAATCTTTGTGCATTATCTTGCTTAGCATATTCAAACCATTTCACCAGCGCGCGTCTAGCTTCGGGATTATAATTTTTAAAAAGTTCATTGTAATTATCCTCCTCAAACAAATAGTTTACTTTTTCAAGATTTTTTAGCACGCGATCATAATAATTCTCACTAGAATTATTTTCTCTTATTTTTAAAAGTTCGAGTAGGTTTTGCTCTTTAAGAAGTAGGAGATTTTGCAAACTATCGAGTTCATTGATTATGTCGTTTTCCTCATAAACTCGTTGTAAATTTTTTATAAGAGTGGAAATAGTGTCTAACTGTTGCTTAAATTGAGGTAAGTTTTCTGGTTTTTGGTTTTGAATAATATCTCTACTAATAGCCTCGGCTGTGTAAACATTTGTTACAGCCTCATTCATAAGAAGAAGTTTTTGTTGATTTTCGTTGCTTAGTTTATTGGCGCTGTTTAAGCCAATCACATTGCTGTAGATGAACCATATAGATATAGCAGTAAAGGCAGTTAAAAGAAGATATCCAATAACAACTTTGAAGGTAATAGATCGTTTGGTGTTTCTAGGCATATTCAAAAATAAAGTCCTTTGCTTAAAAAGCACTTAAAATTATGGTAAATTAAAAAATAAGATTAATTTCGCAGTATATCTCAAAGGGGTGCCTTTTTAGGCTGAGATCATACCCAACGAACCTGGGCAGGTAATGCTGCCAAGGGAAATACAAAAGTTTGCTAGCGACTTTTGTAGTATGCGCTCCTGAATGACTTTTTATAAGTCTTCAGGATTTTTTATTTAATTTTAAACCAAAGAATAATCGCCCCTTTTATTCGTAAAAAATGTATTACGAATGAAAAATGTATTATTTATAGTGTCTCTTTTGTTTACGACACTGGTCTTTGCTCAAGACAAAATTGTTATTTCAGGAACTGTCGTTCAACACGCTAATGAGTTATCTAATGTAGCCGTAGAAATCATAGGAATCAACCAAGCTACAATTACCGATCTTAATGGAGACTTTAAATTTATTGTTTTTCCAGGAAATTATAAGCTTAAATTTACCCACGGAAATTCAAAAACCATAGCTGTAAAAGCGTTTAAAGATCAATATCTAAGGGTTGATATGTCTAATGAAGAAGAACAATTGGAAGAGGTTTTTCTTTCTTCCATTCGGGTATCTGCAGATTCTCCCATAACTTACACGAACTTAGGAAACGAGGAAATTTCGCAGCGAAATCTAGGTCAAGATATTCCAGTATTGATGAATTACCTACCTTCTGTTGTTACTACCACAGATGCTGGAAACGGCGTAGGCTATACCAGTTTACGCGTTCGCGGAAGCGATGCTACCAGAACCAATGTAACCATTAATGGTATTCCGTACAATGACTCTGAAAGTCAAGGTTCTTTTTGGGTTAATTTAGGAGATATTGCTTCTTCCGTAGAGAACATTCAGTTACAGCGAGGTGTGGGAACTTCTACCAATGGGGCAGGAGCTTTTGGCGCAAGTCTTAATATCCTGACAGACCGTTATAGTGAAAAAGCCTACGCAGAAATTTCTAACAGCTACGGCTCGTACAACACGCACAAACACACCGCAAAATTTAGTACAGGCTTGTTTAATGAGCATTGGGAATTTGCAGGAAGAGCTTCGCTTATTAAAAGTGATGGCTACATAGATCGCGCTGAATCTGAATTGAAATCTTACTTTTTACAAGCTGCTTATGTAAATAACAATACCTTGGTAAAAGCACTCGCCTTTGGCGGAAAAGAAAGAACCTATCAAGCTTGGTACGGGATTGAGCAAAAACAATTGGAAGAAGATAGAAGGTATAATCCAGCTGGAGAATATACCGATGAAGACGGCAATGTGAAGTATTACGATAATCAAACCGATAACTACCAACAAGATCATTACCAATTGCTTTGGGATCAAAAATACGATGCTAATTGGTCTTCAAATCTTGGTTTGCACTATACGATTGGGAAAGGATATTATGAAGAATACCAAGAAGCTGCCAATTTAGTAGATTTTGGTTTGCCCAATTTTACCGCAAATGGGGAAGACATAACAACATCAGATTTGGTGAACAGAACCTGGTTAGACAATCATTTTTATGGACTCACCTTTAACGGAACCTATAAGAATCAAAGAATGGAATTGATTCTTGGAGGAGGAATCAATACATACGAAGGCGATCATTTTGGAGAAGTTATCTATACGCGCTTTGCCCAAAATTTAGATCCAGATAGCGACTATTATTTTAATGTTGCCAATAAAACCGATTTTAATATCTACGGAAAAGCTACCATTGCTATTATTGAAAACCTTAAAGCGTTTGGAGATTTGCAATTAAGAACCCTTAACTATACCACTAGCGGTTTACTGGATGAAGGTGTAGATTTGGTCATAGATGATAGGTTTACTTTTTTTAATCCGAAGGCGGGATTGACGTATAAATTAAATCAAACCAATCAATTGTACGCTTCTTTGGCGGTGGCACATCGAGAACCTACGAGAACCGATTATAAAAATGCTCTTTTTAATGATGCCGATAAGCCAGAAGAAGAAAAACTAACCGATTATGAGTTGGGATACCGATTGAAAACGGAGAAATTTCAGCTTAATGCGAATCTCTATTATATGGATTATAAAAACCAATTGGTGTTAACAGGAGATATTGATAATTCTGGGGAACCGGTACGAGAAAATAGCGGAGATTCTTATCGTTTGGGATTAGAAATAGAAGCTTCTATAAAGCTATTGCCTACTTTAAGCATTCATTCCAATGTGGCCTTAAGCCGAAATAAAAACAGAGATTTTAAAACCAAATTTGATGGGGAATTACAAGATTTTGGAGATACAGATATTTCTTTCTCTCCAGAGATAGTAGCAGGAAATAGAATTAGTTATTCGCCCGTATCCAATTTGCAACTTAATTTTTTAAGTAAGTTTGTGGGCGATCAATATATGAGTAATATAGAGTCTAGAGCTTCTCTGTTAGAAAGCTATTTTATCAATGACCTTAGCATTCAATATGTGTGGAAAAAAACGACATTATTTAAAGAAATCGTTTTTACAGGAATGGTTAACAATATTTTTGATGTAGAATATATTTCTAACGGTTATTATTATTCTTTTGAAGATGATTACTCCAATCCTGGGACCATAAATACGGTGGAAGGTGCAGGATATTATCCGCAGGCTACGATTAACTTTTTGGCTGGGATTACTTTAAAATTCTAAGTTTTAGCCAATCTTGAAATTAAAAAAACGGTTTAGATTTCTCTAAACCGTTTTTTTTATACCTTTATAAGGCTAGCACAACCAGTTAATTATGAAAAAACTTACCTATTTGATTATTTTAATGTTCAGTTTTAAGGGGTTTGCCCAAGTAGCTCCGTTGCAAGATCATACGTGGTACTTAGAAAAACTGGTCATTAACGGCAATGATTTCCCACCACCTGCGGCTTATCAAAATTCTTACACTGTACTATTTGAGGACAATAGTCCTCATTGCTTATTTGGCGCTCCATGTTATTCATTATACACAGATTTAACTTACAATCAAAATCAAAGTTTTACTATCAATAACACGAATACTCCTCTAGATTGCGGCGAGATTCCACCATATGTTATAGATTTCGAAGAAATGTTTATGGATAATTTTACAAACTCAGGTTTACCAGGTTTTAATCCCTATGTCTACACTTTTAGTAATCAATCTACTTATATACAATTAACCATAACAAACGCTAATGGTGTTCAGGCTATTTATCGCAATGAACAATTGGCGGTTGGCAATAAAAAGGAAGTGGAGGTTACTCTTTTTCCAAATCCTGTGGGGAGTAAGTTTCAGTTGGAGATGGAGCAGGAAAAAAAAATAAGATCAGTTCGTATTTTTTCCGTTAACGGAAAAGAAATATTAAAATTTAATGAAGCTCAATCTTCTTATGATGTTTCACAGTTAAAACAAGGAATTTATTTCATACAAATAGAAACCGAAGAAAGAAAAAGTATCATTAAGCTAATGAAAGGGTAAATGCAGATCAAAAACCCTTGAAAGCTAATTTTTGAATGTATTACTTTTTAATACAATAAGAGAGAAGAAACATTAATTCCTTACGCTCAATAAACCATTTCCGCCTTGAACTACGCGGTAGCGATATAAGGGATATCTCAAATCATCTTCACCTTCAACTACTCCGCCTGTGTACAAGTCGTAGGTATTGCCTTCGCAACTGCAAAACATTTGAATCCCATCCAACTCCATCGCTACGCATTCATTTTTTCTGGGATGATTAGGATCTGCGGCATCAAAAGCGACAAAGGAGTCAGCGCCATTTTTCATAATTACGATACCTGCATTTCCGTAATTAGGAATATAAACAGGACTCGAAGGGAAATTAAGGCTATTGTATTGCGGTAAGCTTAAATCTATTTGAAAGTTGACATTCACATCCAGCAAATTGGGATTGTTATTAGGCGTATCATCACTGCTACAAGCTGTGATCACGGAAAGAAATAAAATTCCGATAAGGAGTTTTTTCATGAGAAAAGAGTATTTATACTGCAATTTAATATAATTGCTAAGCTTATTAAAATTTATTATCTTTGTTTGTTACAGGAATCCCATGTGAGTGGGATTTTTTTGTTATATAAACGATGAAGTTATGAGTAAAGTATCTTATTACACAGCAGAAGGTTTAAAAAGATTAAAAGACGAATTAAACCAACTAAGGGATGTAGAGAGACCAAATGCTTCTCAAGCCATTGCAGAGGCTAGAGACAAGGGAGATTTAAGTGAAAATGCCGAATATGATGCGGCCAAAGAGGCGCAAGGCTTGTTAGAGTTTAAAATTTCTAAATTGGAAGCGGTGGTTTCTAACGCAAGAATTGTTGATGAATCACAATTAGACACTTCAAAAGTCTTGATTCATAGTACGGTAAAAATAAGAAATACCAGCAATAAAATGGAAGTGACCTATAAGTTGGTGGCTCAAAGTGAAGCCGACTTAAAGTCTGGAAAAATCTCTGTAGATTCTCCTATTGGGAAAGGCTTATTGGGAAAAGTAGTAGGCGATAAAGCCGAAATACAAGTTCCTAACGGAACGATGACTTTTGAGATTCTTGAAATTTCTAGAGTTTAATACCATTTAAAATATGAATTCCAAAAGCAAATTTTTAAAATCATTAATACTAGTATCTGTTTTATTTTTTATAATAAGTTGCTCTTCTGATGATGAACATCAAGATCAAGATTATCCTGAAGGATATATTTTAAATTATAACGCCAAATTATCTAATACTGAGGATGTTTATGAAGTAAGTTTTTTAGATGATGACAATCCAGAAGAAAATAGTATTCTACATGAATTTGAAGTAGATGGAATTGAGCCAGATTCGATGATAGGAGCTGGTACATTTTTCGATATTGAAAATAACAGTGTTGGAGTTAAGTTTAGAGTACTATCTGGTGACATTAGTTTGTCAGCTTTTCAAATAGAAGTGAAAGAAAATAATCTTGATGGCGGGAATGTTTTAGGAGTTTATCAAGAGGAGTTAGATTCTATTTCAATTCCCAATGGATCATCTGCATATTCAAGTATAAAGATTCTTTTCAATACGGAAACAAAAAGTTTTACAAAGAATTTAGAATAAAAAACTCAGCAAAGCCTTTTCAAATTCTTGAAAAGGCTTTGCTGAGTTTTATGTGAAGGAATTAGTTTTTTTCAAACCTATACATCTTTTATCAATTCTTTAAAAAGTTGAATCATGTGGGGTTCTGCCTTTGCGGCCATCGCTATAATTTCTTTAATATTTACGGGTTTTAAATGGTCTGGATCGCATTCATCGGTTAATACCGAAACTGCTACAACGGGTAAATTTAGGTGATTGGCGACAATAATTTCGGGGACAGTGCTCATTCCAACAGCATCTGCGCCAATAATTTTTAAATACCGATATTCTGCCTTGGTTTCTAGTTGAGGCCCCAAAACTGAGACATATACACCTTCGTGCAAGGGGATGTTATTTTCTTTGGCGATTTGACGCAGTTTATCGCTCATTTTTTTATCATAAGGCTCGCTCATATCTACAAAACGTTCTCCGTATTCAGAAACGTCTTTAAAAGCAAGAGGAGAATCACCCAATAGATTGATGTGATCCTGTATAAGCATCATTTCTCCTTTCTTGAAGTTGAGGTTAATGGCTCCTGAAGCATTAGAAACCAAGAGTTTTTTGATTCCTAACTGATGCATAATTCGTACAGGAAAAGTAACTTCCTTTAGGTTGTAACCTTCATAAGAATGAAATCTACCTTGCATCACAACTACTGTTTTTCCTTCTATAATTCCGTAAAGAAGTTTTCCTTTATGAAACTCTACCGTGGCGGTAGGAAAATGCGGAATGTCATTATAATTTACTTCGTGAATAATTTTCATCTCCTCCAAAAGCTTTCCTAAACCGGTTCCTAGAATGATGCCTATTTCGGGATTTTCAAATCCTTTTTTTCTTAAATAATTTGTGGTTTCCTCTATGTATTGCATTTTATAATAGATTCATTAGTTCTGGATGCTTTTGCATATCTTCATATTCGTCAATATCATTAAGCGTCTCGAGCAAAGTTACCGTTTTATCGCCTATACTTTCTAAAGTGTTTTCTAATACACTTGGAGTGCTCCATTTTTTGTTTTTAAAGATTTCTCTTCGGAAGTTTTTCATGCCTAATAAATAGTAGCCGCCATCTTCTGCTGGTCCTAGCACAAAATCGGTTGTATCTAGCTTTTTAAAAGCATCCTCAATACGCGTTGTGTCAATTTCCAGCAAATCACTTCCTACAATAAGAATCTTATCGTAGTTTTCCTGAAATCCTTCCGCGAAAGCGTAAGACATACGCGCTCCTAAATTTTCACCTTGCTGAGCTTTTTTTGTATAATATTTAGAGTCCCAAATATCATTTTCTATAGGTTTGGTGGCGTACCAAACTTGCTTGTCTGCATCTACATTTTTAGTAACATTTGCGGTATGTTGTAGCAAATAGCGATACACTTCTAGTGCTTTTTGATCTCCTATTTCTTTGGCAAGACGGGTTTTACATTTTCCTAGTTCTGGATGTCTCGTAAATAGTATTAGTAAGTTTTTTGACATTTAAAATACGGGTTTTCCTAGGTGTAAATAGCGGCTCCATTTTTTATTGTAGGTATGAACGCTATCTGTAGGTTGAGATTTAAGATTGTAGACTTTATAGCCTTTATTTTTCCATTCTAATATGCCTCCGTATAAATTCTTT
Source organism: Mesonia ostreae (assembly GCF_031845265.1). NCBI lineage: Bacteria > Pseudomonadati > Bacteroidota > Flavobacteriia > Flavobacteriales > Flavobacteriaceae > Mesonia > Mesonia ostreae. The sequence continues at coordinate 43,318 of NZ_JAVRBG010000011.1, read as the reverse complement.
ACGTTTGGGTAGCCTGCTTCTTTTAGCTTTTTTCCTATAATTTCGGAACGTACTCCAATGGTGCAATAAATGATAAGACATTCTGTTTTAGAAGGTATTCTTTTTTGAATCTGCTGAAGATTAAATTCTTTATGCCCTGCAAAAATCGCATTGGGAAGATGACTTACTTGATATTCTTCTATTTTTCTGGCATCAAGAATATACGTCAAATTAGATTTTTTTAATTCCGTTTTAAGTTCTTTGACGCTGATATAGGGAACACTTTCGTCATTATGCTTTTGTAATACGTGTTGAAATTCTTGTTGTGCTGCACAAAAATAAGAGGAGAGGAATATAAAACTTAAGAGGAATTTCATGAACTTATTTTACTTTTTTCACAAATTTTAGAGGAAAATGTCTGTCTTAGTCTTCTAAGAGGGAAGATATTGAAATTTAATTTACTTTGAGGAAGTTAAGCTAAAAAATAAATGATATATTTATAGAACCCCGAATTAGTAACTTCTTTCTTTTTAATTAGGCAGCTGGTTTTAATACAGATATGTTAAAACTCTTGAATAATTGAAAGGAAGTTTAAAAGAACCTTCTTATTCATGGGCACAAAATCAAATTTTCCTACATCTTGGTTGACCATCCGACCTAAAATTATTGGGGTAGCTGTTTTCTTAGCTACTTTACTCCTATTTTCCCTTATTATTTATCAGGAATATTCTTTATCTAAAGATGATGAAAAGCAAAAAGAGACGGAGGTTTTGGCTGTGATAGAGCAAAATATAGAGCAGTCTTTAAAAAATAGTTATATGGCAGCTTTAACGATAGCCTTAACCATAGATGATGAAGGAAAACCTCATAATTTTGAACAGATTGCTGGAACAATTCTTTCTAAAAATCCTACGATTGGTAGTGTGCAATTAGTACCTAACGGAATCATATCTTACGTCTATCCTTATAAGTCCAATCAAAAAGCTTTAGAGCTAGATATACTAAAGGATTCTTACTCTAAAGAGGAGGCAAATGAAGCTATCATGGACAGAAATATGCGTTTTGCTGGGCCTATAAAATTAAAGCAAGGAGGAGAGGTAGTGGTAGGAAGGTTGCCGATTTTTATTCAAAATAAATTTTGGGGTTTTTCTGTAGTTATTATGGATATGAAGGATTTTCTTGCAAATGCGGGGATAGATCAGTTTACAGAAATGGGATTTAAATTTAAATGGTCTAAGCACAAAACAAATTCTTCTCAAGAAACTTTTTTCTATGGCGAAACGAATTCCTACGATGTTAAACAAGCCAGTAAGGTTTACATAAAAGATGGGAATTGGAGTATTTATATTTATTCTACAAATAAAGAGCACCTGCTTTTATCTTTATTACCCTTATTAATTGTCGCCCTACTTATTTCTATATTAATTGGTTTCTTCACGTGTAATTTTTTACAGCAACCTTTGAGACTTCAAAGAGAACTGGAGGCGCAGGCCGTCCAACTTTTTAATTCTGAGCAAAAATTCGAAACTATTTTTAATTTAGCACCCATAGGGATTGTACATGTATCTGCAGAAAATTTCAAATTTATTACTGCGAATGAGTATTTTTTAAACAAGTTAGGTCTTAGTTTGGAGGAATTAAAAAAAATTACTTTTGATGCTGTTTGGCGAGAACCAGAAGATTTAACAAAATTGTTGGAAAGAGGTGGAAGAGTAGAAACCGATTTCATACATACAAAAGAAGATGATACTAGTTTAAGGGTAAAAATCACTTGGTTAAAAAATAAAAATAAGCCCAATTATATTTTCACTGTAGACGATATCACGGAAAGATATAAAACCCAATCTGATTTGGCAGAACTGAAATCTAGGATGGAAATGGCTGCTCAAATTGCACAATTAGGATATTGGGAATGGAATGCAGACACCAATGAAATTTTATGGACTGATGCTATGTATGAGATTTGTAAAGTCTCAAAGGATACGAAATTAACAGCAGAGTTTGTGTTTTCAAGAATTCATCCTTCAGATGTGGGGCGTTATATAGAATGCTCTAAATTGCTGCTTAACGGAAAAGATTGTAAGCCGTATGAGATTAGAATTTTAGCGCCAGATGGGACTTATATTTACGTCTTAGGTCATTTTGAAAGTGAAAAAAATAGCGAAGGAAGATTAGCAAAGATTAAAGGTACGCTCATAGATATTAGTGGTGAAAAAAGAATAAAGGAAGAGTTGAATCAATCTTACGATATGGTTTTAAATCAAAACCAGCGATTGATTAATTTCTCTTATATTGTATCTCATAATTTAAGATCCCATGCGAGTAACATTCAATCTTTAGCGCATTTACTTTTTGAAATGGATCATACCCAAGAGCAAAAAGAAATGTTCAATATGTTAGATTCTGTATCTAAAGCTTTAGATGAAACTCTGTTCGATTTAAATGATGTAATCAATATCCAAAATAACGTTCAGATATCTATAGAAAATATTTTAGTAAAAAATTATATAGAACGTGTATTAAAATCTCTCCAAATAGAAATTTTTCAAAAAAATGCGCAAATTCATATAAATGTACCTGCAGAAACGAAGATTAATTTTAATCCTGCATATTTTGAGAGTATCTTATTTAACTTTATGTCCAACAGTCTTAAATATTGCCACCCAGAGCGTAGTCCTATAATTCATTTAGATTATTTGGTGTTAAAGGATAGATTTGTTCTTCAAATTAAAGATAATGGTATAGGTATTGATCTCGAAAAAAATGGAGATAAGTTATTTGGAATGTATAAAACATTTTCAAAAAATGCTGACTCTAAGGGATTGGGACTGTTTATAAGCAAAAGTCAAATGGAAGCTTTAGGAGGTGAAATTACCGTGGAAAGCGAATTAGGAAAAGGAAGTATATTTAATTTATGTTTTAATTAAACTATGAATATTTGTATAATAGATGATGATAAAATTTATCAATTTCTTTTAAAGAAAACGATTCATATAATACGTGAAAGTATTTCTGTGCATTCCTACTATAATGGAGAAGAAGCACTTCGTGATTTTCAAAAAATAGATTCTATTTGTGATATTATATTTTTAGATCTCAATATGCCCAAAATGGATGGCTTAGAGTTTATGGAAGCCTACCAACAATTAAGTAAATCTATCACAGTGACTCCCAAGATATACGTCGCCACTTCTTCCATTTCAGAAAAAGATAGGTTAGAAGTAGCTTCTTATGGAATGGTAAAAGGCTACCTTGTGAAGCCAATCACCTTAGAAATGGTACAGGAAATTCTAAAATAAATCTGATTAAATTCACTTCTATATAGATAAAGTGTAATTCTTACCGCAAAATTTAACACTTCATTTTAAAAATTAAGTCACTGTTATTGAGTTACTTACAATTAATATTAAAAATTTTATTAAATTAATGTAATATTTTTGTCTTTTATCGTCTAAAAGGAGCGTTTTGTCGTATATATTTATGGTCTCGTGATACTTACAGAATTATATGGCCTAATCTAATTTTAGACGAATATGAAAAAATTACTTTATCCACTATTTTTACTACTTACCTTAATTGGGAAAGGCCAAAGTATTAGCATTGATCAAAATAATAATCCAGAAGATTTAGTAAATATTCTATTAGATAATGCGTGTGTAGACATAGCCAACAGTACAGTTTCTTCTTTACAATCAGTTTCTTATTTTAACAACAATTCGGGTGAATTTCCTATTTCAGAAGGAGTTATTATAAGAAACGGAAATGCAAGTTTTAGTGCCGGGAGTTACACGGGCGAAAACTTAAGTTCTCAAGAAAATAACAACAGCGATGTATATTTGGCTCAGTTAAATAATGCCTCTGGACAGACTTCAGAAATTACAGATGTTGCTTTTCTTGAGTTTGAATTTACTCCTCTTTCTAGTACCTTTAGTTTTGACTTTCTATTTGCTTCTAATGAATATGGGCAATGGCAATGTGTTTCGAGTGATGTTTTTGCCTTCTTGTTAACCGATTTAACTACAGGAGTAAGTACGAATCTCGCGGTAATTCCGCAAACGCAGACACCCGTTTCGGTTAAAAATATTAAAGATCACGCATATAATAATTCTTGTCTTTCAGATAACGCTTCTTTTTTTGACGTTTATAATGTCAACCAACCACAGCAATCTACGGTTAATATGCGAGGCTATACACAAGTGATGAATGCTTCGGCACAAATTACACCCGGTAATACCTATAAAATTAGATTGGTGATTGGAGATTCTACGGACTCTAATTTTGATTCTGCTATTTTTCTTGCCGCGGGTAGTTTTAATGCCAATGTAGATTTAGGAGAAGATTCTAGAATTTGTCAAGGTGGAGAAAAAACACTTTCCACAGGTCTAAGTACGCAAGAATATTCTCATATATGGAAAATGGATGAGTTTGTGATTCCTGGTCAAAATGGGAACTCATTAACAGTTAGTAATCCAGCAACCTATAGTGTTGTTGTTTCAGAAAATAATTCGGGTTGCGTATTAACCGATGAAATTATTTTATCAGAGATTTCTGTTCAAGCTCCAGAAGATCTTAATGTTTGTTACGAAGATTCTGGAGATTACACCTATAATTTATTAGAGAATTCTTACGAAGATTTGGATATTTCTGCAGAAGCCTACGAGATAGTTTATTATGCTTCTCAAGAAGATTTAAATAATAGTAACCCGATTCCTACGAACCAAATTGGTAGTTACAACGGGCAAGAAAATCAGATAATTTATATTAAATTAATCTCCTTAGATGCCAATTTGTATTGTGACGAAGTATATAGCTTTCAACTCCTTGTTAATGATCCCATCGTTTTAAATGTTCCAAATATTGAATTGTGCGATAATCCTAATGCAGAGATTATGGTAGACTTGAATCAAAATAATTTTAGTGTGGTCACCAATTCAGACGATTACTTCTTTTTCTTCTACACTTCTTATATGGATGCTCAAAATGATTCTAATCCTATCGAAAACCCAGGAGAGTTTCTACCTACCTTTATTAATGATTCACAAACTATTTGGGTAAAGGTAGAAGACAGAGATATGCCCAATTGTTTTCAAATAGACAATTTTGATATCATAGTAAATCCGTTGCCATTGGTAGATCAAATCGAAAATGTAATTGAGTGTAGTGAATATATTTTGCCACCCATTACACACGGTAACTATTATACAGATTCACAAGGAACAGGAGAAATGTTGTTTGCTGGAGATATAATAGACGAAGAAGGAACCTATTATATTTATAACGGTCCAGATGCCAATGGCTGTTCTAATGAAACTAGTTTTACCGTAATTTTAATAGAGTTATTTAGTATCAAAGAGAATTATTGCGGTCAAATGATAGTTCATAATCCAACAGCGGGAAACTTTTATACCGAACCAGGCGGACCTAGTGGAAACGGAGAAATTATTACTCAAGGAACTACCTATATGACTAATCAAACCCTTTATTTCTATGCGGAAGTAAATGGAGTTTTTTGCAAAGAAGAGGCTTTTCCTGTAAATATCTTACCATTACCGCCAGTAGACACTCCGTTAGAGGTGGTGACGTGTAATTCTTATACTTTACCCGTATTAGAAAACGGAATGTATTTTACACAATCTGGGGGAACGGGAACTCAAAAATATCCGGGAGATGCCATTTCTAGCTCGCAAGCGCTATTTGTCTTTAATGACGATGGCACCTGTACCAATGAGCACAGCTTCCAAGTTTATATCACACCAGATTTTCAAGATTTGATTATCTGCGGAACTTACAACCTACCTAGTCTAGAAATTGGTGGTTATTTTACACAACCGGGAGGAAATGGCGAGTCGATTCCAGAGGGAGAAGAGATCATTGCCTCGCAAAATATTTATTATTACGCCCAAACAACTACGACTCCTAATTGTACAGAAAATGAGCATTTTTATGTAGACATTAGACCCATTCCGCCAGTAGATAGTCTTGAAGATGTGTTGGTTTGTGTAAACGATATTTTTGTATTGCCCAGTATCGTAAACGGACAATTCTTTACGGAGCCGAATAGAGAAGGAGATCAGCTTTTTGAAGGTGACGCTATCGCGGAAACTGCTACGATTTATATTAATAATTTAGAAAATTCTTGTACCAATGAAACTTCTTTTATGGTAGAAGTACTAGAATTGCCTCCTATAGAAAACTTTACAGATGTTTATTCATGTGAAGCTTACGAATTATCTGCTTTAGCCAACGGAAGTTATTACACCTTGCCTAATGGCGGCGGCCAACAACTCTTTCCAGGAGATTTGATAAGCAATACCCAAGAAATCTTTATTTATAATTCTTGGCCACAACTTGACACGTGTGATAATCAAGATTCTTTTACCATTTACATAGAAGGTATAGATTTGGGAGAATTTGAAGATGTAGCAGTTTGTGACACCTATATTTTACCAACTTTACAAGCTGGGAAATATTTCACACAAAGTGGAGGAGAAGGGAATCAGCTGCAAGCAGGATTGGCAATTAACACCTCACAACAAATTTTTATTTATGCCATAAACGGCGATCGTTTTACCTGTGAAAGCGAGGCAAGTTTTCACGTAGAAGTTACCCCAACACCTAGTTTAGAAGAGTTTGAAACTATTGAATCTTGCGGTAGTTTCGATTTATCGCTAATTAGTTTAGAAAACGCAGAGATTAGTTTTTATAGTGCTCCCAATCAGCAAGGTTTATTACCTTCAGAAGAAATGTATTTTAAAGCACCAGGAACGTATACTGTTTATGCATACGCTTCCGCGGAAGCAAACTCTGCATGTGGTGTAGAAAAAATGATAGAAATTATCATCTATCCATCTTTGCCACTCTACATTAGTGACGCTGTAATTTGTAAAGATCCTAAAACTGAAGAAGTGATTTCCTCTGCATTTCTAGCATCGGGATTGCCAGAGAGTGAGTTTGAAGTTTATTGGTATTTTGAAGGAAATTTAGTGCATACGGGAGAAAACTATGAAACTAGTCAAACTGGTGAATATACGGTTCAAAGTGAAGTATTATATCCAATATCGGCATCTGATTGTGGGTATAAAACCACTGTTGTAAAAGTGACTGCATCTAGTAAACCAATAATTAAAACCAATATTACAGAGCCTTTTAAGGATGTCGCTGTGATTCACGTGACTGTGGTAGATGCCATAGGGGAAATGGAATATCAATTGAATAACGGTGCATTTCAAGAAAGCAATGAGTTTTACGATGTTGCCTCTGGGGTGCATACGATTACAGTACGCGGAATAGAAAATTATTGCGGCGAAACCACAAAAGAAGTAGAAGTGATCAAATACCCAAAATTTTTCACCCCAAATTCTGACGGAGTTAATGATTTTTGGAATATAAAAGATCTAAAAGAACATCCCGAAGCCCAAGTATATATTTTTGATAGATTCGGAAAATTGATAACCACGTTAAGTCCTAGAAAAAGAGGTTGGGATGGCTCTTTAAATGGAAAGAATTTGCCTTCTAATGATTACTGGTTTCAGGTAGTTTTCACCCAAGATGGGAATCAAAAAGCTTTCAAATCTCATTTTACTTTGAAGCGTTAGTTTTTTAGAATTAGCTTTATAATGAAAATAAAAGAGGTTGTCTAAAAAGTCAATTTCTATCAACCTGAACTTGATTCAGGTTCTCATACTGATTTGTGAATCAATATAGTGAGACTCTGAAATAAATTCAGAATGACAGTCTTCAAAACTTTTTAGACAGCCTCCTTTGTATTTTAGTTTGTCTTATCACCTTGAGCAATATAGTCGAAGGCTTTTTCTTTAACCTATCCCCCTCAACCTGCCCGAAGTGAATTCATTCATGCGAGTTTACTTCAAAGCCGTGTTCTCATCCTCGATACTGTCATTTAAACGAAGGAAAAATTTCATGCTTTCTTCTGAAAAACTAAAAAGATTTCTTTTTTTAGCTTCTAATAATTACCACTACTCATCGGTTAATAAACGAGAAAGCTCATCGTATTGCGGCGTTAAAATCACCTCAATTCTTCTGTTTTTAGCTTTTCCTGAAGCAGATGTATTTGGCGCAATGGGTGCAAATTCTCCGCGACCAGCAGCAGTTAAGCGTTTCGCATTAATCTTGCTATTTTGCTGTAATAAATGAACAATAGAAGTTGCTCTTTTGGTAGAAAGATCCCAATTGTCTTTTAATATTTCATTTCCGCCGTAAGGCACATTATCAGTATGACCTTCTATCAATACATTAATATCTTTGTTTTCAGCTAAAACAGAAGCCAGCTGGCTCACCGCTTGTTTTCCTTGGCTTCCTACGGCCCAACTTCCAGAACTAAATAAAAGCTTGTTTTCCATAGAAACATAGACTTTTCCGTTGCGTTGCTCTACAGTTAAACCTTTGCCCTCAAAATTCATTAGAGCATTAGAAACACTCTTTTTTAAAGCCTGCATTTTAGCATCTTTAGCGGCAATTAAACTTTCCAATTCGTCAACACGTTGGGATCGCGCATCCAAATCTTCTTTAAGCTTTTCTAATCTTTGTTGCTCATTGGCCAAGGCCTTTTCTTTTTTCTCTAATTGAGCTAAAAGCTCACGATTGCGTTTAGAATTTTCGGCTAAATTAGCAGAGCTGTTAGATTCCAAAGCATTGTAAGAGTCTTGAAGCTGTTCTAGATTGCGAGTTTTTAAACCTAGCTCATTTTTTAAGTCTTTTATTTGTTGTTGCAAATTTTCATTAGAAAGCTTTACATCTTCAAAATTTTGTCCCGCTTGCGTTTTTTCTTCTCGGCAATCGGCCAATCTATTTTCTAGGGCGCTATTTCTGTTTTCAAGTTCGGCGTATTGATCTTCAAGATCTGTAAATTTCTTTGCAGGAACGCAAGAAACAACAAGGCTTAAAAGAAGTGCCGGAAGTATAAAAAATTTCTTTTGCATAGGTGATGAGTTTAATTTAATTCAACCAAAATAGGACAATGATCGCTATGTTTTGCCTCTGGTAAGATAACGGCTCTTTTTATTTTTTCTTGTAAAGGAGCGCTCACTAAATGATAATCTAGTCGCCAACCTTTATTATTTGCTCTCGCATTGGCGCGGTAACTCCACCAAGAATATTCTACTCGCTCTGGATTTAGATGTCTAAAAGAATCTGTAAAGCCGCTTTCTAAAAAGCCACTCAACCACGTTCTTTCTACTGGTAAAAATCCAGAAACATTTTTTAAACGTACGGGATCGTGAATATCTATAGGTTCGTGACAAATATTATAATCTCCAGAAATGACCAAATTAGGAACTTCTTGTCTCAATTGCGTGATATAGGTTTGAAAATCGTCCATAAACCTAAGCTTAAATTCTAGACGATCTGTATTGGTTCCTGAAGGTAAATACAAACTCATCACAGAAACGTCATCAAAATCTGCTCTAATCGATCTTCCTTCAAAATCCATATAATCTATGCCTGTACCATAGGTTACATTATTGGGTTTGGTTTTGCTTAGAATTGCGACGCCACTATAGCCTTTTTTTTGTGCAGGATACCAGTAGCAGTACTTATAACCAATTACATGAAAAACCTTTTCATCAAATTGCTCTGGATTGGCTTTAATTTCTTGCAGACAAACCACATCTGGATTTGCATGCGTTAACCAAGTAATAAATTCTTTTCTTAATGCGGCTCTAATGCCATTCACATTATATGAAACAATGACCATAGATTTATTTTTTTACAAAAATAGAATAATGTAGGGGTTAAGATTGTTTGTTTATTAAAAATTGATGCACATCTCATAAAATATTTATCAAAAGCATTAGTTTTACCTTACATGCGCAAACTTCTATTCATATTCTTTCTACTTCTTGCCGCAAAAGCAAAAGCACAAGTGTATGAGGGTGATTTCACCGAAAAGAAACTAGCGGTAAGCGATACAGTAGCTATAGATTCTGTAAGTATAAACCCGTTTAAATTTAAGTTGTATAATCTACAAGGAAAGTTGATAGATTCTACTTTATACCAAGTTGATTTTGCTAAATCTTCACTCATTTTAAATGATTCTTTACGGAAGCAAAACGATTCTATTAAAGTAGTCTATAGAAAATATCCCGATTATTTTACCAAACGCTATTACCAATTTGATCCCAATAGTATTGTAGGAAATGAAAATAGGGTCAACCGAATTTATCAATTGGGAGAAGAAAAAAATCAGCGAAGCTTTGTTCCATTTGACGGTTTAACCACCAGCGGAAGCATTTCGCGTGGCATTACTATGGGAACCAATCAAAACGCGGTTTTGGATTCTGAATTGGATTTACAAATTACCGGAAAAATTTCAGATAACGTGAATCTTCGAGCTTCCTTGCAAGATTCTAATATTCCTATTCAGCAGAATGGATATTCTCAAAACCTTAATGAGTTCGATCAGATTTTTATCGAATTGTATGGCAAAAACTGGAACATTAGAGCAGGTGATGTAGATTTGGTGCAAGACGATTCTTACTTTGCTTCTTACCATAAAAAAGTGCAGGGACTTTCGCTTGGCGCCACCATCAACCCCAATGGCAATACCACCGAAGTTTTTGCCGCCGGCGCTTTGGTAAAAGGAGTATTTACCAGAAATCAATTTCAGGCACAAGAAGGCAATCAAGGTCCGTATAAATTAACCGGTCCCAACGGCGAGTTGTTTGTGCTCATTGTTTCTGGAAGTGAGTCGGTTTTTGTGAATGGAATCCGCCTAGAGCGAGGAGAAAATGAAGATTACGTGATCGATTATAATGCGGGAGAGATTATTTTTAATGCGACCTATCCCATTACTTCAGAAATGAGGATTACGGTAGAATATCAATATTCAGATCGTAATTATTCGCGCGTAGTCGCAACAGGAGGAGGAAAACATACTAGTGAAAAATTGGAGATTGGCGCTTTTGTGTATTCAGAAAATGACATTAAAAATCAGCCTTTACAGCAAAACCTCAATGAAGAACAGGCGCTAATTCTTTCCAATGCGGGCGATGATACGAGCCAAATGATTGCGCCCAGTGCCGTACCCGATACCTTTGATGAAAACAAAGTTTTATATACCAAAGAGCTCGTAAATGGTGAGGAGGTTTTTGTGTATTCTACAGATCCAGAGGAAGAGCTTTTTCAAGTCCGTTTTAGTAATGTGGGAGAAAACCAAGGAAATTACGTCTTAACCAACGCGAGTGCCATTACAAGAATTTATGAGTATGTACTTCCGGTAAACGGAATTCCGCAAGGAAATTATGAACCCGTGATTAGGCTTTTTGCACCTACCAAATTACAGGTTGGCGTGGTGCACGGAAAATATCAACCTTCAGAAAAAACAAAGATTAATTTTGAATTTGCCGCCAGCAATAACGATGAAAACTTGTTTTCTGAATTAGATAATGATGACAATGATGGCTTTGCGGGCAGAGTAGAAGTACATCAACGCGTGCTTCAATTTAAAGATTCTTCGCTGGTGGAGGCTTTCGCCGGAATTAATTACGTGCAAAACGATTTTGAAAGTATCGAACCTTTGTATAATGTGGAATTCAATCGGGATTGGAATTTGGTAAATCCGTTAGGAAATCAAAATTATGTACAAGCCGGAATCAATTTTAAAACCCTTAATAACGGAAGCTCCCAGTACCGTTTTGAACAATTAGACTATTCAGAAAATTATAGCGGAACTCGCCATATCATTAGTTCTCAGCATAAAATCGGGAAATTGAGAACGCGGCTTTACGGAAGTTATCTAGACAGTAAATCTGAAATTTTTGATTCTCAATTTCTACGAATGAATGCCTCTGCCGTCTACGATTTTGGTAAGGTTTGGGCAGGAACGCGCGTGAACCTAGAAGACAATCAGCAAAAAGAAAATGAAACTCAGCAACTCACAGGTAATAGTCAGCGGTTTAATAGTTACGAGGTGTTCACAGGCGTTGGAGACAGCACGGCGGTGTATGCTGAGGTTGGTTATCGTCATCGGGTAAATGACAGTTTACGCAACAACAATTTGCAACGGGTAAGCAAATCTAACAACTACTATTTAAAATCTAGGTTGATACAAAATGAAAATACGCAACTTTCTGTATTTGCGAATTATAGAAAGCTCATCAATGAGGAAGAAAATGTAGAAGACGAACAATCATTGAATTCTAGGGTGTTGTACAATCAGTTTTTATTTAACAAAGTACTAAGTCTTAACACCGCTTACGAAACTAATAGCGGAACCTTAGCGCAGCAAGAATTTACTTATGTGGAAGTGAATCCTGGCGAGGGACAATACACCTGGAACGATTACAACGAGAACGGTTTGCAGGAATTGGAGGAGTTCGAGATTTCGCCTTATCCAGACCAAGCAAAATATGTGCGGGTGCTGCTCCCTAATCAGGTTTTTTTGAAGACGCACCAGAATAAATTTAGCCAGATTGTAACGCTTAATTTTATGCAACTGAGTGAGGATGCAAGCGCCAAAAAGTTTTTACAACATTTTTACAACCAGACTTCTTATTTGGTAGACCGAAAGATAGAGCGCGAGGGAGATAATTTTGATTTGAATCCGTTTAACGATAGCGGGAGTCAAGAACTTGCCGTGAACCTGAATTTTAGAAACACGATTTTCTTTAATCGAGGCAAGCAAAACCACACTACCTCGTACACCTACATTTCTACCCGAGCCAAAAACTTGCTCTCTACAGGCTTTCAAGAAAATGATATTGAAAGTCACCAGTTAAAATTTAACCACAAAGTGCAAGAAAGCTGGTTGTTTAATTTTGACAACCAAACCACCACTACGGTAAGTACTTCAGAGAATTTCGGAAATCGCAATTATGATATTTTAAGTTATACTACCAATCCCAAAGTGTCTTATTTATTATCTAGAAGTACGCGTTTTGATGTGTTTTACCAATATAACACCCAAACTAATAGATTGGGAGATCAAGAAGAATTACAGCAGCAAAAACTAGGTACTTCTTTCAATTTTGCGAACGCCCAAAAATATGCGCTAAGCGGAGAGTTTAATTATATTTTTAATGAGTTTACGGGTAGTGCTTTTTCTCCCGTAGCTTACCAAATGTTACAAGGTTTACAACCCAACAAAAACTTTACGTGGACGCTGTTGGCGCAGCGAAAACTCACCAATTATCTCGACCTTAATTTATCTTATTTAGGTCGAAAAAGTGAGAACGCTAAAGCGATCCATACGGGGAGCGTGCAATTGAGGGCTTATTTTTAAGTTTTTTTTAACAAATAGCAAAAAAATATTATATTGCTAGCGTAAACCAACTATTTTATGAAAAATCTTTACTTATTTCTCTTTATTGTATTTTCTACTTTTTACACTCAGGCACAAAACCAACCTTTTATTACGACTTGGGAGGTTGATGAAAATGAAAGTATTACTATTCCAACCGAAGGTAATGGTTATAATTACACCATCGATTTTGGAGATGGTACCATTGAGTCCAACATAACGGGGGATATTTCCCACACATATACTGAATTAGGAATTTATACGGTAAGTATTTCTGGAGATTTTCCTAGAATTTACTTTAATGGTTCTGAGGAGGCTAACAAAATTAAATCCATTGAACAATGGGGACATATTGAATGGCAATCTATGAATTCTGCATTTTTTGGTTGTGAAAATTTAACTATTAATGCTAATGATGCCCCGGATTTAACCCAGGTTACCGATTTAAGCCATATGTTTAAATTAGCAAAAGCATTTAACCAATCAATAAATCATTGGGACGTATCTAATGTAAATGATATGAATAATATGTTTAGGGGCGCATATAATTTTAACAAACCTCTTAATAATTGGGATGTTTCTAATGTTACCAATATGGGTTCTATGTTTACGGGAGCGAATGATTTTAATCAACCTTTAAACTCTTGGGATGTTTCCAATGTCACGGTTATGGGTTTTATGTTTTGGGGCGCATATAATTTTAACAATCCTCTTAGTAATTGGAATGTATCAAATGTAACCAACATGAACTCTATGTTTAGGGATGCTGAATCGTTCAATCAACCTTTAAGTAGTTGGGATGTATCTAATGTCACAGATATGGGAAATATGTTTAGTTGTAAATATTCCAATACAGACTCGACCTTTAATCAACCACTAGATAGCTGGGATGTATCTAATGTAACCAAAATGAATCATATGTTTTTCTTTGCAGAGACATTTAATCAACCTTTAAATAACTGGGATGTTTCCAATGTTACAGAAATGGCAGAAATGTTTTCGGTTGCAGCTTCTTTTAACCAACCATTAGATAATTGGGATGTATCTAATGTAATTCGCATGATGAGTATGTTTGAATCTGCAGATACCTTTAATCAGCCCTTGAATAATTGGGATGTTTCCAGCGTAAATAATATGACTGATATGTTTAGATTTAATGATGCTTTTAATCAACCATTAAGTAATTGGGATGTGAGTAATGTTACATATATGACTGGAATGTTTGGATATACAGAACTGTTTAATCAACCATTAGATAATTGGGATGTCAGTAATGTATATAATATGGAAGGTATATTTTCACACGCAGTTTCTTTTAATCAAGACCTAAGTAATTGGAACTTTAATCAATCTGTCTCACTTACTACTTTTTTAGGTGAGGCGTTTGTATCCTATAGTGGATTAGATGTAGAAAATTATGATGCTCTTCTTTCTCATTTGGCTTTTTTAAACCTTTCTGAAGATGAATTGGGAGCACATGATCTTAAATTTTGTAATCAAAATGCGAGAAATGCACTTTTAATTAATGGTTGGACAATTTATGGGGACTCAGAATCGGAAAACTGCAATAGTATCTCTGGAATTATTCTCTATGATGAAAACAACAACGGTTGTGATTCTAATGATGCAGGCATCTCTGATTTTATGGTGAATACGAATAATGGGGAAGATGATATCTTCACCTATTCTAGTAATGGATACTACGAATTAGGAACCATTGGAACTAATTTTACAGTCTCTTTGGTGAACTATCCAAGTTACTACACTGTGAGTCCACCAAGTATCGATGTAACTTTCACAACCTCTAATACTGAGGTAGCAGATTTTTGTGTGACCGCCAATCAAACCATGAAAGACCTAAATGTGGTTTTATTCCCTACCAGTGAAGCTCGTCCTGGTTTTGAAGCCGATTATCAATTGGTGGTCGAAAATATAGGAACGCAAACTATAGCTAATGCTACGGTAACTTTAGATTTTGATGATTCGATGCAAAGTTTTGTAAGTGCAAATGTAACGCCAGCTTCAAACACGGCTAGTCAACTTACTTTTAATATTACCAACTTACAACCGCTAACTTTTCAGACTGTAGACCTTGCGATGCAAACCTTTCAACCGCCAACAGTAAACGGAGATGATATTTTGAGCTTTACCGTAAATGTGAGTCCGAGTGCGAATGATTTTACTCCTAACGACAATACATTTGTCTATGACCAAACTGTAGTGAATTCTTACGACCCTAACGATAAACAGGTTTTACAAGGCGAGGAAATAGAAATTGATGATGCCGACGAATATTTAAATTACCTGATTCGTTTTCAAAATACAGGAACTGCAAGCGCCATTAACGTAAGGATTTTAGACACGCTACATCCAAAATTAGATTACACCACATTAAGACCTGTAAGTGCGAGTCATAATTATAGAATTGAAGTAACCAATGAAAACGAAGTAGAATTTATTTTTGACGGAATTAACCTACCCGATGAATACACTAACGAACCCGCAAGTCACGGTTTTGTGGCTTATAAAATAAAGCCTAAAAGTGATGTTGCTGTTGGTGATTTTATTACTGGAGATGCCCAAATCTATTTTGATTTTAATGCACCCATTATTACTAATATGGTTTCTACTGAAATAATTGATAATTTAAATGTGTCTATTTATGATTTAGCAAATAACATCAGCATCTACCCAAACCCAACGCAAAATACCCTACATATTGAAGTGAAAAACAATCAAGAAGTTGAGCAAATAAAAATCTATAACTTAAGTGGATTAGAACTTATAAATATTAAAGATAACAAGCAACAACTTAACTTAGAAAGTTTAAGTGCTGGTATTTATTTTATACAAATCCAAACTCATCTTGGGACAGTAAATAAAAGGTTTATTAAAAAATAAAGATTACAAAACCTAAATTAAAAACCCGCCTATTTCTAAGCGGGTTTTGTGTTTCTATAATTAAAGTCGTTATTGTCCTATTACCTTTTAGGTAAAACTGCTTGATTTTTTAAGACAGAAGATTGTGAAAAATCTTAAAATGAAGACCTTATTTTTTAAATTGATTCATTAAAAGTGAGAAAAAATTTCACTCAAAACTATTGCTGTTTATCAATTAGTTACAATGAAGTCCTGATTCTTGGTTCAAAAAGCATAGCGACCCGCCCGAACGTATCCTTTCGATACGGGCAGGTCTTGAGTCTTTATCGAACAACAATGATCTAAAACCTACCTCTTCTGCATCCAATTTTTAAAGCTTACTTCTTGTGCTATAATTTCTTTTAATTCTGAAATGGGCACTCGTTTTTGTTCCATCGTATCGCGATGACGAATGGTTACTTGGTTATCTTCTTTGGTATCGTGGTCTACGGTAATGCAAAACGGCGTTCCGTTGGCATCTTGACGACGGTAACGTCTTCCTACCGCATCTTTTTCATCATAAATCACGTTGAAATCCCATTGCAACTCGTCAATAATTTCTTGGGCAATTTCGGGCAAACCGTCTTTTTTCACTAACGGAAAAACAGCCGCTTTTATCGGTGCCAAAATAGAAGGTAATTTTAAAAGCGTTCTCGTAGAACCGTCTTCTAACGTTTCTTCGCGTAACGCGCTAGAGAAAACAGCCAAAAACATACGGTCTAAACCAATCGAAGTTTCAATCACGTAAGGAACATAGTTTTTGTTGAGTTCTGGGTCAAAAAACTGTAATTTCTTTCCAGAAAGTTCTTCGTGGGCTTTTAAATCGAAATCGGTTCTAGAATGTATTCCTTCCAATTCTTTAAATCCGAAAGGAAAGTCAAATTCAATATCTGTCGCAGCATTAGCATAATGCGCCATTTTTTCGTGGTCGTGAAAACGGTAATTTTCTTCTCCCAAACCTAAAGAAGCATGCCAATTTTGACGCGTTTCCTTCCAATGTTCAAACCATTTAAGCTCTTCGCCTGGACGCACAAAAAATTGCATTTCCATTTGTTCAAATTCACGCTGACGAAAAATAAACTGCCTCGCTACAATTTCATTTCTAAAGGCTTTTCCTATTTGTGCGATTCCGAAGGGAATTTTCATTCTTCCGGTCTTTTGCACATTAGCAAAATTCACAAAGATTCCTTGAGCGGTTTCTGGTCGCAAATATAAATCTGTAGCAGAATCTGCCGAAGCGCCTAGTTTGGTGCCAAACATCAAATTAAACTGCTTCACATCGGTCCAATTTTTAGAACCAGTATCTGGGCAGGCAATCTCTAATTCTTCAATAAGCGCTTTTACATCGGCAAGATTTTCTTCCGTTAAGGATTTTGCCAAACGCTCTAATATGCTTTTCTGCTCTTCGCGGTAACGAAGCACTCTAGGGTTGGTGGTTACAAATTCCTCTTCGTTAAAGTCATCACCAAACCTCTTTTTGGCTTTATTGATTTCTTTTTGAGCTTTTTGATTGATTTTTTCGGCATAATCTTCTACCAAAACATCGGCTCTATATCTCTTTTTAGAATCTTTATTATCAATAAGCGGATCGTTAAAGGCATCTACGTGCCCAGAAGCTTTCCACGTTTTGGGGTGCATTAAAATGGCCGCATCTAAACCTACAATGTTTTGGTTGAGTTGCACCATGCTTTTCCACCAATAGTCTTTGATGTTTTTCTTGAGTTCGGCTCCGTTTTGACCATAGTCATAAACTGCGCTTAATCCATCGTAAATTTCGCTAGACGAAAAAATGTACCCATACTCTTTGGCATGGGAAATTACTTGCTTAAAAGTGTCTTGTTGTTTTGCCATAGCGCAAAAATAATAATTAAACGGACTTAAATTTAGGTTTAGGCTCTAAGTTTTTTATTTTAAGAAGAAAGTGCTGGTTTTCATGCGATGTGCTCCGTCGAATACATTCACAATATAACGCCCTTGAAGCATATTTTTTGGAGCCACCTCAAAGAGAATACAGCTTTCCAGTTTTTTATTCTGATAATTAATCGTGTTTAGAGCGCTATAATTTAAGCGCTTATCTCCAAAAGAAATGAGCTCTTGAGAACCTAAAAGTTTGTTTTTAGGATTAATAACCTGAATAAACACCTGCCTGTAACCATTTTGAGTTAAGGTATTTTCTAGTAAACTAAAACAAATGCGCAATTGGTTGGTTTTGTTTGCTTTGTGAGTCGTGTGAAGTTCATCTTTATTTTTGATGTAAATCCCTTCTGCTTTTAAATCACTTAATTGAAGAAAAGAAGCCTCTTCTACCTGATTTTCTAAGATTTTTTTCTGAAAATGGAGCGAATCAGTTTTTTGCTGATTGAGTTGTAGTACGCTAGATGTGCTATCGATTACTTCCTGAAGCTCTTCATTTTTTTGTGAAAAACTATCTACTACTTTTAGTAACTTTTTTCGTTGTCTCCTAAGAAGTTCAGCTTCAATTTTATAACGTTGCAATTGGGCATTGGTCATTTTAGAACTGTCTAGAGAGTTTAACAGTCTAGAAATGCGTTTCTTTTCTTTGGTAAGCTCTTTCTTTAAAGAAGAATTATCAATTACAATGCCTTCATATCTTTTCTGAAGTTGATCCAAATCACTTTTTAAGCGTTTCTTTTCTTTGGAAATGATTTCGACATTTTCCTCATTCTCTTGATAGAAACTGAAGGTGTAGACTATAGAAATTAATAATAATAAGCTGAGTGCCCCAATTAAGATTTTAAGTACACGATTGTCTTTTTTTTCACTCATACACAGATACTTAATCCTTTTTTGATTAAATTGAAGTCATTAAAAATCAATTTAATTGAATCTCTTTAGTGATTTTTTAGAATTTGTTTTTCCTAAAACTTGTATTTGCTGCGGAACAGCGCTGCTGGTAGAGGAAAAATCTATATGCCTGTATTGCAGGTATCAGCTTCCTACGACCAACTTTCACTACCAAAACGAAAATACGGCGAAAAAAGTATTTTATGGTAGAATTCCTTTGGTAAACATAACCTCTCTTTTTGTCTTTCACAAAAAAAATATGACACAACAATTGTTGCATCAGCTAAAATATAAAGGAAAAGAAGAAATTAGTTCCGTTTTGGGAGATTGGTTAGGAGAAGAATTAAAAACGCTCGTTTGGACAAAAGATATAGATGTGGTGATACCTGTTCCTCTACACGCTAAGAAAATGAGAAAAAGAGGCTATAACCAAGTGGCTGGTTTTGGCGTGAATTTGGCGAAGCATTTGGATTGTTCTTATTCTGATAAAGTTTTAATAAAAGAAACGCCTTCAGCCACTCAAGTGTTTAAAAATAGAAGTGCCCGCGCCGAAATGAAACACGATTTATTTAAACTTCAAAATGAAGCTTTAATCGCTAACAAGCATATTCTTTTGGTAGACGATATCATTACAACAGGAACAACTTTAGAAACTTGCGCTCAAATAGTATTACAAGCTCCAAATACGAAACTAAGCATTGCGACGATGGCGATTACTATGTAAACTAATCGTTCTCGATTAAGATGCTAGGCCGCTTCGCTTTTAGATAATAAAAGTTAGACTTAATTTCAACTATCTAGAAAATAGCAACTTAAAATTTAAATTGTACTTAACTTCAAAATCATTAATTTTTTGACAGTGTAAAAAGCTAGCTGTAATTGAATAAATGCTAGATTTTTCAACTTCATCACGAATACTTAGGCTCTCCTTAAAGTTTTACCCAGACAGGATTACTGACAAAACTAAACTTTAGAAAAATAATCGTTTCTTTGCTTAAAATTTGGTGTTATGCAAATACAGCGTCTTTTATATTTTCTGATTTGCCTTTTGGTATGCTCTGCATTTTTTAATTGTGCCAAAAGAGGTATGCCTACAGGTGGTGATTTAGATACTATTCCTCCTACATTTATAAGATCATCTCCAGAGAATTTTAGCACCAACTTCGATAAAGAGGAAGTTAGAATTTATTTTGATGAGTATATAAAGCTGAAAGACGCGCAGCGTCAAATCATTATTTCGCCTCCCATAGATCCCAGACCTATAATTTCTCCGCAAGGAAGTCCGAAAAAATACGTGACTATTAAATTGGGCGATTCTTTAAAGCAAAATACCACCTACACCATTAACTTTGGTAACAGCATCATAGATAACAACGAAGAAAACCCATTGCCGTTTTTTAAATATGTGTTTTCTACTGGGAGTTATATAGATTCTTTACAGGTTTCAGGGAGAGTTAAAGATGCTTTTGAAGCAGAAACCGATGAATTTATTTCTGTGTTGTTATATGAAATAGATGACGAATATTCAGATTCTTTGGTGTACCAAACTCCGCCAACTTATATAGGGTATACGCAGGATTCTACCAACACGTTTCAGATTGAAAATATGAAAGCGGGCAATTATAAGGTTGTTGCTTTAAAAGATAAAAATTCTAATTATCTCTTCAATCCTTCCGAAGATAAAATAGATTTTCTAGAAGATACGCTTAGTTTACCTACTAATAGAAATTTGGCGTTTAGCCTATTTATGGAGCAGAAAGACTTCCGCGTAAGCAAAACAAAACAAATGGGAGCAAATAGAGTGGTTTATGGGTATGAAGGAGAGCTGAATGACAGTATTCAAATTGAAATTATAGAGCCCAATCCTACCCAATTTACCACTACAATCCTTAAAGATTTTGATAAAGACAGCTTGCATTTATGGTACCAACCTGTAATAGAAAAAGACAGTTTAATAGTTAGCGTATCCCAAAACAATTATAGAGATACTGTTATTACGAGAATAAAAGAATTGTTTAAAGATAGTTTAGAAATTAAAAAGTTGAATAGCAATAAGCTCGGCCTTAAAGAAGACTTTGGTATTTATATGAATCTTCCTATAAAGAAAGTAGACAGCAGTAAAATACGTATTCTTAACCAAGATTCTGCCGCAGTGAATTTTAGATCACGTATGTTGGCATTTGAAAATAAATTAATGCTGGATTTTGAGAAAGAAGAAAAGCAAACCTATACTATTCAAATGCTTCCAAATGCCTTTACGGATTTTTATGATGTAGCAAATGATACTTTAAACTTTAGAGTAAAAACCCCTGCAATTGCAGATTTGGGAACCTTAACCTTAAATGTCTCTAATGTAAAAACTTATCCTATTATCGTAGAGTTGGTAGATTCTAAAGGAGTAGTAATAGAAAAAAAGATTCATGAAGCCGAAGATGGCAATTCGTTTTATTTTGAATTTATAAAACCTGGAAAATATAGACTAAGATTGATTTATGATAAAAATAAAAACGGAAAATGGGATTCTGGTAATTACCTGAAGCAAACCAAACCCGAAACGCTTATCTACTTTCCTAAAACCGTAGATATGCGAGCCAATTGGGATATTAATGAGAATTTTATTTTAAACTAAACTCATCTCGATCTCGTAAAAAACCTAGATTATTTCTGGCTTCTACCATAGATTTTTTATCTAAAGTTATGGTTTTTATACATTCGGTTTCTAGGAACTGAGCAGATATTTTATCACCCAGAACATCATAAACTGCCGAATGTCCGCTATAAAAAATATCATTTCCATCGGTTCCAACACGATTTACGCCAATGGTGTAACACATATTTTCTATAGAACGCGCTTTTAGTAAAGCGTCCCAAGCTTTTACTCTTTTGTCTGGCCAATTGGCGACAAAGATGAGCACGTCATACTCTTCTACATTTCTTGCCCAAACAGGAAAACGCAGGTCGTAGCAAATAAGCGGACAAATTTTAAAGCCTTTATAATCAATACTTATTTTTTCGCTTCCCGCGGAATAGTTTGCGTGTTCCTTAGCTAAAGAGAACAAATGTTTTTTATCGTAGGTTGTATAATTACCATCGGGAAAAATAAAGAAAAGTCGGTTGTAGTAGTTTCCATTTTCTTCAATAACTAAACTTCCAGTGAGCGCTATTTCTTTGGAAGTCGCCATTTTGATCATCCATTGCACTGCTTTTCCAGATTCTTTTTCGGCTACAGGACTAGGCTCCATGGTAAAGCCGGTACTAAACATTTCGGGCAAAATGATGAGATCGGTGTTTTGAATGTCTTTTATTTTTTCGGTATAGCGAAGGAGATTTTCATCTATAGATTCCCAAAGGATTTCGGTTTGTAGTAGAGTTACGCGTAATTTTTCCATAGGCTAAAGTTATTAAATTCTTGAGACAATAAAAACATTTTTAAACGACTACAAACGTTTGCAAACGAAATTAAACGTAAGCAACTATTTATCAGCCGAATAAAACTAGAGTGCCTTCTCATCTTTGTCCTGTTGAAATGAACGAATGAAAATCAACATCTTAAATCTTATCATTATGAATTCTTTAAAAAACAAAGTACAGTTAATTGGAAACTTAGGAAACGACCCAGAAATTATTGCTTTAGATAGCGGTAAAAAATTAGCGAAATTCTCTATCGCAACTAATGAGACGTATAAAAATGCAAAAGGAGAAAAAATTACAGATACCCAATGGCATAACATTGTTGCTTGGGGAAAAGTAGCCGAAATCACAGAAAATTTTCTAACCAAAGGAAATGAAGTAGCCCTAGAAGGTAAGCTTACTTCTAGAAGTTACGAAACCAAAACGGGCGAAAAAAGATATGTGACAGAGGTGGTTTGCCAAGAATTATTAATGTTGGGCAGCAAACAATAAGAAGTCAACACTGCAATCATCTTAGTATAAATGCCCTTTATGTAATCTACCCTAGGTGTAAGTAATCATTTACACCTTTTGGGTAGATTGTTTGTAGTGAGCATCTAGAAAAATTTTTCGAATCCAAATCTTAGGTTTTACAATCTTAAAACAAATAAATTTCTGCAGAAGCGCCTACGAGTAGATAGAGACTTAAACTTAGACCTAAATGACTATTTAGTCTTTTAATAATTTTCATAATTAGCACTTTTAAATATCTCCTTAAAAAAATATTTTTCTCAGTAAACTGCCATGCTTTTAACATATTTTAATAGAGAAAACGGATATTAAAACAAAATAAATAAACTTTTAAAAAACCAAAGCCTCATTTTTTACGTAAGTTTTTTAAATAACCAAACTTACTTAAAGATGAAAAACAAAAGAACTAAAGAAATTGCGGTAAATAACAATCGTAGAAGATTTCTAAAAGTGAGCGGTCTTGCCTTTGCAGGAGCCAGTTTAATGATGGCATGCAGCAATGATGATGACTTTACGCCAGAAAATCCAGATCCGAATCCTAATCCAAATCCTAACGTATTTGATCTAGGAAGCGGAAATCTAGGAATATTAAATTACGCCTACGCCTTAGAACAATTAGAAGCTGCTTTTTACGCTAAGGTTAGACAAGGAATGTATTATGAAGCAACAAGCGGTGCTGAACGTCAACTTTTAGATGATGTATATTATCACGAGGCCATTCACAGAGAGTTTTTTAAAACAGCAATTAGCAGCGTAGCCTCGGCAGATCAAGTTTTACCAGAATTGACTTTTGATTTTTCATCTGTAGATTTTAATAGTAGAAGTGTTGTTTTGGCTACGTCTGTAGCTTTAGAAGATACAGGTGTTGCAGCTTATAATGGTGCAGGGCAATTAATTAATGTAAGTGATGATGCTGGTAAAGCTTATTTGGGCTTAGCTGGTAAAATCGTTTCTGTAGAAGCTAGACATGCGTCTGCTTTTCGCGATCTAGTAAATCCAGGTTCTATGGATTTTGCAGGAGATGATATCCTAGTAAACCTGGGCGGAACAGGTAAAGCCTATGATAAAGCTACCTTACCAGCAGATATTCTTGCAGCTGTGAGCAATTTGGGCTTTATAACCACTCCGTTTACCGCAAATAATTTGCCTACATCGTAATTAATTTATCAACTTAAAACACAAAATTATGAATTTAATAAAATTTTTAGATACACTTTCAGATAAAGAAGCTTTAAGTACCAAAGGTTCTAGAAGAGATTCTTTAGAAAGATTAAAAGGTATAGGGAAAAATGCCGCGTTAGCTTCTATTCCTTTTGCTATGGCTGCAAAAAGCAATTCAGCTAAAGCTGCCACCAGCTCTATGGCTTCAGCAGCATTTATGGCAACTCCTACCGAGGTATTGCAGTTTGCTTTAACCTTAGAATATTTAGAACGTAACTTCTACCAAATGGGAATGGATACCAATGGACTAATCCCAGAAGAAGATAGAACCGTTTTCCAAACTATATTAGATCACGAGAGTTCTCACGTATCTTTCTTTGCAGCAGCATTGGGAGATGATGCAGTTCCAGAGCCAACATTTGATTTTACAGGAGCACCAGGAGGATTAAACTTAGATACTTTTTCTAATTATGAAACCTTTATGGCGTTAGCTCAAGGTTTTGAAGATACGGGAGTTAGAGCTTTTAAAGGTCAAGCTGGAGCATTAGCTAATGACAATACTTTGCTAACCTATGCACTTCAAGTTCACTCTGTAGAAGCACGCCACGCTTCACAAGTAAGAAGAATGAGAGGAGAAAAAGGTTTAATTACCAAAAATGAAAATACTTTACCTCCTGCATTCAGTGCTATTTATGCTGGAGAGCAAAATACAATGCAAGGCGGCGTAGAGCTTACTGGTGCATTTGGCTCTCTTGGAGGTGATGATGCGTTAACAGAAGCTTTTGATGAACCTTTAACAATGCAAGAAGTACTTGATATCGCAGGAACTTTTATCGTTTCTTAATGTCAATACGGTAATACCTTAAAAAGTATAGAACGCTCCAATTTATTTGGGGCGTTTTTTTTATTGATTTTTTTCATTTTTATTATCCAGCTAATTTCTCTATATTTAAGTAATTGAAAACGAATAAATTATGGGAATCAAGAATTTTAAGGCTAAATCTGCAATAGAGCCAAAGGCTTCAGAAAACATTACAGTCAGAGATTTTATGATGGTAAATATGTACAAATTTACAAAAGGTCAAAGCGTGTTAGAAGTCATGGAGACCTTATTGAAGTATCAAATTTCTGGTGGTCCAGTAGTAAATGAACACAATGAAGTAATTGGAATTATTTCTGAAGGGGATTGCATAAAACAAGTATCAGAATCGCGTTACTACAACCAACCCATGGATGATATGAACGTGGAAAAATATATGGTAAAAAACGTTGAGACGGTATCGCCAGATATGCACTTGTTTGATATGGCCAATAAATTTCTAAGTTTAAAAATAAGAAGGTTTCCCGTTTGTGAAGATGGAAAATTAGTAGGTCTTATAAGCCAAAAAGATATTTTGAAAGCCGTTCTAGAATTACAAGGTCATAATTGGAATGCCTAAAACCAAATTTTTTGTACTAGACGATAAGTATTGGCGTGCGCTTCGATAATAAATTTTATTTCTTCGGAATAACCACCACCCATGCTTATCTCTACAGGTAGATTAGCATCTTTTAGAGTTTGCAGTACAAACCTGTCTCGTTCTTTACAACCCTCTATGGTTAAATTTAATTTTCCCAATTTATCGGTTGCCAATACATCTACGCCGCTTAAGTAAAAGACAAAATCTGGTTGTACTAAATCCAATAAATTAGGTAAAGTAGCTTTAAGTTTTTCTAGATAAACTTCATCTTCGGTTTCGTTGGGCAAACCAATATCCAAATCAGATTCTTCTTTTTTAAATGGATAGTTTTTTGCGCCGTGCATAGAAAACGTAAATACTGAAGGATCATCTTTAAAAACTTCTGCCGTTCCATTACCTTGATGCACGTCTAAATCAATTATTAAAATTTGTTTCGCCAAACCTTTTTGAAGCAAATATTTTGCAGCAATGGCTTGATCGTTAAGCATGCAAAAACCTTCGCCTCTATTGGTATAAGCGTGATGCGTGCCTCCTGCGATGTTCATTCCTACACCATATTCTATCGCATATTTTGCAGCTTGTAAAGTGCCACCAGCAATTAACAGTTCTCTATGTACTAAACTCCGCGAAAGCGGAAACCCCGTTCTTCGTATTTCTTTCTGACCTAATTTTAAATTGATAAAATCATAAAAATATTCGGCGTCATGAACGGCTAGGTAATATTTATCGTTTAAAATTTTGGGTTCAAAAAAATTCTCTGCTTCACAAGTGCCTTCATAGAGTAATTGCTGAGGTAGCAATTCATATTTTTCCATAGGAAAACGATGCCGCTCAGGCAACGGATGGATATAAGAAGGATGAAAAGCAATTTTAAGCATGGTTAGTTGTATAAATAGATTTAAAGAAAAAACAAATATTTAATTCCGTATTCCCTTTTCCCTCTAAAAAAGCATGTACTGAGCGTATTCAAAATAAGGGAAAAGGGGGTGTACCTGTGTAAAACCGACTATAAGTTAATCTACTGTAGTCGGATTATAAATTGGTTACAAACCAACGCTGTACCAATTAAGATAAAACCAAATTAGTTGCATTAGATTTCTAATATAGATTTTTTCTTTTTTTCATTGCCAAAAAAAGAAACAAAAAAGTCTAGGCTGACGAATCTTTATCTAAATTTTTCATTCAATCCCTAAATTTTAGGAACTCGCCAAGAATTTTTAGTATAAACTTGAAAATTCGTTTGGCTCAAACAGCCTAAAATTTCACGGAATTTCGTTTCAAATTTTACGATAAATTTTCGATATGCCAAAAGCATTTATAAGATTAAAAATTATCTCTATTATCATGCTAATATTCTAAATTTAACAGTAATAGAACTTTCCAAAAAAAATTCAAAAAAAATGTTTTACACACTGTTGGTTATGAACCTAATTTAAGAAATTACCGTTCCATTATTCATTTTTTCTTCATCAGGATTCACGAATACCAATTTACCATCAGCATTTTCGGTCATCAAAATCATCCCCTCGCTCATAGTACCTCGTAATTTTCTGGGTGCTAAATTCACCAAAACGGTCACTTTTTTCCCTACAACATCTTCGGGCTTAAAGCTCTCTGCGATGCCAGAAACAATGGTTCGCGTATCAATGCCTGTGTCTACTTTAAGTATCAACAACTTCTTGGTTTTAGGCATTTTTTCGGCTTCCACAATGGTTCCTACGCGCAAGTCTAATTTGGTAAAATCTTCAAAAGTAGCGGTTTCTTTTTGAGGCTCTGCGGTTTTATCTTCAGCAATATTTGCTTTTTTGGTCGCTTCCAATTTGTCTAATTGTTTTTGTATTTCTTCATCTTCTACTTTGCTAAAAAGCAATTCAGCTTCATTGATTTGATGTCCTTCTTTTAATAAAGCTTTCGCGGAAGAAATAGCATTCCAATCAAAATTTGCATCTTCTAGAGCTAACATTTTATTTAGCTTGGTAGAAGTAAAAGGCAAGAAAGGCTTACATAGAGTGGCTAAAGCTGCAGCAATTTGAAGCGCTACATACATCACCGTTTGCGTGCGTTCTTCATCGGTTTTAATGGTTTTCCAAGGCTCTTCATCGGCTAGGTATTTGTTTCCTAATCTAGCCAAATTCATCATTTCGGTTTGAGCTTCTCTAAAGCGGTATTTTTCTATGGAACTTGCAATGACAGCAGGATAAGCTTTTAATTCGGCCAAAGTTTGCTCGTCTATTTCTTTTAATTCCGCAGCAGCGGGAACTTTACCCTCATAATATTTATGAGTTAACACCGCCACACGGTTAATGAAATTTCCAAAAATGGCCACCAACTCGCTATTGTTACGTTGTTGATAATCTTTCCAAGTAAAATCATTGTCTTTAGTTTCAGGTGCATTGGCGGTTAACACATAGCGCAATACATCTTCTTTGCCTGGAAAATCTTCTAAATATTCGTGCAACCAAA
This sequence comes from Mesonia ostreae, assembly GCF_031845265.1. Taxonomy (NCBI): domain Bacteria; kingdom Pseudomonadati; phylum Bacteroidota; class Flavobacteriia; order Flavobacteriales; family Flavobacteriaceae; genus Mesonia; species Mesonia ostreae. The sequence continues at coordinate 15,355 of NZ_JAVRBG010000011.1, read as the reverse complement.
CCGCCCAATTTTTTGAAGTAGAAAGCTTGTTGCCTTCGAGATTTAAAAATTCATTGGCAGGCACATTATCGGGTAAAATATAACTTCCTTCGGCTTTTAACATCGTGGGAAAAATGATACAGTGAAAAACAATATTGTCTTTCCCAATAAAATGCACCAGTTTAGTGTCTTCGTCTTTCCAATAAGGCTCCCAATCCTTATTATTTTGTTCTGCCCATTCTTTGGTAGCAGAAATATAACCAATAGGCGCATCAAACCATACATAAAGCACTTTCCCTTCTCCGCCTTCTACAGGAACAGGAATTCCCCAATCTAAATCCCGAGTTACAGCACGCGGGCGCAAACCATCATCAATCCAAGATTTACACTGACCGTACACATTAGATCTCCAATCCTTTTTGTGACTGTCTAGAATCCATTCTTTTAACCAAGGTTCATATTGATCTAAGGGCAAAAACCAGTGTCTCGTTTCTTTTAAGGTAGGTACATTTCCTGTAATTGCCGATTTTGGATTTATCAAATCTGTAGCATTATGAGAAGTTCCACATTTCTCACATTGATCTCCATAACTTTCTTCATAGCCACATTTTGGGCAGGTACCCACCACAAAACGATCGGCTAAAAACTGCTTGGCTTCCTCATCATAGAGCTGCTCGGTTACTTCTTCTATAAACTTGCCATCTTCATACAATTTCTTAAAAAAGGCAGAAGCTGTTTCATGATGTGTTTTACCTGAAGTTCTAGAATAATTATCGAATTCGATTCCAAAATCTTGAAAAGATTTACGAATAATAGCATCATATTTATCGACAACATCTTGCGGACTAATGCCTTCTTTTTTGGCTTTTATGGTAATGGGCACCCCGTGTTCATCACTACCACATACAAAAACCACATCTTCTCCGCGCATTTTTAAATAACGAGAGTAAATATCGGCAGGAACGTAAACTCCAGCCAAGTGCCCAATATGTATGGGTCCGTTGGTGTAAGGTAAAGCGGCGGTAATGGTATATCTTTTGGGTGAGCTCATTTTTTCTGATTTTTAATAGGATGCAAAGATAAGGAAAGCTATGTTTTAAATGAATTGGTAGCGTATGGATATTTTTTTAAAAGCAATTGTTTTTTATTTACATTCGTCACTATTAATTAAAACCCTCTATGCATGAAATGTTTAAAAAACATTTTACTATTTATTTTTGCCAGCGTCGTTATTATTTCTTGTAGTAAAGACGATGATAACTCCTCGGAAGCCACAGGTTATATAATTGTCGATAACAAAGAATATGTGTTAACTTCTGGAGATTTGTTTGAATATGGGGAAACCGAGCAAGGAAGTGGAGTTTATAAATTTAGTGTTAGTCTAAGTACTTATGAATCTCTAGATGGATTCTATCTTGTTTCAAATATAAATGATCCTTCCGATACCTTAACTAAGGATATTAGAGCTAAATTTGACATATTTTCCTCAGATAATCAAAAGCTAAATAATGGGAATTACCAGTATAACTTTACAGAAAATGCCAATACTTTTAATTCTTCAACTTTAAGTACTTCTAATGAAATTACATCATCTTCTGTTGATTATGAGATTTCAAGTTGTGCGCTCGAGGCTTTAGAACAAAGAGGGATTTATCAATTATCTTTTGCGGGTACTGTAAATGATAGCATTGAATTTAATGGTTATTACAAAGGAAAGTTGATACGTTATGAGGATTAATTTTTCCAATGATTCAGGAAAAGGACATGAAAAAAGAAAAAGCTTACTAAAAAATTGATGCTAACAAACTAATATATAATTAGAAAAAAATAGAATAGAATACTTATTATGTTAAAAAATTAACATTATATTAGCCGCCAAATAAATTTCTAACTAATTTAAAAAATGAAAAAAGTAAAAATTTTTTTAGTACTAGCTTTTGTAAGCTTAAGCATTATCTCTTGCAATAAAGATGATGATAATGACAGTTCTTCCTCTTCTAACTTCTTGAAAGTTGGGGATAGTGAATACACATTAAAAGCGGGAGTAATAGAAGATTATGGATCTTTTTCTACGGGTGTCTATAATTTTGATGTATTGCTAACAACGTCAAAATTAACTACAATTGCTGGAGAGGTATTACCCCAAGATGAAATTTTTAGTGGTATTTATTTTGAACTTTTTACTGCCAATGAAAATAATTTGGAAGAAGGTGTTTATAATTTTAGCACTTCGGGTGAGGCAAATACATTTGAATATGGAGACATTATTATTGATGCTACTATAGGCGAAAGTGAACCTACTTACTACGAAATTACTGGCGGTTCTTTTGAAGTATTGGATAATGGAAACACCTACAATTTAAAATTTGAAGGAATGATGGAAAACGGACAGAGTTTTAGTGGAGCTTACAGAGGAAGTTTAACCAAAATTGTTGATACTTTTGAGGGAAAAGGGACTACTTCAACCAAGACTAGAGCGTTCTCTAGAAAGTAATTTAAAACTTGCATAAGTTTATAATCCTTCCTTTAGTTTAGAGGAGGGATTTTTTTATCTTTCACTTTCTGAAATCTATGTTTATGAAAATACCAGCAAAACTCACCAAACACGACCAAATTGCCATCGTCGCCACAGCAAGAAAAGTAACTCTAGAAGAATTGCAACCCGCAATTTCTCTTCTAAAATCTTGGGGTTTAACTCCTGTAATTGGCTCAAGTATTGGGTTGCAAGAAAATCAATTTGCGGGGAACGATGAAGAGCGAGCGGAGGATTTGCAACAACAACTGGACAATCCCAATATCAAAGCGATTTGGTGTGCCAAAGGTGGTTATGGGACGGTGCGTATTTTAGATACATTAGATTTTACAGCTTTTAAGAAGAATCCAAAGTGGATTATTGGTTATAGTGACGTTACTGCGTTACATAGCCAAGTGCATAAAAAAGGCGTGGCGTCTATTCACGGTCCAATTGCTTTAGGTATTGACCAAAAATCGCAAGAAGTAAGAAATTTTCTTAAAAAAACGCTTTTTGGTGAAGATATAGCTTATAAGATGAATGCTCACGTACTTAATCAAAAGGGCGAGGCCGAGGGAGAACTCGTAGGCGGAAATTTGTCGGTTTTATTTTCCCTTATCGGAAGTGAATCAGATTTAGATCTGAAAGGAAAAATTTTGTTTCTAGAAGATTTAGATGAATACCTTTATCATATCGACCGAATGATGCAAAACCTGAAACGTAACGGCTGGTTTGATCAAATCAGTGGATTGATTATTGGCGGATTGAATGACATGAATGATAACGCCATTCCTTTCGGGAAAACCGCAAAGGAGATTATTGCCGAAACGGCAGGCGAATATGACTTTCCGGTAGCTTTTAATTTTCCTGCGGGGCATATAGAAGACAATCAAGCTTTAATTTTGGGAAGAAAAGTAAGATTACAAGTGGAGGCTAAGGAGAGTCACGTGAGCTACTTTTAGCTATTTAGCATTAGATTCTTCATATAAATAGCTATAAATCATCATTTTTCCGTTATTTTAGTAACAAAATCCATCACATGAAAGCAAAAATCTTTTTTAGTAGCTTAATTATAGCTGCTATTTTTACGTATAGTTGTAAAAACAAAACCAAAATTTCTGAAGACAAAAAAGAAGAAATCGCTCAAGACAGTACTGCGACTACCGTGCAAACTGCTATTGGCGAACTCACTCTAGAACCTCCTTTTGCAACTGAAGCAGTAGCTAAAGTTTCTAAAAATGTAGGCTGGCAAGAAGGAGAAATACCTACCGCTCCCCAAGGTTTTATCGTAACACGATTTGCTGAAGATTTAGAACACCCGCGATGGATTTATATAGGAGCTAATGGAGATATTTTTGTAGCAGAGTCTGATGATGCTAAAAGCAGTGCTAATAAGATTCTCTTGTTTAGAGATACCAATAAAGATGGTTCTCAAGATGAAAAACATATTTTTAAAGAAAACCTTAATCAGCCATTTGGGATGTTGATTCATGAAGGGCATTTTTATGTGGCCAATGTAGATGGCGTGGTAAAATTTCCTTATCAAGAAGGAGCAAATCAGTTAAAAGGAGAAGGAGAAACCATACTGGAGCTTCCTGCGGGAGGTTACAATCACCATTGGACGCGTAATCTTATTACCAATAAAGAGAAAAACAAGTTTTACATTACTGTGGGTTCTGCAAGTAATGTGGGCGAATACGGAATGGATAAGGAAGAACGACGAGCAAGAATTTTAGAAATTAATCCAGATGGTTCTGGCGAGAAAGTCTATGCTTCAGGAATTAGAAATCCTATTGGTATCGATTGGAATCCTGTGACAGGAGAACTTTGGGCAGCAGTAAATGAACGTGACAACTTAGGCGATAATATAGTGCCAGATTATGCGACAAGTGTAAAAAAAGGTGGTTTTTACGGATGGCCGTATGCGTATTACGGACAAATTAGGGATCCGCGTTGGGCAGAAGATCCGCATCCAGAGATGGTAGAAAAAACAATAGTTCCAGATGTTCCACTTGGCGCGCATACGGCTTCTATTGGGTTTACCTTTTATAGAGGAGAAAGTTTTCCTGCCAAATATAAAAACGGCGCGTTTGTAGGTCAGCATGGTTCTTGGAACCGTTCGGTATTGAGTGGATATAAAGTGGTGTTTATCCCATTTGATGCCAGTGGAAAACCACAAAAGCCACAAGATTTTCTTACCGGTTTTATTGCCGATAGAGAAGCTGCAGAAGTAAAAGGAAGACCTGTTGGGGTAACTCAAACTCCGCAAGGAGATTTATTGGTAGCCGATGATGATTCGGGAATTATTTGGCGCGTTTCAGCAGATAAATAGGTTGTGATTTCAAAACTATTATTCCACCCCCTCGTCTAAAAACCCCTATTTTTTGAAAGCACCATTTTTCCTTTACGGATTTGTTTTCGTTGTTTGTTCAAACTGGAGTATTCAAGCACAAAAACTGCAAGACAGTACGCTCTTAGATCAGGTTATTTTGAAAGCGCCTAGTTGGCAAGGAGAACTTACCAAAACCCCGGCTGCGGTAAACCTCTTGGAGCAACCTGATCTCAACCGAGGAACCGCCAATCTCCTCACCGAAAGTTTTAATAGAATCCCTGGTGTTTATACACAAGCGGGCGCTTTAAATACCAATAGAATTAGCATTAGAGGTATTGGTTCTCGAGCACAATATGGTACCAATCGTGTAAAAGCATATTTTAACGAAATTCCTTTGAGCACAGGTGACGGAGAAACGGTAATCAACGATATTGATTTGGACGTGGTAGACCGTGTAGAAATTATTAAAGGGCCCAACTCCAGTTTGTATGGTTCTGGTTTGGGCGGAGTGATTCAAGTGATGCCTTTTGCGCCTGAAGAAGAGCAATCTTTTACCAAAATTTCTAGTGTTTTTGGGAGTTATGGATTGCAAAAGCAAACGGCAAGCTTAGGATATTCCAAAAAAAATGCTTCGGTTTTTGCGAGCTACAATCACTTAAAGCAAGAAGGGTATCGGGAAAATTCAGATTATGATAGACAGTCGTTTCATCTCAATAGCAGCATCTCAATTTCAGAAAAATCTACACTAAGTATTTTGGGAAATTTTACGTGCTTAAAAGCTTATATTCCTAGTTCTATTAGTTTGTCGGCTTTTAAGGAAAATCCGCGGCAAGCTGCTTTTACTTGGAAATCTGCTAAGGGTTATGAATCTTATGACCGCTTACTATTAGGGATTTCTTATGCGTATCAATTTTCAGAAAAATTAGGTCAAACCACCAGTTTCTTTACCAATTATAAAAATGCTTATGAACCAAGACCTTTTGATATTTTAAAGCAAAAAATCTATAATTTAGGAGCGAGAACGCGGTTTACATATCAAAATCAGGTGTTTCAGCTTCCCATAAAAGCGAGTATTGGAGCAGAAGTGCTTCAAGAAAACTACACGGGTAGCAATTTTGAAAATTTATATGAAGATTTCCCTAATCAAGGAAGTGTGCGCGGAGAAATCATCAGTAATTTAGAGCAAGACCGTAATTATTACAATGTTTTTGCACAAGCTGAAATTCAAGCTTTATCAAAATTAAAGTTTGTGGGCGGAATCAATATCAATACCACTAAGTATACGTTAAGCAACCTCTTTACGGAAGAAGTAACAACTCCTAAGAGTAAAGGAAATTTTAAAACTATTTTGGCGCCCCGAATAGCTGCATTATACGAAATCACAAGGCAAAAGAATCTTTATCTAAACATAAGCAAAGGCTTCTCCATTCCTACGGTTGATGAAACTTTGACGCCTCAAGGAAATATCAACAACACCTTAAAACCAGAAATAGGATGGAATTACGAACTCGGTTTTAAGGGCTCTTGGGGAAAAAATGTATATACTGAAGTTGCCTTGTATAGCATTCAAGTGAAGGATTTGTTGGTAGCCGAACGTGTAGGAAAGGATCGATATGTGGGGAAGAATGCAGGTAAAACCAATCACAATGGCTTAGAATTTTTATTGAAATATAACTGGAATTTCAATCAAAATCTCCAGTTTCAAACTTACGCTTCCGCGGAATTAAATGCGTATTCTTTTGATGATTTTAAGGATGAAGGAGAAGATTATAGCGGTAATGAATTAACTGGAGTGCCAGAGCATAAAATTAATTTTGGAGTAGATGCCGTTCTTTTTAAGCATTTTGGATTAAACACCAACATGCTTTGGATTTCTGAAATTCCTTTGAATGATGAAAACTCGCTGTATAGTTCTTCCTACCAATTGCTGAACCTAAAAGCATCTTATAATCTGCAATTGTTGTCAAATATGGAAATGAATTTTAGCTTAGGCGTTAATAATCTACTCAACGAAACTTATGCTATTAGTATTCTTCCCAATGCGGTGGGTTTTGGCGGGAAGGAACCTCGTTATTTCTATCCTGGAAACGACAGAAATTTTTATGGCGGACTAAGTCTAAATTATACTTTATAGTGAGTTTTCAGTTGAGGTTAAGTTTTCGTTTTTAGCATTAAGAAATAAAATTCCATTTTTAAATCCATTCTAAATATCGTCTCACTTAGGTTTACCCTGATAAAACGTGTATTTTAGAAGTTAATTTAAAAATATCTGCACGTGTGGTTTGTTAAAAACGCGATTACTCGTAAAAACCTAATGGCTCTCACGGGTCTTTTCTTGTGTTTTTTTCTAATCATTCATTTGTTGGGAAATTTGCAATTATTGCTTCCGCAGGAAAAAGCGCAATTGCAGTACAATGCTTACAGTGCATTCTTATCGGGAAATCTATTGGTGAAAATCATTTCTTACGGTTTGTATGCCACGATTATTTTACACAGCTTCGATGCAATTTACCTTAGCATAAAAGCAAAGCAAGTTGCGGGAAAAACGTATGCAAAAGACAAAAGAAACCGAGCCAGTACTTGGTATTCTAGACAAATGATGCTGTTGGGAACTATTGTTTTCGCTTTTTTAGTGATTCATTTTAAAGACTTTTGGTTTCCGTATAAGTTTGGCGAAATGCCAGTTGATGCTAGCGGTCATAGAGATTTATATAGTTTGGTTGTGGGTGCCTTTCAAGAATTATGGTATGTTATTATCTATGCCATCGCTATTTTGGCTTTAGGATTTCACTTGTTACATGGTTTTTTTAGTGCGCATCGAAGTTTAGGATTGTACCATCCTTACTACAGTAAAATTATTAAAATCTTCGGAATTTTTTTCGCTGCAGCAATGACTTTCGGTTACCTTATTATTCCTTTTTATCTTTATTTAAACGCATAAATTATGGCTCGAGAAATACACGCCAACATTCCCGAAGGCGATTTAAAAGACAAATGGAGTAATTATAAAAACCAAGCCAAATTGGTGAGCCCCAACAACCGCAAAAAATTAGAAATTATTGTGGTAGGAACGGGGTTGGCAGGAGCTTCGGCGGCATCATCCCTTGCCGAAATGGGCTACAACGTAAAAAGCTTTTGTTTTCAGGATTCTCCACGACGTGCACATTCTGTTGCCGCTCAAGGCGGAGTAAATGCCATGAAAAATTATAAAAATGATGGCGATAGCGTCTACCGCATGTTTTACGACACCTTAAAAGGAGGCGATTTTAGATCTCGGGAAGCAAATACGTATCGATTAGCAGAATGTTCTGCGAATTTAATTGATCAAGCCGTGGCGCAAGGCGTCCCTTTTGGTAGGGAATACAGCGGTTACTTACGAAATCGTTCTTTTGGCGGCGTACAGGTTTCTAGAACATTTTACTCACGCGGACAAACGGGTCAGCAATTGCTATTGGGAGCTTATCAGGCGCTTATGCGTCAAAAAGAAACCGGTAAAGTAAAATTATTTGCCAGACACGAAATGCTGGAATTAATTACCATAGATGGAAAAGCCAAAGGAATTATTGCTAGAAATTTAGATACAGGAACTTTAGAACGCCATGGTGCGCATGCGGTAGTTTTAGCCACCGGCGGATTTGGGAAAATCTATTATCTTTCTACACTGGCGATGGGTTGTAATGCTTCGGCCATTTGGAGAGCACATAAAAAAGGAGCGTGGATGGCCAATCCCAGTTGGACGCAAATTCATCCTACCAGTTTACCGCAAAGCGGAACTTGTCAATCTAAACTCACCTTAATGTCGGAATCTTTACGGAATGACGGTCGTATTTGGGTGCCAAAAGATAAAGCCGAAATCAGAAAACCTAACGAAATTCCAGAAGAGGAACGCGATTATTACTTAGAGCGCAAATATCCTGCTTTCGGAAATCTTGCACCTAGAGATATTGCTTCCCGAGCAGCCAAAGAACAAATTGATGCAGGAAAGGGAGTGGGGGCTTTAAAAAATGCAGTGTATTTAGATTTTAAACACGCCTTAAAAGAACACGGGAAAGCCATTATTGCCGAGCGTTATGGAAATCTCTTTAAAATGTATGAGAAAATTACTGGCGTGAATGCGTATAAAGAACCTATGAAAATCTCTCCTGCAGCTCATTTCTCGATGGGCGGACTTTGGGTAGATTATGATTTACAAACCAACATTCCCGGTTTATTTGCCATCGGCGAAGCAAATTTTTCTGATCATGGTGCGAATCGGCTAGGTGCAAACTCTTTATTGCAAGCTTGTGTAGACGGCTATTATATTCTGCCTTATACGTTGCAGAATTATTTATCCGAAGAAATTCAGGTAGAAAAAACCGATGTGAATCATCCGGCCTTTATTACTTCCGAAGAGGAAATAAAAGCGCAACTACACGATTTTATTCAGAAGAAAGGAAATAAAACGGCAGAAGAATACCACCGTGAATTAGGAAAAATTCTTTACGATTATTGTGGCTTATCTCGATCTAAAAACGGATTAGAGCAAGCCATTGATAGTATTCAACGTTTACGAGAAGATTTTAAGAATAATCTGTTAGTGCCTGGAAATGAAAATGAAATTAATAGCGAGTTGGAAAAAGCGGGACGTGTAAAAGATTATTTAGAACTGGCCGAGTTAATGTGTTTGGATGCCTTGCACCGCGAAGAATCTTGCGGCGCGCATTTTAGAGAAGAGTATCAAACCCAAGAAGGGGAAGCCGAACGAAATGATGAAGATTTCTGTTATTCGGCTGCTTGGGAATGGAACAAGACTCCATCACAGCCTATTTTAAATAAAGAACCGCTGGTGTTTGAGTTTGTAACTCCTACCAAAAGAAACTATAAATAAGTTAGCGATGGAAATACACCTAAAAATTTGGCGTCAGAAAAATCAAGCAAGCCAAGGCGGTTTAGAAGATTACACCTTAACGGAAGTCAATCCCGAAATGTCTTTTTTAGAAATGCTGGATATGTTGAATTTGAAATTGGCAAAAAACGGGGAACTACCGGTAGAATTTGACCACGATTGTAGGGAAGGAATTTGCGGACAATGCGGAATGATGATAAACGGGATTGCCCACGGTCCTTTAAAAAATACGACTACTTGCCAGTTGCATATGCGATCTTTTAAAGATGGCGACACGATTTATATAGAACCCTTTAGGGCTAAAGCTTTTCCAGTGATTCGCGATTTAAAAGTAAACCGAACGGCACTCGATGAGATTATCGCTGCTGGGGGATATATTTCGGTCAATACCGGTCAAGCTCCAGAAGCAAATAGTATTCTCGTGACTCATGACGAAGCAGAAAATGCTATGGATGCTGCAGCTTGTATTGGGTGCGGCGCTTGTGTGGCCACTTGTAAAAATGCCAGCGCCGCACTTTTTACAGCTTCTAAAATTTCCCATTTTGCCAATCTTCCGCAAGGCAAAAAAGAAAGTGCTTCTCGAACTTTAAAAATGGTTAATAAGATGGAAGAATTGGATTTTGGTCATTGCACTAACACCGAAGCTTGCCAAGTTGAATGTCCGCAAGATATTTCTGTACTGCATATTGGCAGGATGAATTACGAATACAATAAGGCCAAAGTGAACGAAAAAGATAAATTGTAAACTATACACATTTTATTACTCGTTATACAATTTTATACTCCCATTATACATTTTATCTTTTAGAATAGAATTTAATTCATAAATTAGTAATTATTTAACAGTATAATCTATTGAGTTATGACACATAAACTACAAAAGTTCGGAATTCTATTTTTATTTATAGGCTTGCTTAGTGCTTGCAGCAACGATGATGACGCCAAAAGTGAAGTTGATGCTACCGTTGACACTTTGTTTAACGTGCAAGATGCTATTTTGCAGAATAGAGATTTCCCTGCTGCTACTTCAGAGGCTAGCTTAGAAATAATGAACATGAATACTAATGTTATTCCTGGGGGAACTTCTTACGCGACGATTCAAACCACTACTCCTGCAGAGCGAATTTATATAGGAGCTGTAGATGAATTAGGATTTTATGAACTTACTCCAGAAAGTAGCTCTAGTCTGAACCAAAGTTTTATTTTAAAAATCAATCAGTTAAATGATGAGGTAAGTTTTGATGTTAGATTGGCTTATTTGGATGAAAACAATCAAGTAAGTCGAGCTGTTACTGCTAACTTAATGGTAACTAGTGTTGGGACGGGTGTTTTACAAGTAAGCCTTTCGTTTGATAATGATAAGGATGTAGATTTGCACTTGATAGAGCCAGATGGCGAACACATTTACTACGGAAGTATGGGCAGCAGCAATGGTGGAGAATTAGATTTAGATTCTAATCCAGCTTGTTATATTGATGGTATTAATAACGAAAACATCACCTATCCTGAAGAAGCGCAACTAGATGCAGGAACGTATTATGTATATGTGGATATGTTCTCTAATTGCGATCCAACGGTTGCGACGAATTATGTAGCATCTGTTTATTTAAACGGAATGGAGATACCCACATCAACTCAAAATCCATTTAATGCAACTTTCCCTGTAGACTTTCCTAGCAATAGTGGAGGCTCGGGAATTGAGAATGATATAGAACCTATTTTTTCTTTTGAAGTACCCGAAAGTGCCTCTAAATCTTCTTTGGAAGACGCAGAAATGAATTTCGAACAAAAACCATTAACGAAATCAGCTAAGCATAAACTTGAAATTTCTCAAAATAGATAAGTTAAACTAATTAGTCAAGCTAAGTTGTTAAGGCAGACATCCTTCATTTGAATGGTGTCTGTCTTTTTTTATGCAAAATTTAGAAAGGGAAGCTTAAATTTGTAGCAGTACTATTTAAAATTCAAACTGCTTCCCTATAAAGTCTCTTTTAACCAGTTAAAAAATTCGTGTTGCCAAACCAAAGCATTTTGAGGTTCTAAAACCCAATGATTTGCTTCGGGCAGGTATAGCAATTTACTTTTTAAACCAAGCAATTGTGCCGCTTGATATGCACCTAGTCCTTGTTCGATTGGCACGCGATAATCTTTTCCTCCTTGGATGATATAAATAGGAGTATCCCATTTGGCCACATGATTGATAGGATTAAATTTTCCATACGTATTTTGGGCATCCGGATTGTTCTTTTCCCAATAGGCACCTCCAAAATCGTGGTTGACGAAAAATAACTCTTCGGTGGTACCATACATACTTCGGGTGTCAAAAACACCGTCATGAGCAATAAACGTTTTAAAGCGTTTGTTATGCATTCCGGCAAGGTAAAATACAGAATAGCCTCCAAAGCTTGCACCTACGGCTGCCATTCGGTTTTCATCTATAAAAGATTCTTTGGCTAATTCATCTGTAGCGCTGAGGTAATCGTCTATTACTTGCCCGCCCCAATCTTTACTAATCGCTTCGTTCCACTCTACACCGTGTCCTGGCATTCCTCTGCGATTTGGTGCAATCACGACATAACCTTGAGAAGCCATGAGTTGAAAATTCCATCCTAAAAGAATAAAATTGAGAAAGCGGTGATTGAGGTCCGCCTTGCGCATACACCAAGGTGGGATATTTCTTATTTGTATCAAAATTTGGTGGTAATATCAGCCAAACCAACATTTTCTTTCCATCGGTAGTAGTTACATAACGCTTTTCTACGTTGGGTAAATCTAAGTTGTTATAAATTTCATCATTTATATGAGTGAGTTGCGTAAAGTTTTTCGTTTTTAAGTCGAATGTGAATAGCTCTGCGGCGTGGTTCATATCGGTTTTTGTGACGAAGAGTTTATTGTCTTTTTGCAAAACGATACTTTTTACATCAAATTCACCTTCAGAAAGTTGTTTTACTTCAGGCATTTTTCGTTTTCTTCCAGGATAATCAACTTCAAACAGTTGTATGGTTCCGTCTACAGGTGCTTTAAAATAAAGGCTTTTCCCATCCTTATTCCAAGTAAAGCTAGCAACCGTACCATCCCATTGTGCTGTTAAATTTTGCTTTACGCCATCTTTTAAAATGATAATATCGTTTTTATCGGCTTCATAGCCTTCAGTTTTCATTTGTAAATAGGCTAGCGCTCCGTCTTTAGAAAAGGCAGGTTGCATGTCATAACCTTTATTTTCTTCCGTAAGGTTTTCGGTCTTTCTAGTTTTAAGGTTGTACTTGTAAATATCGGTATTGGTACTTTGTGCGTATGCCTTCCCTTTTACTTTTTTGCTTACGTAATAAATGTGTTCGCTATTTGGACCCCAAATGTAATCTTCATCGCCACCAAATGGTCGCTGCGGACTGTAATAAGGCTCCTCTGGCATCACATCGATACCTTCCTCTTTGGCGTCTTTTGCTTTGTAGAAAACATGGCTATAAGTACCGTCATTCCACGTATCCCAGTGTCTAATGTCCAAATCGGTATATACATAAGCATTAGATTTGGGTAGATTTTTGTAGCGGTCTTTTCCCGTTACCTCTTCTATAGATACTGTTTTATTAAAAAGCTCATACTTTTTATTGGGAGAAATATTGTTGGAAACCACATCTACAACATCTTCGCTAATTTTGGTAGCAGAACCACCCTTAATTGGTATTTTATAAAACTCGGTGTAGAAGTTATTCTCTTCTACATTAGGAATTTTTAATTTGTAATAGATATTCTGTTGGGCTTCATCTACGCCCATCACACTTAAACGCTTTAGGCTCCATAAGGATTCTGGGGTCATTTTTTGCTGACTCATAACTAGGTTGGTACTCAATATTAAACTTAAAATAACTAGACTTGTTCTCATCATATTAGATTTAGGGAAGTGCTTTTAAAAAAGCAATTTCAAAGTTAGCAAATAAACCTATTTTTCGGAGGGAAATACAACTCAATTAATTTGAGTATCTTAGAGAATGAAATACGAAAAAGATGGCAGAGCATAACGATTTAGGAAATAAAGGGGAGCAGCTTGCCGCAGATTTTTTACTGAAAAAAGGCTACAAAATTTTAGAGCGCAACTACCGCTTCCAAAAAGCGGAAGTAGATATTATCGCCCAGTTAAAAGATACGCTTTGTGCGGTTGAGGTGAAAACCCGCAGTACACCAGATTTTGGAAATCCTCAAGATTTTGTGAAGCCTAAACAAATCCAACAGCTAGTAAAAGCCATTGACCATTATGTCACCGAAAATAATTTAGACGTAGAGGTACGTTTTGATATTGTAGCCATTATCAAAAATAAAAGCGGCACCAGATTGGAACATCTGGAAGATGCTTTTTTACATTTTTAAGATTTTGATTCTTAAAAAAATTAACATTTTTAAAAATTTTATTAGAGAAAGTGTTTATATTGCGGTTTAAACATTTATATACATGCAAAAAATTTACTTTTTTCTAATTTTCTCTTTCTTTTTTTCTTTTACTTATGCACAAGATGCGCCTTTTGTTACTACATGGGAGGTAGAAACTGATGATTTAGAAATAACAATTCCTACTGAAGGAAATGGATATGATTATACAATTGACTTTGGCGATGGAACTGTTGAAAATAACGTAACAGGTGATATTTCCCATACTTATAATGAAGAAGGAATTTATACGGTTAGCATTTCAGGGGATTTCCCAAGGATATTTTTTAATGGTAATGGAGATATTAAAATCCTAAGTGTTGAGCATTGGGGCAGTATTGAATGGCAAAGTATGCAAAGTGCATTTAATGGCTGTATTTATTTAAAAGTTAATACCAACGATACTCCAGATTTAAGTCAGGTTACTGATTTGAGTTATATGTTCAGTAATTGTCGTTATTTCAACAGTGATATCAATAGCTGGGATGTTTCAAATGTTACGGATATGTCCGGTATGTTTAGTTTTGATTTTGCCTATTCCCAAAATTCTTTTAACCAACCTTTAAATAATTGGAATGTCTCCAATGTAACTAACATGTCTTCCATGTTTAAAAATTTGTATTCATTTAATCAACCTCTGAGTGATTGGGATGTTTCGGGTGTAAGTAATATGACTTCCATGTTTGAGCATACAAATTCTTTCAATCAATCTTTAAATGATTGGGATGTTTCTAATGTTACAAGTTTGAATAGCATGTTTGCTACCACCCAAAAGTTTAATCAACCTTTAAATAATTGGGATGTTTCAAGCGTTTCTAACATGAGTTCTATGTTTAAGTATGCAGAATTTTTCAATCAACCTTTAGATAATTGGGATGTTTCAGGTGTAACCGATATGACTTCGATGTTTGAAAATGCAGATTCTTTTAATCAATCTCTTAATGATTGGGATGTTTCGGGTGTGAGTGGAATGACCTCCATCTTTAAAAATGCAGATATATTCAATCAACCTTTAAATAATTGGGATGTTACTAATACTTTCAATATGAAAGAAATGTTTAGTGAGGCAAAATCTTTTAATCAACCCTTGAACGATTGGGATGTTTCTGGTGTAACTGATATGAGTGATATGTTTAATAAAGCAACTTTATTTAATCTAAAGAATTCCCCGAGGCTTGCCTCGGGTTGTAGTACAGGAAAAGTTTGAAAAACGGATGGTTTTTCA
>NZ_JAVRBG010000010.1:0-164743 GCF_031845265.1 Mesonia ostreae | reverse complement strand
ATAATCCCTTCTTTCCTTCTGAAAAATAATTATATTATTTCCGCTAAAAGTTGCGTTTATAGGTTGAATTCAAGTTTAATTATCATCATGAAATATTTAAATATCAAATTAGCATTTCCATACAATTGGTATCAATATCGTAGAGTAAAATTATACGATAACAATAGAAAACTAATTACTCGCATAATCAATTTGGAAGAAAAAGTTATAACAATAAATGATGATGTTAAAGAAGTAACTATAAAACTAGATTTTTTTAAATCAAAAATTAAGCTTCCAACTACTAGTGACGAAAATGTCTATCTAATATTATATTTAAATTTTAGAGATAGCTTTTTCACAAAGTATATTGATACCTTAAAAAGAGAGTGCCTGACTGGAAAATTTGTATCTAAAGAAGAATTCAATGATTTTAATTTAGACTTTTATTCTATAGCTAAAGATAAAGCTAGAAAAGTAAATCCTAATATAAAACATTTATTATTGGGTTCACTAATATCTTCAATTTTAATAATTACTGGCTTTAAAGATTTCAGTAATGGATACTATCAACTGGCAATTTTCATAGGTATTTTTAGCCTTGTATCAATGATAATTATTTATTTACAAAAACAATTAATGTATTACGATTATAAAAGCCGCATGATTTCCACGGGATTAGCTTTCATTTTAGCTACTGCTTTATTAAATAATCATATTGCTTTCTATTTTAGTTGCATATTGATAGTACTTAGCTTATTTTTTGTTTATTTAGTTTTTAACTATTCAAATATCAATAAAAAGGAAGAAACTTTAACTAATGAGTAACGATTTGTATATAACTTATATTCAGATCCATTTTTTAATATCAGCAATGTCCTAATTAACTTTAGAACACAATTTATCTTTAAACTTTCTAAGACAATTTATTATTTTTTGCATTGCCAAAAAAGAAACAAAACCACGCCCGTACCCTTTGGCGGGAAGGATTACGAAACTTTATCTAAATTTATCGTTTAATCCCTTCCCGAAGCTTCGGGATTTCGGGATTTTCGCTTTAAACCTGCCCGACTAGTCATTCAAGCGAGTTTTACGAAAAATTTTCGCTAAATCGAAGAAAGCGTACTACTAAAAATCACACCAATCATTATAAAAAGCTATCGAAACCCAATTATAATAAATTCTTACAAAATATCTCTAAAAACGTTTAGGACGCTATTTATTTAATATTATAAAATTTTGCGTTAGTGATGCAGCATACAGCACAAACGAAAAACGCTAACCTTTAACATTATACATTTTATCTCTTTGCTCTTTAATTTTTGGATCGCTCATATACTCATCAAAAGTAAGGTAGCTATCTATAACGCCGTTGGGAGTTAATTCTACCACGCGATTACCCACAGTTTGCGAAAATTCGTGATCATGCGTAGTAAATAAAATTGTTCCTTTAAAGTTTTTAAGGGAGTTGTTAAACGCTGTAATCGATTCTAAATCTAAGTGGTTGGTAGGCTCATCTAGCATCAACACGTTGGCACGCATCATCATCATTCTACTCAACATACACCGTACTTTTTCTCCTCCAGAAAGCACTCTTGCAGTTTTTAATGCCTCTTCGCCACTAAACAACATTTTCCCCAAGAAACCTCTAATGTGAACTTCTTCTCTTTCCTCTTCGGTTTTTGCATATTGTCTTAACCAATCTACCAAAGTTAAATCTTCCTCGAAAAAAGGCGCATTGTCTAGTGGCAAATAAGACTGATTGGTGGTGATTCCCCATTGGTATTTACCACCAGCAGCTTCTTGCTTTCCATTAATGATTTCGTAGAAAGCGGTGGTAGCCCTAGAATCTCTTGAGAAAACGATTACTTTCTCCCCTCTGTTAAGATTAAGGTCTACGTTTTTAAATAAGGTTTCTCCTTCTATAGTGGCTTCTAGCTTTTCAATATTTAAAATTTGATCACCGGCTTCTCTTTCTCTTTCAAAAATGATGGCAGGATATCTTCTGCTAGAAGGTTTGATCTCTTCGATATTTAATTTATCAATCATCTTTTTTCGCGAAGTAGCCTGCTTAGATTTGGCGACGTTAGCGCTAAAACGCATAATGAATTCTTGTAATTCTTTCTTTTTCTCCTCTGCTTTTTTGTTTTGCTGAGATCGCTGTCTCGCCGCTAACTGAGAAGATTCATACCAAAACGAATAGTTACCACTAAAGTGATTAATTTTTCCGAAGTCAATATCAGAAATATGTGTACAAACGGCATCTAAAAAGTGACGGTCGTGAGAAACTACAATTACCGTATTGTCATAATTAGCCAAGAAATGTTCTAACCAAGAGATAGTTTCGTAATCCAAGTCGTTGGTTGGCTCATCCATAATCAACACATCTGGATTTCCAAAAAGTGCTTGCGCTAATAACACTCTTACTTTTTGTTTACCATCTATATCTTTCATTTGTGTGTAATGCAAATCTGCACTTATTCCCAAATTAGAAAGTAATGAAGCAGCGTCGCTTTCGGCGTTCCAACCGTTCATTTCTTCAAAAGTGACTTGCAGCTCCCCTATTCTATCTGCATTTTCATCCTTATAATCTTCATAAAGCGCGTCCATTTCTGCTTTTACATTATATAAAGGCTGGTTTCCTTTTAAAACCGTTTCTAAAACCGTGTGATCATCATAAAGATTATGATTTTGCTCTAGAACAGACATACGCTTGCCAGGTTCTAAATGTACGTGCCCAGAGGTAGGTTCTGATTTTCTAGAAAGTATTTTTAAAAAAGTTGATTTTCCTGCACCATTTGCGCCTATAATTCCGTAGCAATTGCCTTGTGTAAAAGTGGTATTTACTTCATCAAAAAGAACCCTCTTTCCAAACTGAACCGATAAATTAGATACTGATAACATAGTTGTCTTAAAATTTTGGCAAAAGTAATTAATTAAAACTACTTGGAGAAAGATTAACTTTTCATCTTCTCCTTTTAACTAGTAATTAACAAGCTAAACCTTTTCAAACTCTATATTTGTTAGTCATAATCACTACACCTTTGTTCATTTTATTGATTTATAATCACATATGAATTCAAAATTATTTTTAGCAATACCTCTCTTTTTTTTGCTGCTATCATGTGAAAATGATACCGAAAAAAAAACTGCTACTTATTTAGGTGGAGAAATCGTAAATAGTAATGACAATTATATTACTCTTTTTAAAGACAATATACTTATTGACTCTATCTTATTAAATAAAGATAAAAAATTCTCTTACTCCTTTGAAGAAAAAAATTTTTCTGCTGGTCTTTATACGTTTAGACATACTCCAGAGAGCCAAGTTTTTTATATAGAAGAAGGAGATAGTTTGCTTTTGCGCGTTAATATGGATGAGTTTGACGAGTCTTTAATGTATACTAAAGATAAGTCTCAAGAAAACAATTTCTTGATGGAAATGTATCTTTTAAATGAAAAAGACAACGACCTTATTCTCTCCTATTATAAAATGAGTCCGAAGGATTTTGCTCAAAAAACAGACTCTATCAAAGACTTTAAGCTAGAACGCTTAACTTCCTTAAAAAATAAATATGAATTTTCAGAAAACTTTACGGAAGTAGCTCAGAAAACCATTGATTATGAATATTATGATTTAAGAGAGCGATATGCTTACTTGATTAATCGGTATTTTAGTGATTTTAGAAATAGAATACCCAAAGACTTCTTTGACTACAGGAAAAAGGTGAATTTTAACGATCAATCCATTCAGTCATATTATACCTATCAACGCTTTTTAGATAACTACCTAAAAAATAAGGCCATAGAAGATTGCATTAAAAGTACACCTAAAGATTCGCTAAATTATTGTTTTCGCGTAAATACCGTGGGTAATCTAAGGCAACGTTTGCAAATTGCCGATAGCCTTTTTGAAATTAAAGGTCTGCGCAATCGATTTTTAAGTAATCTCGCTAAAAAACAAGTCAATTTCTCTGTTAGCGATAATCAAATAGACTCTACAATTCAATTGGTAAATAAATTTGATCTACCGCAAGAGCAAGTGACAGAATTGGAAGCTCTAGGAAGTTTACAAAAACAATATTTTGTAGGAAAAAATGTCTCTAATGCAAAACTTTTGTCGGCAAATGGAGAGAAAATAAAAATTGAGGATATTTCTCGCAAACCTATGATTACCTACACTTGGTCTTTATATCAAGAAAGTCATAAAATACATCATCATCTTATCAATGAGCTTAGAAATAAATATCCAGAAATTACTTTTATCGCAGTTAATATAGATGAAGAAGATACTAAGCTTTGGTTAAAATCTATTGAGAATTTTGGGTACGATAAAAACTTCGAGTATCAAATAAGAGATAGAAAGAACAAGCGCTACCTCTATAAAAGTCTTCTAGATAAAGTTTTGATTCTAGATAAGAAGGGAACTATTGTTCAAAACAAATTGAATCTAGACAGTCCCAATTTTGAAAATAAAATTCTTCAATTTTTAAATCAATAAAAAAGCGCTCGGTTGAGCGCTTTTTTTTGTAAACATTTTTACTTCATCCAAGCATATAGAAATATGAAATACTCGGCAAAAATTAAGAATTTGTTTTCTTATAATCTGCTAAGAATTTTTCTAATCCAATATCGGTTAAAGGATGTTTTAATAAACCTTCAATAGAGCTTAAAGGTCCTGTCATTACATCAGCTCCTAATTTTGCACAATCAATAACATGCATGGTGTGTCTTATAGAAGCTGCTAAGATTTCGGTACCAAAACCATAGTTGTCATATATAAGTCTAATCTCATTGATTAAACTAAGACCGTCGCTAGAAATATCATCCAATCTTCCTATAAAAGGAGAAACATACGTAGCTCCCGCTTTGGCAGCCAATAAAGCCTGTCCAGCAGAAAATACCAACGTGCAATTGGTTTTAATACCTTTATCGCTAAAGTATTTTATCGCCTTAACCCCTTCTTTAATCATAGGTATTTTTACGACAATTTGATCGTGTAGAGCAGCAAGTTCTTCTCCTTCTTTCACCATCCCATCAAAATCTGTTGCAATCACTTCTGCACTTACATCGCCATCTACAATTTCACAAATATCTTTGTAATGTTGTAGAATACTTTCTTTTCCAGAAATTCCTTCTTTGGCCATTAAAGTAGGATTGGTGGTTACTCCATCTAAAACTCCTAAATCTTGAGCTTCTTTAATCTGATTTAAATTTGCGGTATCTATAAAAAATTTCATAATATTAGTTTTTGTTACGTAAAGTTATAATTTATAATGTTTCATCAGCATTTTTTCATACATTTTATCGGGTAAAATGTGCTTTAAAGCGATACTAGCTTTTTGCAACCACTCTCCCACTTTATAATGTATGGTAGGATTTTTTTCTTGCATCACATCATATACTTTTTTAGCCATCACAATAGGATCTTCCCCTCCAGAAACATGCTTATCCATAAGTTTCAACGTATTTCCGTAGTTCTTTTTATAAGGAGAATCTTCTTTTACTGGCGCATGGTATCTTCCTGCGGCGATATTGGTAGCAAAATCTCCTGGAGCAATATTGGTCATTTTTATACCGAATTCTTTTAATTCCATTCTAAAAGCTTCGGTAGTAAGTTCTAAAGCTCCTTTGGTAGCCGAATAAATTCCGCGGTAAGGCAATCCCATATATCCTGCGATGGAAGTGATATTAATCACAAAACCACTTTTTTGAGCACGCATACTCGGTAAAACCGCTTTAATCACTTTAATTACCCCAAAATAATTGGTATCAAAAACTTTTTTAATTTCTTCATCTGGGGTTTCTTCAATAGGCCCAGTAATTCCCATTCCGGCATTATTGATAAGAAAATCAATTTTTCCTTCTTGCTGAAGAATTTCTGCTACTGCGGAAGAAATAGTAGACGTAGAAGTCACATCGAGTGCTAAAAAATGAATTCCGTTCAGCTCCTTTTGTTTAGGATTACGGCTAGTACCATACACTTTATAATTCTTTTGGTGCAAATACTCGCCAATAGATTTTCCTATTCCTGAAGATGCTCCAGTAATTAATACAACTTGTTTTGACATGTAGAATTTAAGATAAAAGACAAATATCGACTTTTGAAGCGAAAGTGAAAAAGAATGCAAGAATTTACTAGAGATAAAACTAAAGTGAAGAAAAATCCCTTGAGTTTTGGGTACAAAAAAAGGCAAGCTACCCACATCACACCGCTACGACCGCGTACCCTTGCTGCGTTCCCGCCCTGGGGGATTCAGCAGGAGCTGGTTGTGTGGGACTTGCCAGTGCAAATATACAAGGAATATCGTTTTTCGCAAGCTTTTTTTGAAAGGAATTAACTAAATTAGCCAATCTATTTTAAGATACTTAGTATGCATTTTTATAAGCCCCTGTTTATCATTTTTTTAGCCTCTATTCTCCACTCTTGCGGCGATAATTTAAAAGAGAAAAAAGAATCTATTTTTATTCAAATAAATCATAAAAGCAAGAAAATACAATCTGGAGATGCTATAAATTTAAATTTGAGCAATCCTAAAAACTTTTCTATTGACTCGGTTCAGTATTTTTATCACCAGCAAAAAATTGGTTCTTCCGCAGCAAGCGAAACTGTTTCGGCGAATTTAGAAAAGCCTTTAGGTAAAAATACAATCGAAGCTAAAATCTTTACGGAAGGAGAAAATTTCAGTATTCAAAAAGAATTGGTTTTACATCATAATAAAGCACCAAAGATTTATACCTATGAAGTTATCAACTCTTATCCTCACGATGCAAATGCTTTTACGCAAGGATTGGAGTTTTATAAAGACACTTTATACGAAGGAACGGGACAAAACGGAAGCTCTACGTTGAGAAAAGTGAACTATGAAACTGGGGAAGTATTGAAAAAGATACAACTAAAAGATGCTTACTTTGGCGAAGGGATTTCTATTATGAACGATAAAATCTACCAACTTACTTGGCGCTCTGGGGAAGGAATAATTTACGACGTCAACAATTTAAAGAAACTCAAAACGTTTAGTTATAGTGAAAGCAAAGAAGGTTGGGGACTGTGCAATGATGGCGAAAAATTATACAAGAGTGACGGTACAGAGAAGATTTGGATCCTCAATCCAGAAACTTTGGCAGAAGAAAGCTATTTTCAGCCTGTGACTCATACCTCTCTCTCTACCAAACTCAATGAATTGGAATGGGTAGAAGGAAAAATTTATGCCAATACGTGGCAAAAAGATGGGATTGCGATTATTGATCCTAAAAGCGGAGCTATTGAAGGTATAATTGATATGCGAGGATTAAGAAACCAGCTGAATAACACGAAAGATATAACGGGGCAAGATAATGTCCTTAATGGAATTGCTTACAACAAAAACACTAAAAAGTTATACGTTACGGGTAAAAACTGGGACAAACTTTTTGAAATAAAAATTAAAGAAAAGTAATTTATGAGATCTATTTACGGCATTTTATTGCTTTGTTCGGTTGTTTTTTGGAGCTCTTGTAGAAAAGATTTTGAAACAACCCCAAGCTCAGGAAAACTTAGTTTTTCTAAGGACACGGTTTACCTAGATACTGTTTTTACCAATATTGGTTCGAGTACTTACAACCTAACGGTTCACAATAAGAGTGATGAAGACATACGTATTCCCAACATTCAATTAGCAAATGGAGAAAACTCTAATTACCGTTTAAATGTAGACGGTTTACCCGGAAAAGATTTCCGAGACATCGATATTCTTGCTAACGATAGTATTTTTATCTTTATTGAAACCACCGCCAATATTGAAGATTTATCGCAAACAGAAAATCAGTTTTTATATACCGATGCGATCGAATTTGATACGGAAAGCAATCAGCAAAAAGTAGAGTTAGTTACACTGATACAAGATGCTCACTTTCTATATCCCGAGAAATTTGCTGATGGCACTACCGAAGCGCTTTCTTTTGGATTTGACGATGAAGGTAACGAAATTCTTATTGAAGGTTTTGTTCTAGATGACACCGAACTGAATTTTACCAACGAAAAACCCTATGTTATTTATGGTTACGCTGCCGTTCCATCCAATAAAACACTAAATATAGATGCTGGAGCACGCGTACATTTTCATAGAGAAAGTGGACTTATAGTTGCCGAAGACGGTTCTTTACATGTTAATGGAACCTTAAGCAACGATCCCGAAATTTTAGAAAACGAAGTTATCTTTGAAGGCGATCGTTTGGAACCTGCATTTAGCGAAGTTGCTGGTCAATGGGGAGCGATTTGGTTAACGCAAGGAAGCACAAACAACAAAATTAATTTTGCTACGATTAAAAATGCTTCTGTAGGAATTAGAATGGATTCTAACGACGGTACCAATCAACCTACTTTAAGCATTAAGAACACCAAAATTTATAACTCTGCCAACGTTGGTTTATTGGCAAGAACTGGGTTTATTGAAGGAGAAAACCTTGTCATTAACAATAGCGGGCAAGCGTCACTTAACCTTTCTTACGGTGGAAGATATACGTTTACCAACTCTACATTCGTTAATTATTTCAGTAATGGATTTAGGCAGTTTCCTGCGGTATTGATTGAAAACCTACTAGAAACGCAAGAGAATATTCTTGTTTCAGATTTAATTGAAGCTAATTTTTACAATTGCATTATCTACGGAAATGAAAACTTAGAACTTTTATTCTCTAAATCTGATGAGGCTGCTTTTAATTATAAATTTGAGAATTGTTTGATCCGTTTTAACGATTTTAATAATTTGTATGCAGAAAACCCAGCCTACGATTTTAGCAATCCTGCTTTATTTGAGAATACAGTAATTAATGAAGATCCAGTATTTAAAGATGTAAGGGAGAATCTATTGCAAATAGGAGAAGAATCTGCCGCTAATAGTTTGGCTAATCCTTCTACAGCAACTTTTGAAGATATTATAGGAACAGTTAGAGGCAATAATCCCGACAGTGGTGCTTACGAAAGTGTTATTTTTGAGGAATAACGTCAATTTAAAATCTGAAATAAATCTGAAAAGTCTAAGCATAAAAAAAGAGACTGTCTAAAAAGTCGAATTCTGTCAACCTGAACTTGATTCAGGTTCTTATACTGGTTTGCAAATCAACATGATGAGATTCTGAAATAAATTCAGAATGACAGTTTTCAAAACTTTTTAGACAGCCTCTTTTGTTGTATAATTTAAACAACTTAGTTGCTCATATATTTTTGCATGATAGGTTGCAATTTCATCATATATTTTTGATTTAAAGTCATACTTGCTTCTACCACATCTGGAGTTTTCGCTAGTATATTTTTTCCTGCTGGAGTTTCGTAGAAATCTAACATTTTTTGTAAATCCTCTTTTCCAACTTTATCAATATAAATATCTACAATATCCGCATACATCCCTTTTAATTCAGCATTTAACTCCTTTTTAAATTCCTCTCTATTTGCTTCAGGAATCATTGGCATTACTTGCATCAGTGCAGCGTCCATCGAAGAACCAGATTGTACATTTACAAAATGTAACATATCGTCTCTAAAATCGTCTTGTGCAACACTGGCAAAGCTTAACATGACCAGACCTGCAGATAAAATTAATTTTTTCATAAGTTATAATTGATTAATGGTTATTAAAATTGAAACAATGGTCTATGCCCCATCATTTCGTGAATTTCATTTTTTGTTTTTTCAATAATGCTTTCGTCTTCAATATTGCTAATCACAGCATCTACAAAGCCTACTATCTTATCCATATCCTCTTCCTTTAAACCTCTAGTAGTAATGGCCGGAGTTCCTACTCTTATTCCAGAAGTAACAAATGGAGATTTATCATCAAAAGGAACCATATTTTTATTCACGGTAATCTCTGCTTTTACCAAAGTTTCTTCCGCTTGTTTTCCAGTAACTCCTTTATTTCTTAAGTCGATTAACATCATATGATTATCGGTTCCTCCAGAAATAACATCATAACCTCTTTTTACAAATGCTTCGGCCATTGCTTTGGCATTCTTTTTCACTTGTACCATATAATGTAGAAACTCATCGGTTAAGGCTTCGCCAAAAGCAATCGCTTTGGCTGCGATAATGTGCTCTAAAGGTCCGCCTTGGTTTCCTGGAAAAACTCCACTATTTAGTAAAGAAGACATTTTCTTTAATTTTCCGCTTTTTAATTTCTGTCCAAATGGATTTTCAAAATCTTTCCCCATCAAGATCATCCCTCCACGAGGTCCTCTAATGGTTTTATGCGTTGTAGTTGTAACAATGTGGCAATGCGGTAAAGGATCAGATACAAGACCTTTTGCTATTAATCCAGCTGGGTGTGCCATATCGGCTAATAAAATAGCTCCTACTTCATCGGCTATTTCTCTAAATTTCTTATAATCAAATTCTCTAGAATATGCGGAGGCACCCGCAATAATCATTTTTGGTTTCTCTTTATGCGCCATTTCTCTCACGTGATCGTAATCGATTAAGCCCGTTTCTTTTATAACTCCGTAGAACACTGGATTGTATAATTTTCCAGAAAAGTTTACTGGAGAGCCGTGGGTTAAATGTCCGCCGTGAGACAAATCAAATCCCAAAATAGTATCTCCTGGCTTTAAGCATACAGAAAAAACTGCGGTATTTGCTTGAGAGCCCGAATGAGGCTGCACATTTACATATTCTGCATTAAAAAGTTCTTTTGCTCTTTCTATAGCAAGTGTTTCCACCTTGTCTACAATTTCACAACCGCCATAATAACGCTTTCCTGGGTAACCTTCAGCATATTTATTGGTAAGCACAGACCCGGCAGCTTCCAAAACCTGATCGCTTACAAAGTTTTCACTTGCAATTAATTCCAAACCGTTGATTTGACGGTTCTTTTCGGCTTCTATTAAATCAAAAATCTGAGTATCTCTTTCCATAAGTACAGTAATCGTTAAAAGTTTCACCAAAAATAAGGAAATCATTCGGTTATTACATGGATAATAATATATTTGAAGATACTTTTTTTTAAAACTATTTGAATTTAAGCTTATGCAAATAACCGCCAACAATACCGATAGAAAAACTTGGTTAAAAATACCCAAAGAAACCGATTTTCCAATTCAAAACATTCCCTTTGGAGTATTCTTAACTAGAGATGACGTCATCACTATTGGAACTAGAATTGGTGACTACGCAATTGATTTGGGTGCTTTACATCAATTGGGATATTTTGAAGGCATACCTTTAACAGATGATATTTTTCTTCAAGATACTTTAAATGATTTTATTGCCGATGGTAGAAAAACCTGGCGAGCAGTGAGAAATAGAATAGCTGAAATTTTTGATGTGAAGCATGAAAAACTTCAGAAAAATGAGGAACACCAAAAAGTAATCCTTTTTACCATGAATGAAGTAGAAATGCAATTACCAGTACAGGTGGGTGATTATACAGATTTTTACTCGAGTGAAGAGCATGCAAGAAATGTGGGAGAAATGTTTAGAGGAGCAGACAATGCTTTAATGCCCAACTGGCTTCATATTCCCGTAGCGTATCACGGCAGAAGTTCTTCTATTATTCCCAGCGGAATTCCTATTAGAAGGCCACAAGGGCAAAAACTTCCAAACGGATCTGATACGCCCATCTTTGGACCTTCTAGAAATCTTGACTTTGAATTGGAAATGGCATTTATTACTACCGCAGCCAATCACTTAGGAGAACCCATTCCCGTTGAAGATGCTGAAGATCATATCTTTGGGTTGGTATTATTTAATGACTGGAGTGCCAGAGACATTCAAAAATGGGAATATGTGCCTTTAGGACCATTTTTAGGCAAAAATTTTGCTTCAACAATTTCTCCGTGGATAGTTACTCTAGACGCTCTAGAGCCTTTTAGAACAGAAGGCCCTAAACCAACCACAGAGCAACTTCCGTACTTACAATCTAAAGGAAAGAAAACGTTTGATATACATTTGCAAGTTGCCATACAGCCAGAAGGAAAGAAAGAAACCATAGTTTCTAATTCTAATTTTAAATATCTCTACTGGAATATGAGTCAGCAATTGGCACATCATACCGTTAATGGATGTTCCGTGAATAGCGGAGACATGATGGGAAGTGGAACTATTTCTGGCTCCACAAAAGATAGTTATGGTTCTATGTTAGAGCTTTCTTGGAATGGTGAGAAGCCTCTTAAACTAAAAGAAGGAGGTGACCGCAAGTTTATACAAGATAAGGATACCGTAATTTTAAGAGGACATTGCCAAGATAAAAACGTAAGAATTGGTTTTGGAGAGTGCAGTACAAAAGTATTGCCTTCCTTTAAAAGCAAATAAACTGAATTTACTTATTTTTAATCGCCCGTTTCTTTAGACTGAAATGGGCTTTTTTTATTATTTTGGTATTTTAGTTATTTCAATAACTCTCTTAACAGCAACTTCAAACTTATGAAAAAGTTATTTTTATGGATTAGCATGTCTTTATTTATCGCTTGCAGCGGAATTAAGAGAACTCAAAAAGCACTCTATTCTGGAGATTATCGCGAAGCGATTGACATTGCTGTTAGTAAACTTCAAAAAGATAAAACCAAGGAGAACAACGAAGAATATATCTTTCTTTTACAAGATGCTTTTAAGAAATTCACCGAAGAAAAAAAGCAAGACATCAACCATTTACAGAAAGAGAATGTCAATGCCGAAGAAATCTATAGAAATTACACGCAGCTAGCGCAAGTACAAAGACAAATTAAGCCTCTACTTCCACTCCATTTTCAAAATGGAAAAGAAGCTAAATTTAAACTGAATAATTATTCAGATGAATTAATTACAGCTAAAAATAAGTATGCTGAAGACTTATATTATTCCGCGCAAAGCGACATAAACATGGGTAGCAAGCTAGATTATAGAAATGCTCATGGCAAATTAAGTAAGGTTTCTCAATTAAAACCTAATTATAAGAATACAAAGCAACTTCTAGACGATGCTCAATTCTACGGAACTGATTTTGTTTTCGTAAGTTTAGAAAACCAGACCAATCAAATGATTCCGAGATTATTGGAAGAAGATCTCTTAAATTTTGATACCTATGGTTTAAATGACCGTTGGACTGTCTTTCACGATCAAAGAGAAGACAAAATCAATTACAACTATGAAATCTATCTCGATTTTAAAACTATTTCTATCATTCCAGAAAGAATTCTTCAAAAAGAAATTCATTTAGAACGCGAAATAAAAGACGGTTATACGTACAAGAAAAATCGAAATGGAGATTATATTTTAAATGATAACGGCGGTAAAATTAAGATAGACCAATACATTACTGCAAGCGGTGACCTTTTAAAAACCGAACAAAGCAAGGGCATTCAAGTAGTCGCTCTTGTAGAATACTTTAATACACAAGAAAACCGTGTGTATCAAAAATTTCCTTTAAAAACTACTTTTGTTTTTGGAAATGAATATGCAAGATTCAATGGCAATAAAAAAGTGCTAAACGCTAAAGAGATACAACTACTTTCCCAAGGTTCTATGCCTTTTCCCAGCAATGAGCAGATGTTAATGGATGCAGGAAATGATATAAAATATAAATTTGTTGATATTTTAAAAAAAAATGCACTTAATTAACTATACTGCAATATTTTCTACATCAATATCGTGATGTGATGCTTGGTGCACTACTTCCTTGTTATTGATGACAATCATTTGTGGCGATTGATGCATCACCTTAAATTTCTCAGCTACCGCATTACTCAAGCCTCTATATGCCAATAAATCCAGAAAATATAATTTAGCTTCTTGGGGATCTAAATCGTAATTTTTCTCAAATTGTTTTAAAACCATCCGGCTTACTCCACAACGCGTAGAATGCTTAAAAATTACTACAGGCTGGTGCTTAGATTCGTCTAAAATTTGATCCAATTGTTCTTCTTTAGTTAGAAGTTGCCACGGAATTTCTTTTATCTCTTTCTTAGCGATATCGTCTTGTTTCTTGAAAATTTTATCTAATAGTCCCATATTTTTTTTTACTAAAATACGATTTATGCTTCAGCTTTAAAGATAATTAAGAGAATTTAAAGAAACAGGTTTGTTTTTAAAATTCTAATTATTCCGTCAATATAAAACTTCATATTCTAATTAAGTTAAGTTTAATTGTATTACTTATTGGATTTAAAGCGCCATTCTGTAGCTTTCGATTCTAGAAATATCTATTTTTAAGTTTTAAATCATCATAAAAATTTAAAAATCAGACTTTTTGTCGGTTTAATTCAGTTTCATTATGACTTTTTGTCTTTTTCGAAATAGGGTACACATTTTGAAATATTCTAATCAAAAACAACAACACATGAACTTTAACAATTTTACTATAAAATCTCAAGAGGCGATTCAACAAGCGCAGCAGTTGGCGCAGGAATTAGGCCATCAGCAAATAGAGAACGAACATCTTTTTAAAGCCATAAGTATGGTAGATGAAAATGTAACACCTTTTTTGCTGAAAAAATTAAGCATTAACGTCAACCTTTTTTCGCAGTTGCTAGATAAGACTTTAGAGAGTTTCCCTAAAGTTACTGGAGGCGATTTGGTACTTTCTCGCGAAGCTGGAAAAACAGTGAATGAAGCCACCAGCATTTCCAAAAAAATGAACGATGAGTATGTCTCTATTGAGCATCTTATTTTAGCGATTTTTAAATCCAATTCTAAAGTAGCTCAGATTCTAAAAGATCAAGGAGCCAGTGAAAAAGGCTTAAAAGCAGCGATTGAAGAATTGCGACAAGGAGACCGTGTGACTTCGCAAAGTGCAGAAGATACTTACAACTCTTTAAATAAATACGCTAAAAACCTAAACGAACTTGCCGAAAGCGGAAAGTTAGATCCCGTTATTGGTAGAGATGAAGAAATACGCCGTATTCTACAAATTTTATCACGTCGTACCAAAAACAATCCGATGTTGGTTGGAGAACCCGGTACAGGTAAAACTGCTATTGCTGAAGGTTTAGCCCACCGAATTATTGCGGGAGATATTCCTGAGAACCTGAAGAATAAAATTATCTTTTCTTTAGATATGGGAGCTCTTATTGCAGGCGCAAAATACAAGGGAGAATTTGAGGAAAGATTAAAAGCAGTAATCAAAGAAGTAACTTCTAGTGATGGAAATATTGTCTTATTTATAGATGAGATTCATACTTTGGTAGGTGCCGGCGGCGGACAAGGAGCTATGGATGCTGCCAATATTTTAAAACCTGCTTTGGCGCGTGGAGAGTTGCGTGCGATAGGAGCTACCACCTTAGACGAATATCAAAAATATTTTGAAAAAGACAAAGCACTAGAACGTCGTTTCCAAATTGTAAATGTAGATGAACCTGATACTGAAAGTGCGATTTCTATTCTTCGCGGAATTAAAGAAAAGTATGAAACGCACCACAAAGTACGTATTAAAGATGAAGCTATTATTGCCGCAGTAGAGCTTTCTCAACGTTACATTACCAATCGTTTTTTACCCGATAAGGCAATCGACTTAATGGATGAAGCAGCTTCTAAACTGCGCATGGAAATCAATTCGAAACCCGAAGAGTTGGATGTTTTAGATCGTAAGATTATGCAATTGGAGATTGAAATTGAAGCCATTAAACGTGAAAAAGATGAAACTAAACTCAAGTCGCTTCAAGCAGATCTAGCCAATCTTAAAGAAGATCGTAGTGAGCTGAATGCACAATGGCAGAATGAAAAAGGTGTGGTAGACAAAGTTCAGCAAGCAAAATCTGATATTGAAAACTTTAAGCTAGAAGCAGAACGTGCAGAACGTGAAGGGGATTATGGAAAAGTAGCAGAAATTCGCTACGGAAAAATAAAAGAAGCTCAAGAACGCTTGGAAAAACTACAAGCGGAAATGGCGAAGCAAAAAGCCAGCGGTTCTAACTCATTAATTAAAGAAGAAGTAACCAATGAAGATATTGCAGAAGTAGTCGCTAAATGGACGGGAATCCCTGTAACCAAAATGTTACAAAGCGAGCGAGAAAAACTTCTGCATCTAGAAGAAGAACTACACAAACGCGTGATAGGACAAGACGAAGCCATCAACGCGGTAAGCGATGCCATTAGACGAAGTAGAGCAGGTTTGCAAGATCAAAAAAGACCCATTGGAAGCTTTTTATTCTTAGGAACAACTGGAGTTGGTAAGACTGAGTTAGCTAAAGCTCTAGCCGAATACCTTTTTGATGATGATGCGGCGATGACGCGAATTGATATGAGTGAATACCAAGAACGACACTCGGTGAGTAGATTGGTTGGTGCACCTCCTGGATATGTGGGCTATGATGAAGGCGGACAGTTAACCGAAGCGGTGCGACGTAAACCTTACTCGGTTGTACTATTAGATGAGATTGAAAAAGCACACCCAGACACCTTTAATATTTTATTACAAGTATTAGATGAAGGTAGACTAACAGACAACAAAGGACGCCTGGCAGACTTTAGAAACACCATTATTATTATGACTTCTAATATGGGAAGCCATGTGATTCAAGAAAAATATGAAGCGGTAAAAGATATTGAGACTGCAATGGAAGGAGCAAAAGTAGAGGTTATGGGTTTGTTAAGACAACAAGTAAAACCAGAGTTTTTAAACCGTATCGATGATATTGTGATGTTTACACCGCTCGATCAAGAGAACATTCAAGAGATTGTTGGTTTGCAATTAAAAGGAGTGAGCAAAATGCTAGCAGAGCAAAATATAACTATAGATGCTACGGAAGAAGCGATTGCTTTGCTTTCTAAAAAAGGATTTGATCCGCAATATGGTGCAAGACCCGTAAAAAGAACCATTCAAAAAGAAGTGCTTAACAAACTTTCTAAAGAAATTCTATCGGGTAAAGTAACTGCAGAAAGCATTATCCTAATTGATGCTTTTGATGAAGAATTGGTATTTAGAAATGAATCCCAAAATTAAGAACTAGAAATAAGGTTGAAGCGAGAGTGGAAAACTCTCGCTTTTTTTTAGTTAAAAATTTTCTATTTTAGCTCGCTTAAAGCAAAATAATGACTAATTACATATTCACGAAGATTCTAGGTTGGAGGCTGGAAGGCGCTTTTGATCCAGCGATAAAGAAATCGGTGGTAATTGTTGTTCCGCATACCAGCTGGCATGATTTTTATCTTGGGATTTTTACAAGAAGTATCATTAAAGTTCCTATTGATTTTATTGGAAAAAAAGAGTTATTTCGTTGGCCTTTTGGCGCTTATTTTAGGTGGATGGGCGGCACCCCAATCGACAGAAGTGAAGGGCAAAATAAAGTAGAGGCCATTGCTCAAATTTTTTCCGAAAAAAAAGAGTTTAGATTATCCTTAGCTCCAGAAGGTACGAGAAAAAAAGTATTGAACTGGAAAACTGGGTTTTATTATATCTCCTTAGCAGCCGAAGTTCCTATTATTCCTGTTAGTTTTGATTATGAGCGAAAAGTGGTTAAAATAGGACAAGCCCTCTACCCTACTGGAGATTATGAAAAAGACAGCAGACTTTTACGACTCTTCTTTAAAGGTGTAAAAGGAAAAGCAGATCTTTAATTTTCCCAAAAAGCATCAGTATACTCTTCACGTGTAGAAATTTGCAAATGAATTTCATCTATCTTTTCTATTTCACTTTTGCTAGCCACTTCTTGTATTCTATTGAACAAAGTTCGCTCTTCAAACCGAATATGATCTGTTAGTTTTTCTTCGAGAATTTGGAGAGATTTAGAAGGCTCTTCCGCATCTTCAAAAAGCTCTTTAATTTCTCTATGCTCTTTTAAAGCTCTTTCTATTAGTGGATCATCATTACCTAACACGGGAAAAACAAATTCTTCTTCCAATTTAAAATGAGGCTGTATTTCTTTCTCAAAAAACCAATCGGCATAAGCTTTCATTCTACTTATAGAAACCTCTTTAGCAAAACCTTTTCTTATTTTCCAAGAAAACAAAAGTCCAAAATGATGTTGCCTACTTAGAGGTTGCAAGGCTTCGTGACGTTTTATGGGTTTTGGTTTTTCCATCGAGTTTTAGGTTTTTAGTAATTTAATATTTACAAAAAACTAAGATAGTCATTATTCATGGCTCAAAAAAAAAGTTGTAACGCCAAAAAATAGAAAAATCAGTTTTAAAAAGAATAACTTACTTTTTCTCATTCATTTTTTTCGCCAACTCCTTTAATTTAGCTTTTCTAGCTTCCTTCTCGTCACGCATTTTATTCTTCTTACGATTCATAAGCTTGGTATGCTTCGCCTTATTTTTGGTATTTTTTTCGGAGCCAGATTTTGCCATATTTAATTTAGATTTAAACCCTATACCAACTAAAAAATAAATTTACTAAGTATATTGTACCGCTATGAGTAGCAAAAGTAATCCTTAAAATTAATAAATTTATTTAAAATTGCACCCCGATGAAAAAAATTTTATTCTTCGCTTTTATTTTATTTTCTGCCAATACCATAACGGCTCAAGACGATAGTATTGTTAATTCTTTAGATAAAAAAAACGAAATAAAATTAAATGCAGTGATGCTTTTGGTAGGCGCATTTGAGATGAGCTATGAGAGAAATTTAAATGACGATTCTTCCGCAGGAATTTCCGCATTTGTTCCTTTTGATGACGAGGTTTTTGAAGATTATAATTATTCCATCTCTCCTTATTATAGAATATATTTTAGCAGAAAATATGCTGCTGGTTTTTTTGTAGAAGGTTTTACCATGCTGAATTCTATCGATCATCAAAAAATTTGGATTTACGATAACAATGGAAATTTGCTAGAGAAAAAAACAGATACCTATGTAGATTTAGCTCTAGGGTTTGGAATTGGTGGAAAATGGGTGACCAAAAGAGGTATTGTCTTTGAACTCGTAGGCGGTATAGGAAGAAACCTTCTTCATGCAGATGAATTTGGTACCACCATTGTAGGTAAGTTTGGTTTTAACTTAGGCTATAGATTTTAAAAAGCATCTTCTTATTTAATTCAATTCATTTTAGATTTGGATATTTACTTTGTAAATTGAAACTTCTATAATTTTATTTCATGAGAATTTTACATACTGCCGACTGGCATATTGGTAAGCGCTTACACAAACATTACTTATATCAAGATTTTGATTTATTTATTGGTTGGCTTTGTGACCTCGTTCATCAAGAACAAATCGATGCCATTCTAGTTTCTGGAGATGTATTTGACCTTGCAAATCCTTCCGCGGAAGCGAGAAAACAATACTTCCAAGCTTTAATCGCTTTAAAAAGTTTACACTGTCACTTGATAATTACTGGCGGAAATCACGATTCTCCAAGTATGTTGGACGCTCCTAAAGATTTACTTCTTGCTCTAGAGATGAATATGATTGGCGGTTTGCCCGAATTGATTAAAGATTGTATTATTCCTTTACCCAACAAAGAAAATCCCGAAGTAGTCATCGCCGCTCTCCCCTATTTGCGGGATTCTGATGTACGATTGGCAAGCGAAGGAAATACTTACGAAGACCGATTGGCAGCAATAAGAAAAGGAATACAAGCTAAATTTGATGAAGCCGCAGCCTATTGTGAAAAAACGTATCCCAACATTCCCGCCATAGCCATGGGACATTTGTACGCTGCCGGTGTGAGTACTTCAGAAAGTGAACGCGACATTCAAATTGGGAACCAAGCTGCCTTTAAAGCAGAGCAATTCAATACTTATTTCTCCTATATTGCCTTGGGACATATTCATCAACCGCAGCGAGTAAGCGCTCAAATTCCTACATTTTACAGCGGTTCTCCGCTAATGCTTTCTTTTAGCGAACGCCAAGATGAAAAACGAGTGCTGCTTATCGATACTCAAAACGGTTTTGAACCTGAAAGTATTGCGATTCCGCAATTTAGAAAACTATTAAAAGTGAGCGGAAGCTTGGAACAACTTCAGCAGAAATTGTCAATTTTAGAACACGAAGGGCAATTAAACACTTTAATTGAAGTGGAAATGTTGGAAGAGCAGTACAGCAGTCAAAAGCTGGCAAATTTAGACGAGTTGGTCAGCAATTTTGATAAAGACCATCTAGAAATTATCAAATACCGTACGCAGTTTAAAGAGCAGCAAAAGCAAAGTAGCGCTGTATTTGGAGCCGAGCAAAACTTGGAAGATTTAAAACCCAAAGAAGTCTTTGAGTCTTTATTAGAAAATGAACCTTTTTTGCCCGAAGAACGCCAAGAGTTACTCCATACGTTTGATGAATTAAAAGAAATGTTAACCACCTCCGACTAAGCTTTGCCTTTCTATGAAAATTTTAAAACTTCAGTTTAAAAATATCAATTCTTTAAAAGGAGAGCACGAAGTAGATTTTACCCAACCTCCTTTTGTACAAAACAATTTATTTGCCATTACCGGTCCCACAGGAAGCGGTAAAACTACGCTTTTGGATGTTATTTCGTTGGCGCTTTTTGATATGGTTCCAA
This sequence comes from Mesonia ostreae, assembly GCF_031845265.1. Classification (NCBI taxonomy): domain Bacteria; kingdom Pseudomonadati; phylum Bacteroidota; class Flavobacteriia; order Flavobacteriales; family Flavobacteriaceae; genus Mesonia; species Mesonia ostreae. The sequence continues at coordinate 144,384 of NZ_JAVRBG010000010.1, read as the reverse complement.
GGTTGGGAAGTGTAAAAAACAGTGATATAATTAAAAAAGGAGCTATACTTACTCGCAATCAAAGTGAGGCTTACGCCGAAGTAACCTATTCTTGCACTTTGGGAGAGTTTCGTTCTCGCTGGGAAATTTCTACCGCTAGAACAGGAAATTTACGTGATTATGAAATGCTTATTTCTGAAATCGCTACAGACAGTTCTTTAGATTTAAAAAAATCTGAAGTTCCTGCTAAGAATGAAGAGCTTATCGGACTTAATTATGAGCAGTTTATAAAATCTGTGGTCTTGGCGCAAGGTGATTTTGCTAAGTTTTTGCAAGTTCCTAAAAAAGAACGTGGTGCTTTGCTAGAAAAAATTACAGGAACAGGAATTTATAGGGAATTAGGTAGACTGGCTTTTTTGAAATATAATGAGTTAGAAAAAGACGTAAGTGAGCAAAAAATAAAAATAAAAACACACGAAGAACAATTAATTCCAGAAGAAGAATACAAGCAAAAATACAGTCTGGCGGAAAGTCAAAAAGCAAAAAAACAAGAATTAGTAAAGAAATTAGACTTACTTCAACTTCAAATAAAAGACAAAGAAAATTTAACGAAGCTTCTAGATGCCAAACAAGAATTGCTTGAGCAGCAAGAAAAAAATAAGGTGCAGTGGCAAGATTTTCAGGAAGAAAAAGGATTAGCTCTACAAAAGCATCTAGAACTGCAAAGCTTTACGGAAGAAATTCATCAATGGAAAAATGACACGAAGCAACTCATTCATTTTGAAGATAAAAAGGAAGAAATAGAAGAGAAACTTAGAAAACTCAACATAGAGATTCAAGAAAATAAAACTCAGTTTTTAACTGTTTTTGGTTTAGAAATTACTGAAAATAATTTTCAAGAAAGCTTAACTAATTATAAGCAAAAGCTGCGGACTTTATATCAAAAAAGAGGCTCCATATTAAGTGAATACAAAGGCTTAGGAAAGAATATAGGTTTGGAATTAAAAGAGTTTCAAATAGAACTGAATATCCAAAACCCCTTTGAAACTCTTCAACAGGTTGAAAGCTTTATTCAGCAAAATAAAAAAGAATTAGAAAGTCTTAAAACTCGTTATTCATTCACAGAGAGTACTTCGGTTGAATTGGAGCAGGAAAAAATTCAGCTTCAGCTAAAAAAGATTAGAACTGCTGAAAAGTCTTTATTAGAAATTCAGGAAGTAACAAAAGAGCTGGATAAATTATCAAAAGAAATTGCTCTCAATACAGATGCGATAAAAGATTTTCCTTCTCAAATTGAAGATTTAGAACAGCAAGAGAAATTATTATCTGCCCAATTAGAAGCTAAAGAAAACGCCCAAAAAGTATCTGATTTGCAGAAGAAATTGGAAGATTACCGACAAGATTTAGCAGCAGACATGCCTTGTCCGCTTTGTGGTAGCAAAGAACACCCCTTTGCCACTCACCTACCTGCAACCGAAAATGACTTGGAACTCACAATTAAAAAACTACGAACTCATTTAAAAAAGTGTCAACAACAGCTCACAAAAATTAGCGTACAGTTAGCTGAGGCTACAAAAAAGAACAAACAATTAGAATCATCAATTTCTCAACAAAAAAAACAACTGAAGACGAAGCGTGAAAACTATCAAACTACCTATAGTGAACAATTAAATCTATGGAAAGAGCGCTCTTTTGAAGATTTGGAAGATGAATTGAATACGAAATACAAAGCGCTACAAGCGTTTGGAAAATTGCATCAGCAAGAAATTCAGTTAGAAAAAAATCGCAAAGCACTTTTAGATTTATCTGAATTACTCACGCAAGGAACGACGGTAAAAGACGAGATTAAAGCACATTATCATGGAAAAGATTTTGAGACAGAAATTAGTAATTTAGAACAATCTTACTTAAAAGCGCATCAAAGTATAGCTCAGCTACAAGAAAATAAACAAGAGAATCTAAATGCTCTAAATAAATTAGAAGCTCAGCACGAAAGTCGCTCTACACATTTGCTAGGTCACTTAACTCAATTAAAATATTCGAGTATTGCTGAAGCTATCAAAAATCTATTGTCACACTCGCTAGTTAGCCAGTATCAAGAAGAAAAGCAACGGCTAAAAAATCTAGAAATCAGTTTAGAGACCCGATTAAAAGAATCTCATAAACAAGAGGAAATTCTAAATGAAAAAGTAGTTGAACGCCCTTTAAAAGAATTAAAAACTAAGCTTGAAACGCTCCAAAATCAGCTACAAAAACTGGAAGAAGAACTTCTTGAACTGCAACGCATTCTTAAGAATCAAGACGAATATCAAAGTAGAATTGCCCAACTAAAAGAGAAAATTAGTGAGCAATTAAAAAGAAACAAACGCTGGGAAATTTTAAGGAATCTAATTGGCGATTCTACCGGAAATAAATTTAATGATTACGCGCAAGATTTAACGTTATCGCAACTGCTTATGCTAGCCAACAAGCGTTTGGCACTGCTCACCGACCGCTATAAAATGGACAAACCCTTAGCAGATGAAGATGATAGTTTGGTGGCCATCGATGAACATATGGGCGGACAAAGACGATCTGTAAAAACTTTGTCTGGTGGAGAGACTTTTTTATTGAGTCTAGCCTTGGCCTTAGCGCTTTCTGATTTTGCTTCGCGCAATGTAGAAATTAACAGTTTATTTATAGATGAAGGTTTTGGTACGCTAGACCCCGAAACTTTAGACCAAACCTTAGATACCTTGGAGGTTTTACAAGCAAAATCTTCTAAAATGATTGGCGTAATTAGTCACGTTGCTAGTTTAAAAGAACGCATCGCGACGCAAATTCAACTGAGCCAGAATGGGCAAGGATATAGTAGTTTGAAGGTGGTTTAGAAGGTAGAGGTTTGAGGTTTGAGGTTAGAGGCTAGAGGCTAGAGGCTAGACTTAGGATTCAAAACTTAGGACTTAGGACTCAGGACTTAGGACTTAGGACTTAGGACTTAGGACTTAGGATTTGAAAATTAGGACTCAAAACTCAGGACTCACGACGTAGGTTTTATGATTCAAAACTGATAACAAAGGACGTAGGACGTAAGACTCAATACTCACGACTCAATACTCAAGACGTAGGATTTATGATTCAAAACTTAGGACTTAGGACTTAGGATTTGAAAATTAGGACTCAAAACTCAGGACTCAATAATCAATATTATTTTCTCTCGAAAATCACTCAGCCGCCGTGTATCATTTTCACATTAGCGAATCAACACATCACCACATCAACCACATCAACCACATTAATGCACTGGAAAATCAAAATACGTATGGCGGAAAGGTTCGTTGTATAACGTGTAATGCCACCATTCTTTAGGATAAGCAATAAAGCCGAATTTTCGCATACCTTGTTTCAATAATAAGCGGTTTTGTTTTTGCTTTTTAGTAATTTTTTGGGTGTTGTGATGAGAAATTTCTCCGAAGAAATCATACGGACTTCCCATATCCACTTCTACACCTGTTTTTAAATCGATTAAAGTGAGGTCTAGGGTGCTTCCACGCGAATGTCCCGATTGGGTAGAGATATAACCTAGCTTAAATAAATTCTTTTTTGGAATATTGGGATAAAATTCTTTTTTACTTAAAGTATCGGCTTCATCGCGCGCCCAAGTTCTAAAATGATTCACCGCCGTTTGCGGTCGGTAGGCATCAAAAAACTTAAACGTGTAACCTTTACCTAAAAAGTAATAATAAGCTTTCATTAGTTGAATTAATGCCGACTTACTTAAAATAGCTTCGGGCTTTTCATAGCCATTAATTGGTTTTCCGGTAAAATTATGATTTCCCGCATAGCGAATTTCTAAAACCACCAGCGGTAAGGAATTGGTAATGTAACCGAACTCTGGCGGAATCTCATCAGTTTGAGCCAAGGCTCCTAATCCGAGTAAAATTCCGCCTAAGAATCCGAATGTTTTTTTCATCTTTATTTATTCTCTTTTTTAGAAACTGGAAAACCACGATCGCGCATCAACGCGTCAATATTAGCTTCTCTTCCCCTAAATTGCTGATAAGCTTTGGCAGGATCTACAGCGTTTCTTGGTGCAAAAAGGTATTTTACCAGCTTATCTACCAATTTCTTATCGTAAAAACCGCCTGGAGCTTCCGCGAAAGCTTCAGCAGCATCAGCAGTTAAAACATCGGCCCATAAGTAACCATAATACCCAGCAGAATACCCTTCTCCTGAAAAAATATGTCCAAAATGTGGCGTACGGTGACGCATTACAATTTGTTCTGGCATTCCTAAACTGTCTAGGGTTTTCTTTTCAAATTCGGCTACATCTATATTTTTGGGATTGCTAGTATGCAATTTCATATCTATTAACGCTGAAGCTAAAAACTCGGTAGTTCCAAACCCCTGATTAAAAGTCGCTGCTTTTTTAATTTTATTAACCAATTGCTGTGGAATCACCTCATCGGTTTTATAATGACGTAAAAACTGATTGATCACTTTATCTGTGGACAACCAACGTTCCAATAGCTGCGATTGGAACTCGGTATAATCTCTTACTCCGCCATTTAATGTAGGATAATCTACCTGCGCAGAAAGGAAATGTAAGGCGTGACCAAATTCGTGAAAAAAAGTTTCGGCATCATCCCAAGAAACCAATACCGGCTCACCGGGAGCTGGTTTTATAAAATTAGAATTGTTAGAAGCTAAAACTGGTTTATTCCCTCCGAGCTTCGTTTTGCTGCGATAAGTGGTTGCCCAAGCTCCGCTTCGTTTTCCTTGTCTCGCATACGGATCTAAATACCACAAACCAACCATCTCTCCTGTTTCCATTTGTGTCACTTCATATACTTCTACATCTTTATGAAATACAGGAACACTTCCGTCGGTGATTTTAGAAAACTCATAATTAAACAACTCCCCCGCTGTAAAAAACAAAGCTTGCTTTAGATTGTCTAAAACCAAATATTCTTTGATTTCTTCACTATCTAAATCGTATTTTTCTTTGCGCACTTTCTCTGCATAATAGCGATAATCCCAAGGTTTGATGCTAATATCGTCTCCATTTTTATAGGCTGTATTTTGTATATCGGCTACTTCTTCTTTCGCTCTACCTACCGCAGCTGGCCAAACGGCTTCCATTAAATTCATAGCGTTTTCTGGAGTTTTTGCCATTCGGTTTTGCAAACGCCAAGAGGCATAATTGTCATATCCTAATAATTCTACTCGTTCGTCACGCAGTTGTAGAATTTTAGCAATCAGGTCTTTATTATCATATTCATCATTGTTATCTCCACGAGAATAGTAATTGTTCCATACTTTCTTTCGCAATTCACGATTGGTAGAATAGGTCAAAAAAGGATCCATCGAAGAACGCGTGTTCGTAATGGCGTATTTTCCTTTTTCTCCGCGTTCTTCAGCTGCTGTAGCAGATGCTTTACTAAACGATTCTGGCAAACCATCTAACTGATTTGCGTTTAAATAGACCACATAATTCTCTTCATCAGCAAGAACATTATTAGAAAATTTGGTGTAGAGATTAGAAAGTTCTTTTTCTATCTCGGCGTAACGCATTTTATCTTCTTTAGAAAGGTTGGCACCATTCATCGTAAAGCGTTCATAAATTAACTCGAGCGTACGTTGCTTTTGATCACTCAGCGTCTTCTTTCGAGATTGATCATAAACGCTTTTAATACGCTGAAAAAGTTTCTCGTTCTGTAATATTTTAGACTGATATTCGGCTATTTTGGGAGCTAAATCTTTTTGAACATCTCTAAATTCTTCTGAAGACTTATTGCTACTGTAAATTCCGTAGTACGTAAAAGCGCGATCCAGAGGCTTTCCAGCTTCTTCCATCGCTACAATGGTATTCGCAAAATTAGGCTCGGCTTCTTGATTGGTGATCTCATTTAGTTCTGCTAAATGCTTTTCCATTCCTTCTGTAATGGCAGGCTGAATCATTCCTATTTCCATTTGATCAAAGGCAGGAACTCCTTCATAAGATCCGTCCCATTTTCCTAACATTTGCGGCATATCTTGAGTGTCTTGTGTGTTGGCGGATTGCTTTTCGGGTTGATCCTGGCAGGCACTAAAAAGAATAAGTGCTGCTATACCAAGGCTTCTTGTGGTTGTGTTCATAGCGTTTTTTTACTGGCTTAAAGGTAAGGATTTTAAATAGAGTATAGAAAATAGATGCTAGAATATAGATACTAGAAAATAGATAATAAAATATAGAAGCTAGAGTCTAGAATTAGATTTTGAGTTCAAATTCTCGTATTAGCACATTATCACATTACCAAGCAGGGCTTCGATACAATTTTCTATCGAAAATCACTCAGCCGCCGTGAATCATTTTAAAATTGGCACATTTCCAAATTATCAAATTAACACATTTTCAAATTAGCCCATCACCTATAATAGAGCATAGAAAATAGAGGCTAGAATCTAGACTTAAATTTTGAGTTCAAATTCTCGTATTAGCAAATCATCACATTACCAAGCAGGGCTTCGATACAATTTTCTATCGAAAATCACTCAGCCGCCGTGAATCATTTTCAATTTGGCACATTTCCAAATTATCAAATTAACACATTTTCAAATTGGCACATCACCTAAATAGAGCTTAGAAAATAGATACTAGAAGCTAGACTTAAATTTCGATTTCAAATTCTCGTATTAGTAAATCATCACATTACCAAGCAGGGCTTCGATACAATTTTCTATCGAAAATCACTCAGCCGCCGTGAATCATTTTCGAATTGGCGCATTTCCAAATTATCAAATTAACACATTTTCAAATTAGATCATTAATACATTGTCAAAACCTAAAAATCCCGCCAAACTCAGTAAGCAGGCAGGATTTTTTAAATCTATTTCTAATTCTACTTAGCGATATTAACGGCTCTGGTTTCTCTAATGACAGTTACTTTTACCTGCCCTGGATAGGTCATATCGGTTTGGATTTTTTGAGAAATCTCGAAAGACAAGTTAGAAGCTTTATCATCGTTTACGCGTTCACTTTCTACAATCACACGTAATTCTCTACCGGCTTGGATGGCGTAGGCCTTTTTTACACCATTGAAACCAAATGCAATCTCTTCTAAATCCTTTAAACGCTGAATGTAAGAGTCCAATACTTGACGTCTCGCTCCGGGTCTAGCTCCGCTTATCGCATCACAAACCTGAACGATGGGTGATAACAACGAGGTCATTTCTACTTCGTCGTGGTGAGCTCCAATAGCATTGCAAACTTCTGGTTTTTCACCAAATTTCTCTGCCCATTGCATTCCTAAGATGGCGTGAGGTACTTCGGTTTCTGAATCTGGCACCTTTCCAATATCGTGTAAAAGTCCGGCGCGCTTGGCCAGCTTCGCATTTAATCCCAATTCTGCCGCCATAACGCCACATAACTTGGCAACTTCTCTAGAGTGTTGTAATAAATTTTGACCATACGAAGAACGGTATTTCATACGCCCTACCATTTTAATCAATTCTGGATTTAATCCATGAATTCCTAAATCTACTACGGTGCGTTTTCCTATTTCGATTATTTCTTCGTCGATCATTTTACGGGTTTTCTTCACCACCTCTTCAATTCGAGCGGGATGAATACGTCCGTCTGTAACTAACTTATGCAAAGAAAGCCTAGCAACCTCTCTACGTACCGAATCGAAACAAGAAAGGATAATTGCTTCTGGCGTATCATCTACAATAATTTCTACGCCAGTTGCAGCTTCAATCGCTCTAATGTTACGACCCTCTCGCCCAATAATTCTACCTTTTACATCATCACTTTCTAAATTGAAAACCGAAACGCAGTTTTCTACGGCTTCTTCGGTTCCAATACGCTGAATGGTATTGATAATAATTTTCTTAGCTTCTTGTTGCGCCGTCATTTTAGCCTCTTCAATGGTATCTTGAATAAGTGCCATCGCATCTGTCTTGGCAGATTCTTTTAAGGTTTCAACCAATTGCGACTTCGCCTCTTCTGCACTTACCCCGCTAATTACCTCCAATTGCTTTACAGCACTCTGGTATACTTTATCTATCTCTTCTTGTTTCTTTTCGAGATACTCATTTCTTAAATCGTAATCTTTAACTTTTGCTTCTACGTCTTTGTTGAGTTTTTTATTTTTAGAAAGCTCAGACGAAACTTGAGACTCTTTATCTCGAGTTCTCTTTTCGGCATCTGCCAATTTTTTATCTCTAGATAAAATCACTTTTTCATGTTCAGACTTTAGCTCAATAAATTTCTCTTTTGCTTGTAGAATTTTATCTTTTTTCTTGCTTTCTCCTTCCGCTTTTGCGTCTTTAATAATTGATGCTGCATCTTTTTTTGCTTCAGCAACAATAGAGTTAGCGCTTTTACTTTGCATCGATTTCACGATAAAATAGGCGATAATTGCTCCTATTATAATCCCTATAACTGCACCTATAATTAATTGTATATCCATAAATTTATATATAAAAAAAGCCTGTATTAGCATAGATTTTGTATAAACTCCTTTAAACAAGTATAGGGCTAACAAGCTGATCAAGGATCCGTTCTAAGACGGCTTGCTTTTACAACTTAGACTCACCCTTTTTAAAAGAATAAGTGTTGAGTTTATCAAATATAAATAACTAATACAGGCAGTAAACCTTTGTTTTTAATTTAAAGAACGTTTATTATTATGTTAAATGATCATCCAAAACTGCTACCAAATCGCTTAGTTTTTGTCTTGCATCTATCACTTCTTTATCATTATTAATGGAGTGCTGCTCGGTTTTTGAAGCAAATTGCAAGGCACACATAGCCAATACATCTTGCTTATCTCTCACGGCATAACTCTGCTCATATTGCTTAATCACTTCCTCTATTTTCTTTGCAGCCTTACGCAAGCCTTCTTCTTGACTTGGAGCAATAGTTAAAGGATATATCCTATCTGCTATAGAAAGTTTGATTTTTAATTTGTCATTACTCATCCAAATTTATTCTGAGAGTTGTACAATACATTGATCTATCTCTCGTATTAAGCTATTTATTTTGAGTTTTGTTTCTCTCTTATGTTCGTTACTGCCTAAGATTGCGTTGGCAGACTTAAGGCTTTGATTTTCTTGCGAAAACGACTCTAACTGAGTTTGAAGATGTGCTTCTCTACTTTTATTTTCTTGTATGATTTCTTCTAATTCCTTATTCCTTTTTCTTAAAAGTTCATGTGTATGTAGTAGCTTACCAATCTTATTTTCCAGTGAATCAACTATTTCAATCAAATTACCCATCTGCTAATCACGTAATACTTATCCCCACAAAGTTAACATACCTTTACCAAAATGCCAACCATTTTCTTTATCTATTTTAAAAGTTTATGTTACTTCGCTGGAATTCATCATTATATTTTATTTTTATAATATTTACACTATCTTTAAAGTTAGTATATTTCTAATCCCTATTTATGAGAGTTACTTTTTTAGTATTGTTGTCGCTATTGCTTAATTTACCGCTCCGAGCGCAACAAGATTTACCCCAAGATTATTTCGCTAGTCCATTAGATATTCCATTGATCCTTTCAGGTACTTTTGCTGAGTTAAGGTCTAATCATTTTCATAGCGGATTAGATATTAAAACACATCAAAAAACAGGTCTTAATGTTGTCGCTTCCGCGGAAGGATACATAAGTAGGATTAAAGTTTCTCACTTTGGCTACGGTAAGGCGCTTTACATACAACATCCAAACGGTTATACAACGGTTTACGCGCATTTAAAAAAGTTCTCTCCCGCTATTCAAGCGTATATTAGAAAAGAGCAATACGCTAAGGAAAGTTATGAAGTAGAAGTTTTTCCTAAAGCTAACGAGCTAAAAGTACAGCAAAGTGAATTGATTGCCTTTAGCGGAAATAGTGGCGGCAGTGGCGGTCCGCATTTGCATTTCGAAATTAGGGATGCTGGAGCGCGGCCTATGAATCCCTTAAACTTCGGATTTGATATTCAGGATAGCTCCCCTCCCCTCATACAAGGTGTTTTTGTATATCCGCAGGGAGAAAACGCACACGTTAATCGCAATAATAACCAACAAGAGTTAAGAGTAATTCCGCAAGGAAATGGGACTTATATCACAGAGAGTCTTGAAGCCTTCGGAACCTTAGGATTTGGAGTTTCTACAGTAGACCGACTGGATTTTGCACCCAATAAAAACGGAATCTATCAAATAAAAACTTCTCTTAACGGAAATGATCTCATGCAAGTCGATTTTAAAAAGTTCTCATTTGCTGAAAGCAGATACATCAATCGGTTTATTGATTACGCTCATTATAAAAGTAAAAAAGAACGTGTACAAAAGCTTTTTCAGGAAGAAAATAATCCGTTAAGTATGATTACAACTTTCGGCAACAACGGCTTGGTAGACGTAAAAGACAGTTTGGATTATACGTATGTGATCAAAGTAAGAGACTTTAAAGGAAATACAAGCACGATAAAAATTCCTATTAACAGCAAAGAGCTTCCGTTAGCAGAAATTCTTCCGAAGAAAATTGACACCACCGCTTACTATGCAAAAGCAAGTCAGGCAATCGCTTTTGATGAAGATGGTTTTGATATTTACATTCCCAAAGATGCGCTGTATGAAGATATGTATTTAGACATCAAGAAAGAGGGAGAAGGGATTCAAGTTCATTATGAAGAGGTGCCATTGCATAAAAATATGACCATTGGTTTTGATGTAAGTAAATATACTCCAAAAGACAGAGAGCAGCTTTATGTAGCCAGAATGACCTCTTGGGGCGCAGCTTATTATGTGAATACGTATAAGAAAAACAACCGTTTTAGCATTAGTACTAAAACCTTTGGCACCTATGAACTAAAGCAAGATAGCGTAGGGCCAGTGATCACTCCCGTTAATTTTAGAGAAAAGCGTTGGATGTCTAATGAACAAGAATTGGTTTTTAAAGTACAAGATCAACTCACCAATATTGGCGATTATCGAGCCACAATTAATGGAAAGTTTATCTTAATGGAGTACGATTATAAAACCGACAGGCTAGTCTATTACTTTGAAGATGACATCATCCAAGAATCCGAAAACAAATTAAAACTTATCGTACTCGATAATGTGGGAAATAGTACTACATTTGAGGGCACATTTTTCAGAAAAAATTAAAATCTACCATCCTTTGAAAAATCTTTTTTACCTCTCTTTACTGTTATTTTCTACCAGTCTTTTGGCTCAAACCGCCCAAGTAAAAGGAATTATTCTTGACGAAAGCAATACTCCTATTCCATTCGTGAATGTAAGTTATTTGGATGGCGGAACTCTAACCAATGAAAATGGTTTCTATAATTTAAGTATTCCTTCCAATAAAAATATCACCATAACCATAAGTTATGTAGGTTTTAAAAAAGTAGTTTTTACGGTGAATCTGAAAGAAAACGAAGAAAAAGAAATCAATCCTGTTTTGAGAACAGATATTGAGCAAATAAGCACCATTATAATTACTGGCGACCGAAGAAGTAAAATTGAAGGTCTCACCACCATTTCTCCTAAAACCATTAGAAAAATACCTGGTGCCAACGCTGGAGTAGAAAATTTACTAAAGACGTTACCCGGAGTTTCTTCTAACAATGAACTGAGTACACAATATTCGGTACGTGGAGGAAATTATGATGAAAACTTGGTTTATGTGAATGAAATTGAAGTCTACCGTCCGTTTTTAATTCGTTCGGGACAGCAAGAAGGTTTGAGTTTTGTAAATACTGATATGGTAAGAAATGTAGACTTTTCTGCAGGAGGTTTTCAAGCAAAGTACGGCGATAAACTATCATCCGTTTTAAGTATTGATTACCGCAGGCCGGTTGATTTTGGCGCTTCTGTAGAAGCTAGTCTACTTGGTGCAAGTGCCTCTGTAGAAGGTATCTCAAAAAATGAAAAGTTTTCTGCTATTTTAGGTTTAAGGTACAGAGATAATAGTCTTTTTGTAGATGCTAAAGAGACCGAAAGTACGTTTAAACCTCGTTTTGCCGATGCACAAACTTACCTTAGTTACCAAGTGAACGATAAGTTTGAATTGGGTTTTCTAGGAAATGTTTCCATCAACAAATATGATTACGAACCTATTGCGAGGCAAACCAACTTTGGAACGATTCAAGATCCTAAAGCCTTGATTATTTTTTACGAAGGGCAAGAGAAAGACCAATACGGAACTTATTTTGCGGCCTTAAAGGGTTCTTATGAGATTTCAGATAATTATACCGCCAAACTTATAGGATCTGTTTACAACACTCAAGAACAGGAATATTATGACATTTTAGCCGAATACCGCTTGGGCGATGTAAATACAGATATTGGAAGTTCAGATTTGGGGGAAGTAGAATTTTCTGAAGGAGTTGGAGGGCAACTCACCCACGCACGAAATGACTTGGATGCATTGATTTTTAATGTAGAACACAAGGGAATCATTAAAATGAATGACCATCATATTGATTACGGCATCAAATATACTCACGAAGATATTAGAGACCGAATTCAAGAATATGAAATGATAGATTCGGCTGGTTTTTCGATACGACCTCCTTTTAATGAGTTTCAAAACAACCAACCTTACGAAGCTTTTGATGCTCCGTTAGCACCTTTTAATAGCGTTAGAGCATTCAATTCTACACAAATTAATAGAATACAAGCCTATGCCCAATGGAGTTATAAAACGAAACTAGGAGAAAGCGACGCTTGGTTTAATGCAGGATTACGCTCGCATACGTGGGCAGTAACTAGTGAGGGTGAGACTTCTTCCGCGCAAAGCGTTATTAGTCCGCGTGCTCAATTTGCCCTTCAACCCAATTGGGAAGCCGACATGTTGTTTAGACTTTCTGGAGGATATTATTATCAACCTCCGTTTTACAGAGAATTACGCGGAGAAACCGGAGCTGTGAATCCAGATGTAAAAGCGCAAAAATCAATTCATATCGTATTGGGGAATGATTATAGTTTTAAGCTGGGAGATCGTCCTTTTAAATTGGTTTCTGAAGCTTATTATAAAGATATTACGAATGTGAATCCATATACCCTAGAGAATGTTAGAATTCGTTATGAAGCAGATAATAATGCGAAAGCCTATGCCTACGGATTTGATTTTAGATTAAACGGAGAGTTTGTTCCAGGAACCGAAAGTTGGTTGAGTTTTGGATATTTAAAAACCGAAGAAAATATAAATGATAGAGGCTACATCTCCCGCCCTACTGACCAGCGTTTAAAGTTTGCGGTATTGTTTCAGGATTATGTTCCAAAGATACCGAGTTTAAAAATGTATTTGAATTTGGTGTACAATACAGGACTGCCTGGAGGTTCTCCTAATTACGCAGATCCTTACGATTACCAAACGCGTTTGCCAGATTATAGAAGAGCTGATGTTGGTTTTTCTTATGTCGTTGTAGATCCCTCTATAAATAATACCAATACCAATTTTTTAAAGGCTTTTGAAGAGTTAAATGTGGGAATTGAAATCTTCAATTTATTCGATAATCAAAACTCGATTACCAATACATTTGTACGAGATGTTTACACCAAAAGAATGTATGCGATTAAGAATTATCTATCGCCGCGTGTTTTTAATGTAAAGCTTTCGATGCGATTTTAGTTAAAGACGAATCGGAAACACCCATTTATAACTTTTGTTATTTATAAACTAAAGAAGCGGACTCAAAAACGTCAAAAAATATCATTCTGAATTTATTTCAGAATCTCATGAAAATGATTTACAGACCATTAAGAGATCCTCAAATAAATATGCCTGAATGCTACGGGCAGGCTTAGAGTGACAAATCTATCTTTTGGGATCGCTTCTTTTTTAAGTGTTTATTTTCTTCGGGTATTAAACCAAGCAATAACAACTTAAGGAACTAAAATAATCTTACCACGAACGTGTCCTTCTTTACTTAATTTTTGTGCTTCTTTTGCTTCTGAAAGCGGAAACACTTTTTCTACGTGGGTCTTCACTTTCCCCTCTTCTATCAATTGAGTGATTTCTTCAAGTTGTTTTGGATTAGCTACGGAAGCGATCACTTTACCTTCCACCTTATATTTTTTCAATAATTCTTTGGAAGGATTTTCCACAAGAGAGACTAGAAGTCCGCCTTCTTTTAATACTTGAAAAGAACGCTTTTGAGTGTCACCTCCTATGGTATCATAAACCACATCTACATCGTTTACAACATCTTCAAAATTGTTATTGGTGTAATCAATAAACTCATCGGCTCCCAAATCTTTGACAAAATCTTTATTACTAGCCGACGCAGTTCCAATCACATAAGCTCCTTTAGCTTTTGCCAATTGAACTGCCATAGAACCTACTCCGCCAGATGCTGCGTGCACAAGAATTTTTTGTCCGCTTTCTAGTTTTGCTGTTTCAAAAATGGCTTGCCAAGAGGTTAAAGCTCCCATAGGGACAGAGGAGGCTTCTTTATAATCTAAATTCTTTGGTTTTATACCAAGTTCATCTTCTCTCACAATCACATATTCTGCATAGCAACCAACTAAGATTTTCCCATAAACTTGATCTTCTTTTTTAAATTTCTTTATTTTGTCTCCAGTTTTTTCTACGATTCCTGCAAAATCTGCCCCCAAAATCAAAGGAAGCTTCATCCCGAATTTCTCTCCTTTTCCGTCACGTATCTTCCAGTCGACAGGATTGACGCTCGCCGCATGAATTTTCACTAAAATTTCATCTGCTTTAGGCTCGGGGCACTCCACATCAATATAATTTAATACACTTTCATCTCCATATTCTTTCATCTGTATCGCTTTCATCTCTTTATTTTTTTAGTTATAAATGCTATACTTCAATCTAAGTATTTCTTCTCGACTCCCTAATTTATCAACATAAAAGCCTGTTAATCTTTGTATACAAGAAATGGAATTAGGAATGAAAAAGGAAAATATAAAAAAAAACAAGAGCCGAGTGATTTTCGATAGATAGTTGGATCGAAGCTATGTATAATTTATATTATCCGATGTGACAAACTGAAAATGTAGACAGCGGGGAAGTGATTTTCAGAAGCACAAACGCATCAGCAGAATCATTTAATGCAAAAATAAAAGCGTTTAAAGCAATGTTTAGAGGAGTAGGAGGTGTGAAATTCTTTCTCTATAGATTAACTAAATTATATGCATAACTTTTACTGCTCCCCAAGAATATGCCTTGATCCCACAACATTTAGGAATGATCCCTTTTGAATTTGATTTGGAATACTGACTAAATACTGATCTCACTAAAAATAAAAAGCCCGTAAACATTGAATTTACGAGCTTTTATGGCGGAGAAAGAGGCTCTAACACCTATGTATTTATAAAAAATCATAAAGTCTCTTTACGCTACTGTTTATGGAATTTTATTTTTTGTAGTGTCATAAAGTTTCTTAAAATATCATTTGATTTCATTAAAATTGGGTGTAATTTTGGGTGTAACTTTTTTGCAGCCTATGATTCAAATAAAACGAAATCTAATTTTCTCATTGGAAAAGAGAAAAAAGAAAGATCAGATAATTATTGAAAATGTCCCAATTCGTCTGCGAATAAATTATGATGGCACTCGCTTAGACATACAAACAGGATACCGTATTGATGTAGCAAAATGGAACGATGAAAAAGAGCAAGTGAGGAATGGGTCATTTAACAAACTTGGCCAAAGCTCTGCATCGATTAACTCTCGTTTGTTAGAATTAAAGGTCGCAATTCAAGATTTATTCCAAGAGTTTGAAAGCCAAGATAAAATTCCAACTAAAGATGAAATTAGGCATATTGCTAAAAGCTTAAAAGAAAAAGGAAAGGTCGGCGCTGAAAAAATTTCTGATTCTTCCTTTTTTGAAGTATTTGACAAATTTGTAAAAGAAAATAGTCGCTTGAACAATTGGAGTTCTGCTACCATAACAAAGTTTTCTGCCGTAAAAAATCATATTACCAGTTTTAATTCAAATTCAAAATTTGAGGATTTCGATGAAAGTGGACTCACTGATTATCTTATCCATCTTCGGACTAAAAGATCAATGAGAAATAGCACCATCAAAAAGCAGCTAGGATTTATCAAGTGGTTTCTTCGATGGGGTTTTGAAAAAAAATATCATAGCAACGATGCTTACCAAGCTTTTAGACCAAAAATTAAAGATTCAAATAAAACTGTAATCTTTCTTACCGAAGAGGAAAAAACAAAAATTATAAATTATGAAATCCCAATTTCTAAAGCTTATCTGGATAGGGTTCGTGATGTTCTCATGTTCTGTTGCTATACAGGATTAAGATATTCAGATGTTTACAATTTAAAGAGAAGTGATATAAAGCCTAGCCATTTTCAGATTACTACAGTCAAGACTTCAGATAGTTTGATTATTGAATTTAATAAGCACAGCAGAGCTATTCTAAAAAAATATGAGCATCTACCTTATGAACACGATAAAGCTCTACCTGTAATTTCAAATCAAAAAATGAATGATTATTTGAAGGAATTAGGAAGGTTGGCAGAAATAGATACGTCTGTTACACAAACATATTATATCGGTAATAAAAGAATTGATGAGACGCTTCCGAAGCATGAGTTATTTGGCACACATATCGGTCGGAGAACTTTTATCTGTTCTGCTTTGTCAATAGGGATTCCAGTACAAGTTGTGATGAAGTGGACTGGACATTCTGACTATAAGGCAATGAAACCATATATAGACGTGGCGGATAAAACTAAGAAAAACGCAATGGAAAAATTTGATATGTTATGATTGAAAAAGAGACTATTAATGTTAACCATATCGATGGTAATTTACTGAACTTAAGAAAGATATTTCAAAACACTAACCTTCAATGGATTGAAGAGATAAATATAGATGGGGATAATTTTAATTATGATTCGCAGGATATATATCGACAAGCATTAAATGAAATTCTCATAAAGAGTGAGATTATAGAAAAAATTAATCCACAAACGGAAAAGGAAGAAAGACAAATACTGGTCGAGGATCTGCTGAAAGCAGTTAATGAAAATCTTAAATTATTTAAAAATCACAGAGATTTGTTTTCTGATCTACCGAGAAAAAAAATTATCATAAAAGAGTATAAACAACGTGAATTTCCCGAATCCACGAAGAGCGATATTGAAATATATGACAATTTTATAATGTTTAAAGAATTAACTTTAAGACCAATTTATTTTAAATCAGAACTTTACAATACCGTGGGATTCTTGGAAGTCAATTACCACGAAAAGATTTATTATTATTCGTTAAGTATTAAAAAACAACTTGAAACTAAATTTAAGAGTTCGGATAGTTACGATTCAAATTATTTGAACGTCTATAATACTATATTCTTAAATATGGGAGTTGTTCATCAAATACATTATAAATTTAATGGAATTGCATTTGAAGAAATAAGTGAGTCACAATTATACAAAGCTCTAAATCTTCAAAATACTGTAACCTATCTCAAAAAGAAGGATTCTCGAAAATTGTTTTACATAGTTCATCATTTAGGAGAACTTTTGAATGACCAGCTAAAAGAAATATGGCTTAAGGCTATATTAGAGGAAATGCAGGTAACTAAAAAGTATTATTCAAGTCAATACAAATTTTTCGATTGGACGGATGCTAATGAAAAACAAAAAGGCTTTGCGAAAGAATTCAATACCTTTATGACAGACAAAATAAAACCTTTGTTGCATTAAGCCTCTCTAAGATTCACTATCCATAGTAAATCCACAGAAGGACAATAGAAAATATATAGTTTAAAGGCGTTAGGGTGTAGAAATATTGATTTATTTCCACACCCTTTCTATATACAATCACTTCTAAATTTGCTCTTGTTCGAACATCAAAACCGGCGTACACGGTTCATTATAAAACAAGAAAAATAAACATTATGAATTTAGAAACATTAAAAGATAAATTACTTATTCACTTAACAGGTGAAGAGTTTATTTACTTGCAGAAAAACTTTAGTACAGATCTTCCAAAAGAAAAACCCGATACAATATCAGGGAAGAATTATGTCTATGGTATTAGGGGTATAGCAAAACTTCTAGGTTGCAGCCAATCTTCGGCTAATAGAATCAAGAAAACTGGAATTATCGATAAAGCAATCATCCAAAACGGTCGCAAAATTATTGTGGATTCTGAGCTTGCTCTAGAACTTTTAAAAAAATCAAAATAAAAAAGCATCGTGCGCAAACACGATGCTTTCTTAAATTTTTACAGTTATTCTCTAACAATAACCGTATGCAAATATACGGTTTTCTTAAATACTTTTCAAATAATGGAAGAAAACGCAAACTCAAACCCAAAAAATAATACACAAAGTGAAGAATCAGAAGCTTTAGATTATTTTCGAATAGCTACATCTTATTTTAAGAATATTAAAAAACCTCTAATCTCTGGCGATACACTGGATATGTTAGCACCTTGGAGTAAAGATTGTATTAGGGATGATCGCGGCAAACCTTTTTTAGATAAGATTAAAAAATATGATGGCTTTTGCTGTGTACCATCTCATATAAAGTTTCAACAAGAGATTTCAAACTTTTATAATACTTACAAAGAATTACCATTTAAACCAGGGACTGGTGAAATTACCAACACAATAAATTTTTTAGAACATATTTTTGGAAGTCAACTTAGTATTGGATTGGACTATTTGAAAATTTTATATGAAATTCCTACTCAGATACTTCCAGTTTTCTGTTTAGTTTCAAAAGAAAGGAACACTGGTAAAACAACTTTTCTAAATTGGCTCAAAAACATTTTTGGTCCTAATATGACTTACAATACTAATGATGATTTCAGATCTCAGTTTAATTCAGATTGGTCTAGTAAATTATTAATTGCGGTAGATGAAGTTCTTCTCGATAAAATTGAAGATACGGAACGAATAAAGAATTTGTCAACTGCTAGGACTTATAAAGTTGAAGCTAAGGGTAAAGATAAGAATGAAATTGAATTTTTTGGAAAATTTGTACTTTGTTCAAACAATGAACGGACTTTTATCAGGATTGAAGCTGGAGAAATAAGATTTTGGGTTCGTAAAATAGTTCCATTCAAAACGGAGGATAAAAATCTACTCGATAAATTGATTTTGGAGATCCCTGCTTTTCTTTCATTTTTATTAAAAAGGGAGTTTAGTACGCCCTCTGCAACAAGAATGTGGTTCACGCCACAACAATTGCAAACGGATGCATTAAAACGGCTCAAATCGTATAATAAAAATGCATTAGAGATAGAACTTGTTAATTCGATAATTGAAATCATCGAGAATTTTGAGTTAGATGAGTTTCAATTTTGTTTTAAGGATTTACAGAATTTAATGAGTAAGTCGCCCTTTAATCCCTCAAAAACTAGACTTAAAAATATTATAAAGGATGAATGGAATCTTACACCTGCAAAAAACTCATTATCCTACAAAAAATTCACAGTACTGAGTGACGGAACTATCATCGAATCTAGCGATAGAGGTCGGTATTATTCCTTGAAAAAATCCTATTTGCTTGAAAATTATGATGAATTGATGCAGGACACTAATAATTAACTGATTATTAGAGTATTAGTTCTCATCAAATAGCTCATCAAATTGTCATCAAAATTAAAAATGATGAGAATCAACTTTAAGGGATGATGAATGATGAAGAAATGATGAGTCGTTTGATGAGATATAACTTATTAAATATGAATGGAGTAAGTGCATTTCTCATCAATTCATCAAAAAAACACAAATTTAAACTGCTACTGAAAAGAAAAAGATATGAACTGTTCTGAAGCTAATAATTTTAGTTTGGTCGATTTGCTGACCAAGCTCAACCACAAACCTACTAAAGAGACGGAAAATGTCGCCTGGTATCTAAGTCCATTTAGAAATGAAAAAACAGCCTCATTTCGGGTTGTTAAAAGTAAAAATAGATGGCGGGACTATGGTGACGGTTCTGGTAAAACTGCGATTGATCTAATTATCAAATTAAATAATTGTACAGTTCTAGAAGCTCTAGCCTATTTCAACAATAATTCTTTTTCTTTTCACGAGCAAAAAAACTTCATTCCAAAAGACAAGAGTAATTGCGAAATAATAAGTGTCGGTCGAATAGAGAGTTTTAAATTGATTAAGTATTTGCATTCGAGAAAAATTGATATTTCCTTGGCGAGAAAGTATTGTAAGGAAATACATTTTTATAATAAAATGACAAAATCACATTATGGTAATGATACATTAAAACAAAATGATATTGTTAGAAAACCACTATACACTATTGGAATTAAAAATGATTTGGATGGTTACGATACGCGAAATAAATCTTATAAAAGATGCTTGAACAAAAAGGCAATATCCACAATTAAAAATGGCTCGAATACGCTTAATCTTTTTGAGGGTTTTATAGACTTTTTATCCTATTTGACATTAATGCCAACTAAAGAAAACGAAGATTTTATAATCACCAATTCTACTTCCCTTGTAAAAAATACAATTGAACTACTGCCGGAATATTACATAGTAAAAACGTTTTTTGATAATGACCTTTCAGGTAAAAAGGCGGCTAAACTAATTCAAGAAAATTGTAGTAGTAATTACCTTGACGAGAGCGAGAAATACAAAAAACACACTGATGTGAATGATTACTTAATAGCATATAAGGGATAATCCAATATTGAATTTGAAAACAATGAATAGAGATAGCAGAAAACTTGGAGCGTACGATAAGTGTATGCCGAAGAAATAGCAAGTAGAACAGGGGCTCTGCCCCTATTGCTCTACTTGCCCTGCGGGGCTGAACCCTTGCTATGACAGCGTCAGCAAGGATTTTAAAATTATAATAAAATATAGCAGAAATATATCTAAACAATTAAACAGCTGTTTATCAGCATAATAATATATAAAATGACAAAAAAAAGCATATTAATATCGCCTTATCATCATAAAGAACTAAAGAAGTTATCTGAAGCTTTTGGTCTCAATTTTTACAAATTAATTGAGGAAATGATTATTTATTTCAAAAAGACAGGCATCAATCCATCTGACCCAAAAAATGAAAATCCTTCTAAAGGATTGAGAGAACTGGATAAGAGAATGGTCTCATTTTTAAAAGTTCAAGAGCGAGATATTTTGAAGCCACTTCGACAAGAAGTATATAATTATTCACAAGAAAGAAGTGAGGAAACTCAAATTGTATTTAAGAATCTTATGACTACTCTAAATACAATGAATCAATACGAAAAGAAAAGAACTGATTTATTATTATCGGAAATTAAAAATCAGCGAGAAGTGATGATTGCTATTCTGGAATTAATTGACAGTAAAAACAAGTCTGGAATTATGAATATTATCACTAAAAAATTTAAATAATGCCAATAAGTAAGCCACATAGCACATTAGGGGCAAAAAATACAGGAAGCTGTTCTTTATTGGCAAATTACCTCGATAAAGAAAACATAGAATTAGAAGCTATTATCAATAAACAAAATAGTTTGTCAGAGATCAACCAGTTCCAAGATAGAAAACAAGATTTTTTCAACTCTAAAAGAATGGATATCAGTTTGATCGAAGTGATTAATGGCATCGATAAAAACAAAAAAAAGTTAGGTAAGATTGATGCTAAATATTATTCCCCAACGATAAGCTTTAGTCAGTCAGAGCTGAATCATCTTATTCTTCTCGCTACAGAAAAAAAAGAAATAAATGATGTTTGGAAACTGAATGTCGATGAACTGAAAAAATATAACGGACTACTAAAAGAGTACGTTAAAAAGGTAATGGACAATTATGCCGACAACTTCAACCGTCAAAATAAAGGATTAAAAAATGGCAACGATTTAGTTTATTACGCTAAAATAGAACACTTCAGAAAATTTAAAGGTATCGACCCCGAAGTAAAAAAAGGATTGTTCAAAAATGGTGATTATAAGCCTGGACTAAATTCACATGCCCATATTATTGTAAGCAGAAAAGATAAAACGCAACTTTTAAAATTAGATCCTACTACGAAAGAACGTTCTACTCAAAGAACTATTGGGGGAAATGCTTATCAAGTCGGTTTTGATAGAACTAAATGGACCGAGAAGAATGAAAAAGCTTTTGACTTACTCTTTAATTACCAAAGAAGGGAACGTGAGAAGTTTAGAAATCAAAATATTTTAAAGAACGGTTCGCCAATGGAAAGAGATGTAGTGAATCGGAAAATTAAAAATCAAGCCATAAAAATTGAGAATGAGACTAAAAAGGAAAAAACCCAACTATCAAAGGGGTTAAGGATGTAAGTGTATAGTTTTTGTACAATAAAAATGCATAGTCATATTATTATAATATTGCATTACAGTATTATGACATTAATGTTATAATGTATTGCCATAATAATCTTTTAATATAAAAATACTTTATCATAAAATGGTTTTAAATTAGAAAAGTAAAAACGTTTTTCTGATCGTTCTTCAACAAAAGCATTAAGATTAAAAAAGACGTTGATTAAAATTATAAATTCTTAAATTTGTAGGGAACTAAAAATATAATATAAGAGAAATAAATTTTTAAAATAATATAAAAGCGTTAAGCTTGATTTGGTTTCGAAAAATCACCAGTTTTTTATAACCGCCATCTCAATGCAAGACGCCCAGACTTTGGTCTGGGCTTTTCTTGTTGATGGTTGGTCTCTGGTGATACCTTCGAAATCTTCAAGTTGAGTCCCAGGCTTTTTTTATACCCAATTATGAAACAAAAAGATATAGTAATCACTGGCAAATTAAGCCTTGACGCAGAAGATTTGATTAGAGAATATTTTGCAATAAAAAGAGTAAAAAAGATTGAAGGATTTTTAACTTCTGAAACAGCATTTATACATAAATATCAAGGAACTTATGGTTATCGCGAAATGAGAAATATAGACTTCCATGCAGTTTATCAGATCGAAAAATGCGATAAATGCCTTAAACCTTATAAAGTGAGTATAAATGACAGAGCGCACTTATACCGTTACCTTCAATCAACTTATAAGCTATGCCTAGGTTGTAAAGGCTTTCATTATGGTATAGGACAAAATTTCTCCATGAAATTTGATGGCGATATCGCATCCTAAAATATTAATCAATTAATAAAATTCTTATGAAAATCAATATATCAATATTTACAATTATCTCTTGCTTCATCATAATCAGTTGTGGTTCTGACCAATTAACCAATAATAAAGCTGAATCTATCATTAGAGATTGCCAAACTAAAGAAACCCTAATCAAAACAAAAACAATCACTTACGGAACTGTGGAAATGGATGATATGCTAAAATCTAAATTCCCTGATTATTTGAAACCGTATCAAAAAAATGAAAATTTAGGAATTGTAAATATTGGCCCATTAGAGAGAGTTAAAGGAATTATGGGTAAAAAAGATAGATATGAGGTAACTCTAACTTCTAAAGGGAAAGAATATTTAGAAAGTTCAAAAGAAGATTCAGGTGGGAAGATAGCAGGTAAATTTAAAATTTGCGAATATAAATTTGATTCTGTAAAGGAAATACAAGAAATTCCAGAACGCAACGAGGCAAAGGTTAAAATTACATTCATTCGATTTAACGAAACTCCTTTGTTTGATAGTAGTAACGAAAAGAAAAATCCGAAGGAGATTTTGAAATCTGTAACATTTAGAAAAACCAATGATGGTTGGAAGCTTTGTAATTAATGAACATTATTTGTTAAAAACTACTAATATTTATAGGAGTTCGTAGTGTGGATGCTAATTATGTTTTGTTATTTTAGACGCTTCATAATACTCTAAAATAGTAAATGGCATTATTTCAAACCTCAGTTCTTAAATCTCACCTTGCTTTGCTAGATGAAGCAACAGTTGATAAAGCGTATAAGGATTATCAAAAATATTTCTGGAACACTACCATACAAGAGAATATAAGGACTGCCAAGGAAGAACAATTTCAGGCAAAATTTCTTCACGAGTTATTTGTAAATATTCTTGGCTACACATTATATCCAGATTCTAAGTCAAATATAACCACCGAATTTAAAAACGAGAAAAATCAACGTAAGGCGGATGGCGCTATTTTAAAGGAAGGAATTGCTATTGGTGTAATTGAATTGAAAGGAACGAATACGAAAGACTTGGAGAGCATTAGACGGCAGGCCTTTGATTATAAAGCAAATCATAAAGGATGCACTTATGTTGTTACCTCCAATTTTGAGAAATTGCGTTTTTATATTAACGACGCTACTGAATTTGAAGAGTTTGAATTATTTACACTTTCTAAAAAGAGGTTTAAGCTTTTGTACTTGTGTCTGCATAAAGACAAAATTTTTAAAAATATTCCACTTAAAATTAATGAAGCCTCTGTTACCGAAGAACAGGAGATTACAAAAATCTTCTATAAAGATTATTCTCTTTTTAAAAGAGAATTGTATAGAGACCTGATTAAAAATAATTCCAAAACGGTAAGAGCTAAGTTGAATAAACTTGGTGACATTGATTATCAAAATGATCTCAGCCGACTTGAGAAAAATGTAAAGCTAACACTCTTTCAAAAGTCCCAAAAACTTATTGATCGTTTTCTCTTTATTTTTTTTGCCGAAGATCGTGGCCTGCTTCAACCTAATCATACTCTTCAGCTTCTGGGAGAATGGGACACGGTACGCAGGCTAGACGTTGATGAACCGTTATACGATCGTTTTAAAAGACACTTTAATTACCTCGACAAAGGACGTAAAGGAGGGAATGGACAAGCAGAGATATTTGCTTATAATGGAGGGTTATTTAAACCTGATTTTATTTTAGATAATATTGAAATTGGTAATGATTTACTATACAAACACACAAAAACTCTAGCTTCCTATAATTTTGAAAGTCAAGTAGATGTTAATATTCTTGGTCATATTTTTGAGAATTCACTTAACGAAATTGAAAGCATAAATGCTGAAATTGAGGGCAATAATTTTGATAAACAGACTAGTAAACGTAAAAAAGATGGTGTTTTCTATACGCCAAAGTATATTACAAAATATATAGTAGAAAATACTGTAGGGAAGCTTTGTGAAGAGAAGAAAATTGAATTAGACTTCCGCGAAGAGGAATACTTTAAAGGCCGAAAAAACCGAAAAAAATCTACGATTGGAAAACTTGTTAAGATTCTTGATGAATACCGAGATTGGCTTTTGCAAATAACCATTTGTGATCCTGCATGTGGTTCTGGGGCATTTCTTAATCAAGCTTTAGATTTTCTAATAAAAGAACACACCTATATTGATGAGCTGAAAACCAAGATTTTAGGAGGTGGTTTACAGTTTCCTGATATTGAAAACACGATTTTAGAAAATAATATCTATGGCGTCGACCTTAATGAAGAAAGCGTAGAAATCGCTAAACTTTCCCTTTGGTTGCGTACTGCACAGCCAAGACGTAAACTGAACGATTTAAGCAGTAATATAAAATGTGGAAACAGTTTGATTGATAGTAAGTCAATTGCGGGCGATAAGGCTTTTAAGTGGGAAATTGAATTTCCAGTAATTTTTGCTAAAGGTGGTTTTGATGTGGTCATTGGGAATCCGCCTTATGTGAGAAGTCGTGAACTATTCAATGACCAAGAAAAGAATTATTATTTAAAATATTATACTACAACTTCTTATCAGTTAGATTTATATAAGCTTTTCATAGAGAAATCTTGTAATTTAATAAACGACCAAGGTGTTCTCTCTTTTATTACGCCGTCTGTATTTCTTACTAATGATTATGATAAACCTTTACGTAAATTTATTTTAGAGAAACATTTATTAGAAAAAGTTGTATCGAGTGAAAAAGACATTTTTGAGGGAGCAAGTGTCAAAACGGTTATATTTATTATTTCCAAAAATTCTAACAGTAAAAGCACTGAATTTATATCAATTCATAACAATGAATTTTTCTTTAAGAAAAAGATTCCAGTGAGTGTTTTTATCGAGCAAGATTATCTCATCAATGAAAACTTTAAAATTGAGTCTCTTTCAATAATTTTAAAAATGAACAAGTTCTCTCGAATTGGGAAACATTATGAAGTTAAGAATGGGGTTAAGGTTAGAAAAGATTTACTTTATAATGTTAAGCGAGATGAATATCATAAACCATTTGTTTTAGGTAAGAACATTGACTCTTATTATTATTCATACGATAATATTTACATAGATTATAAAGTTGAAAACGAAAAACTTTTTACTAATCAAGCATTTAGAACACCTCAAATATTTGAAGAGGATAAATTAATAGTTCGTCAAATTTTAGGAGATAAAATCAAGACTTGTTTCGATAAATCTAAAATCTATACTGATCAGACTACATATGTTATAAATAAAAAAGAGGAAGATTGTGAACTACTATATCTCTTATGTATTTTGAATTCAAGACTTATCTATTATTACTTTAAGAACACTTTTTCTGACAATAAAAAAACTTTTCCAAAAGTTAAGCGTTCACAATTATTAGAGCTTCCATTTGTAATTAAAAGTGATACTATATTTTTTGAGTCAGAGGCAAATAAAATTATTGAATTAGTATTGAAAAGTAATAAAGAATCCTCTAAATTTTTAAGTTATTTAAATCATAAACTGGATTTAACGAAATTATCTCGCAAACTTCAAAACTGGCACCACTTAACTTTCGGAGACTTCATAAAAGAACTCAACAAAGCCATAAAATCAACCAATAAAGAAAGAGCCAAAGAAAATCTAAACCCAATTCCAGAGCTTACGAAAAAAGATGAGTTTGAGTGGATGGAGCTTTTTGAAGACAACAAGAAAAAAGCAAAAGAATTGCAAATGCAAATCAGCCAAACCGAAGCAGAAATTGACCAAATGGTTTATGAACTTTATGGATTAACGGAGGAAGAAATTAAGGTTGTGGAATATAGTTAAAGCATTAATATTAGTAATAAAATAAATAGCAATATCTTGAAAAATCAAATACTTCAAAAAATCTGGGATAGAATAGAATTAGAAAAAAAAGATTCACAATTATCTTACTTTAATAGTTTAATGTATTTAGGAGAAGTAGTCACGAAGACTACTTGTTTATTTATGCTTTCTGGTCTTGGAGAATCTCAAAAAAATTATAAATATACTCAGTTCTATAAATTGGTTCGTGCAAACGGTATAGGTGAATGGAGTAGTAGCCTTGATGAGCTTTTAACTGGTCCCTCGTCTCAAGAAATGAAAATTGAATACAATATTTATTCTAAAGAACTGAATGACAAAACCTCAAAAAATGATTGGCAAAATATTGCCGTAACAGCTCTATTGAAATGCTTGAAGACTATCGATCAAAGTCCTGAAGTTAGGGTGAATAAAATACAGTTAAAAACATGGTTTGGATATTTTGCTTACCTAAGAAACAAGACAAGAGGTCACGGAGCTATTACAATTGAGTTAGCTGAAGAATTGAATAAAAGCTTAGCAACTTCTATTAAAATTATTTGCGAACAATTTTCACCCTTTAAACTGCAATGGGCATTTTTAAGTCAAAATCTTTCTGGAAAATATAAAGTGTCAGGGATATCCGAACATATTGATAATTTTGCATATTTGACAAGTACTGCTGGTAGCAAAAGTAGCTTAGAAACCGGAATTTATACTTTTATAAATGAACCCATAAAAATTGAGCTTATTTTTACGGATAATGAACTAAATGAATTCTTCTTTCCAAATGGATCTTTTAGACGAGATTCATTTGAAACATTATCCTATTCTACGGGAACAAAAATCGTTCAGGATGGTAAGAAGTATTTGACACCTCCAGGTTCTTTACCTAAAAGCGAAACTACAGGTTCCGAGGAATTGAGAATAGTCGAAAATTGCTTCACCAATATACCAGAAAATCAGGCTGTTTACATTATGCGTTCATCACTAGAAAATGAACTACAAGATGTTTTAAAAAATGAAAGACATCCAATCATTACACTTATTGGACGTGGAGGTATTGGAAAAACAACATTAGCGATCAAAGTGTTAAGAGACTTTTGTTCAAAAAATAGATTTGAAAATATATTTTGGTTTAGCTCAAGAGATATAGATTTAATGTCTTTAGGAGCTAAACGAGTGCAACCAGATATTTTGGACATTACAGATGTAGTCAATGTATTTAACAAATTAATTGGCCCTCAAGACCCCAAACTTAAACAAGACGAAAGATTTGATTTATTTAAGCAAAGTTTACAGGACAAATCGGCAAGCTCTCTGTTTGTATTTGACAATTTTGAAACTGTAGTAGATCAATTAACAATGTTTAATTGGCTAGATACTCATATTCGATTACCGAATAAGGTTCTAATTACCTCTAGAATGAATGAATTTAAAGCTGATTATCCGATAAGTGTTGGAGGTATGGAATACTGTGAGTTTAAAGAGTTAATCACAAATGTTAGCGAGGAGCTTCATATTAATGAGCTTATTACTTCAAGATACATAGATCAACTTTTTGAAGAGTCTTCTGGTCATCCCTACGTTGCGAAAATTTTACTGGGACAAGTTGCGAATGAAGGAAAACTTGGAGATATCAAACGAATTATGGCCGATCAAGAAAATTTGCTTCAAGCACTTTTTGAAAGAACATACAAGCAACTATCTGCTGCTGCCAAAAGGGTGTTTTTAACATTAGGCTCTTGGCGAAGTTCAATCCCTAGAATTGCAATCGAAGCCGTTTTAAAATCAACAATTGATGAAAAAATTGATGTTGAGCTTGCAATTGATGAACTATATAAATTCTCACTCATAGACAAGATGACAACTCAGAAGAAAGATATAATTCTAAGTTTACCAATTAGCGCACAACTATTCGCCGAAAAGAAATTAAAAACAGACATTCATCAGTTCGCTATAAAAAAAGACGCTGGAATTCTAATGAAATTGGGTGTCGGAAGAAACACAGAATTGAAAAATGGTATTAATGATAGAATTTCAAAGTTTTTCCAAGAAGTTGCTAAGGAAGTCTCATCAGAAACAGAACAAATTGATAAATTTATTCCGATTATGGAATATATCTCTCTTAAAAGGCCAAAAACCTATCTTTTATATTCGACGCTGCTAGAGGAGTTCGATTTTATAGATGAAGCCATTGAAGCTTGTAACAAATATATTGTAGCAGTAGAAGATAGTCAGTCGATAATTGCTTGGAAAAGATTAATCAAGTTATATAAGCATAAAGAGGACTTTGTAGCAGAAATCAATTCGATGATAAATCTTTGTAATGTACAACAATCATCAATTATTGAGTTAAGTAATTTACTTAAAAGATATTCTCATCTTCTTAGATTAAAAGTTCTTCGAATTAATGAACATCGAAAAACCCTATCGGATGCTATTATAGAACTGGCAACTAAGACCTCAAATTTTGAGGCAATTAATTATGATGATAAAAGTAATTTAGGTTGGATATATCTACATAATAATCAAAAAGAATATGCAGCTTCAATAGCAAGAGATATATTAAGGGATATACCTGATCATCACGAGGCCGAAAAGATAATGGCAAAGCTTGATTTAAAATTTATTGAATAGTTAGCTTTAATTGAATATAATAAATTGTTTTTACAAATTATTAAAAAAGCGAATATTAAAAAAGGTCTTTAGAAGAATTTAATACAGAGTGTATTAATATTGAAATCAACAATTAATGTTAGGAAATAGTAAATTATGGCATTTAATCCAAAATCAGAATACATAATCACGTCGAAAGATATTAGTATCAAAGATTTTTTTGATTATAAGGAAGATTACGTCACGCGCCCACCTTATCAACGTAAAGTTGTTTGGAATCGCAAAAAAAAGCAAGCTTTAATGGATAGCTTATTTCGTCGATATTATATACCTAAACTGGTAATTCGTGAAGTAAGATTAGATGAAAATAATACAGTATATGAAATTGTCGATGGTCAACAACGTATTACGTCAGTACAAGATTTTTTTGATAATAAATATAAGTTACCTAAAAGTTTATCAGATTTAAGCGATGATTTAGCAAATAAATTTTATGATGATCTAAGCACCGATGTTAGGAAGTTTATCGATAAATCATTAAAATATCAAGCTGATGTAATAAAGGATATTGATGAACCACAAAATGTTGAACATCAGATTATTGCTACTGAAATATTTTGGCGTTTGCAGCAAGGAGAAACTTTAAATTATATGGAAGTTGCTCACGCTCAACTTTCCAGTTTGAGTAGAAATTTTATAGTAAAATATGCCGATGACCTAACTTTTGATTATGATAATTATGAGCCGATTGACAGCAATCCTGATAAAATGCCGTTCTTTAATTTATTGAATGTAGATAATCATAGAATGAAGCACTTACAGTTTATGGCTAGGTTTTTACTCATTGAAAAAAACAGAGGATATGCCGAATTGAGCGATAAAAAAATAACCGAGTTTATTGAAAGTGAAAAAATAGCTGATGGTATTGGAAACTATACCTATGAAAATAATTTAGAGGCAATAGAAGTTAGAAAAAATCTTAAAATATTTTACGGTATTTTCAAAGGAGACCCTATGCTGGATGAATCAAACGGAATTAAAGAGTTGTCGGTAGAATATTTTATCATTTCAGTGTATATGCTAATTCGCCACTTAAGAATGCATTATGTACTAGATGATTCTACAGAAATAAACATTAAAAATTTTATATATGTCTTTCATAAACGATGGAAAACATATGAAGATTCAGAAGATACTGATATGTTAACCTTTAGCAATCGAAGACAACAAGGAGAGCATGATTTAGAGGTTAGGGACAGAATAATACGTCAACTCTTTTTTGAATATTTGAGAGATAATAACTTTCAGTTGAAAGAAAAGGATGAAAAAAGAGCGTTTTCTGAGTTACAAAGGATTATAATTTATCGTAGCGATAAAGGCTTGTGTCAGCAATGTTTACGAGAAGGAAAACCAGAAAAAGAAGCAAGAGTTAGCTGGTCAAAATATCAAGCAGATCACGTTATTCCTCATTCTAAAGGTGGTAAAACAACTTTAGATAATGGAGAATTATTATGTTCACATCATAACCAATCTAAAGGAGCTAAAATGAGTTAAACCCTAACAGGGATACCTGAACAACTTTTTTTCCTCTAAAGAAATAACTCAAAACTTTAAAGCGCAAATAAGCCAAAGAAAATAGGAAATTGATTAAACGGTTTATGAGCTTTATGGGTTAACGGAAGAGGATATCGCTATAGTGGAAGCTTCTTAAGTTCTTATTTTACACATTAACAGTTAATTTATTAAAGAAATGCAGTACTCTTCATTTGAAAAAGGAGAATTATTTGAAAATTTTGTAGTCGATAAATTATTTAAAGCTAGTGAATATGACTTAATACATAGAACCAATAGCTTCAATCAGAATGAATCGAGATATGCAGAAAACACGTTAAAACCAGATTTTAAATTCCGATGTAAAACAACGCAACAAGAATTTTATGTGGAAGCGAAATTTCGTTCAGGCTTTAATTCTAAAGAAATGATTGAAGCAATAAGCTACAATCAAATAGAACGTTTTAAAACTTTTCAAAAGAAAGAGAAAATACCTATTTATATTGTGATTGGTTATGGTGGCATTCCTAATAATCCTGAATCTCTAAGCCTAATACCATTAGATGATTTAAGCTATTTAGAGCTATATGTTTCATTCTTAAGACGTTTTAAAATCGATAAGGGGCTTGTTAAAAGTAATCTATTAAATCTTCCGAAAAAGCAACACAAGGAAGAATCTAAAACTTCTTTAGAAGACGACCAGATTAAAGAAAAGGTAACGGGTTTTAACAAAGGTTCGTTGTTTAATTTTAAAAATAAGAAAGTGCTACTTGCATCTGGTATTGGTTTGTTATTGATGGTATTCTTATTTTTTAATACTTTCATAACTTCTACAGAGGATACCTTAAAACAAAAAACAACTGAGTATTACAACACAATTGAATCTGGAAATATTAATGCTTTAGAAAACTATATAGAGCCTAATGTAGTTAAGTGGTATAGCAAATCTAATATGAGTTTTGCCGATATTAAAAAAGATACAAAAGCTTACGTGAAACGTCATCCAGCAACTAAGGTCGAAATTCAATGGGACACTTTTAACGTTAATCCATTAAACAATGATTATGCTGTAACCTACAATATGGTTTACAAACTACTAAAAGAAAATAGAGGCAAGGACATCATTTACCACTTAAAAATACACGCTATCTGGAGTGAAGATTTAAAAATTAAAAGTCTTTATGAAGAGAGAATATAGAAGGCAGGGGTAAATTTTGAATGAACCTAGAGTTAATGAATACACTCAACTCAAATAACCTAAACATAAAAGGAAATCGACCAGTTGGTTTATGAGCTGTATGAGTTGAGGAAGGACGAGATCAAGGCTGTAGAGAATAGTTGATTGACCGAAAGCATATAAGAGATTAAAGACAAAGTAAAAATTTTAGAGTCTATTATTTTAGATAAGAACTATCAAAAATAAGTTTATTGTTGAAAGGAAATATATATCAAAGTAATGCTATATAGCTATATATCGTAACCTTACATAAAAAAATCCAACAGCACAGTTAGCACAAAGATTATAGGTATGAGTAAAGAACCAGTATCAGCAAGTGGAGAAAGAGCAGCAATAGGAGGCTATTTGCCTCAATTTGATGAATTCGCTTGGTTTGTCTATTTGAATCTAATAAATAAAAAGCTTGAATGGATACGAATAGCAGACCCCAAGGCTCAAAAACTAGATGACATACAATATTCCACCCATTCAGAAATTCATGCATACCAAGTAAAATGGACTATCGCAGATGCGAATATATCATTTGCAAATTTTACGGAGTTGTTACCTCTTATCACCTCTAGTTGGAAGAGTTTAAAAACAGCTAATCCTAGCAAAAAAATACTTCCTCACTTAATCACTAACAAACCTATTTCCTCTCATGACAGCTTGAAGGAGGGCAGTACTAAAATCGGTTCATTTAAGGATTTCGTATCTGAAGTCTGGACAAAGATAAAATCAAATCAATCGATTGACGATAAATGGAAGCCTGTTCTTGAAGCAATCAAGAAGACTTCAAATCTCAATGATTCCGAATTTGAGGAATTTATCGTCTGTTTTGATTTTCAACCTGATTATAAACAAAAACAGTTTAGTGTAGGAAATATTAAATATTCCATAGAAGACGAAGACCTTCAACAGATCAGCCGATTTATAGTTGAAAAAGTTGCCAGCCCAGAAAGAGTCGTTGAATTTACTCGCCAAGAAATTATTAAAGAATTAGGTTGGTCTGACAGATTTAAAACAATTTTTAACCACGAGTTAATAGTTGATAGACAAAGATACCAACCGATTCAATCAACAATTGACTTATTAAATTCAAAGTTAGAAGATCATAAAAATGGATACCTGTTTTTACTGGGAGGCCCAGGTTCCGGCAAATCTACTTTATTGAATCAATGGTCGAAAGGTCTAAAAACACGAGTAATAAGGTACTACGCCTTTGATTTCGTTAATCCTTCCTCACACTTGAACTTTTATGAAAGAGGAAATGCTACACATCTTTTTTTCGATTTGGTTTTTCAACTGAAGGAAGCTGGGATATATAAAAGAGACATACTTCCGTATAAAGACTTACTTTTTTTAAAGGATGTATTCAATGAGCAATTGAGATCAATTGGAGAGGATTTTGTTACAAATGGCCAACCGACCATAATATTGATTGATGGTCTAGATCATGTTCCTAGGGAATACAAATCAATAACAAATAGCTTCCTAAGAGAACTTCCCTTACCATCTACTCTACCTGATGGGATCTTCATTATTTTAGGTAGCCAATCCTATGAACTTGAAGACATCCAACAGGAAATTAAAACAGAATTCCAAAATGGAAATAGAACTATTCAAATTGATTCACTTAAAAAGAAGGAAGTATACAAGTACATTGATAATCTCGATTTTTCATTTCAACTTACTGGTTCTCAAAAGTTACAAGTATTTGAAAAATCACAAGGACACCCGTTATACCTGTCTTATTTAGTTGGAAAAATCAATAAGGCAGATTCGATTGACGATACAATCGAATCTTTTGATGCTATTGATGGTAGTATTGATACTTATTACAAGAAAATATGGGAGCCTATTCAGAAAGAAGATAGCCAAATTCAATTCTTAGGTTTAATTACCAGAATTAATGGTTCGATTAATCTTCAGTTCATTCAGGAATGGGATTTCCAACTTAGTGTACTAAAGTCGTTTCGTGAAAAGGCTAGGTTTCTGTTTAATGAAACTGAAAAAACTTTGTCTTTCTTTCATAATTCGTTTAAGCAATTCCTTCTTCATCATACCGCCTTAAATTATTTAACAGGAGAGTATGACTCAACAGGTAATATCAAATATCATAATCAGCTGGCTGATTATTACGTAAAGTCAGAGATTGAAAAATCTTGGAAACAGAATCATCATCTATTTCAAGCACAGCAATATGATAGGTTTGTTTCAGTTGTTACACCAGATAGCTTTACGGAACAATTACTTAACTTCCGACCAGTAGAAGAGATTAAGCAAGATGCAAAATTTGGTGTTGAAATAGCTAGACATAATAGGGATATCAATACTCTGGTAAGATATCTGTTCTCATTGGCAGAAATTGATAGAAGGTTATTCAATATTGATCCTGCGTCATTAACAGAAGAACTCTTATTCTTAAATAAATTTGACTTAGCTAGAGATTATCTAAGAACTGGTAATATTTTACATTGTAACGAATCGTACGCATTCAAAGCATGTCGCTTGTTTATTGAATATGGACACAAATCTGAGGGAAAAACCTTATACAATTTGGCCTATCCAGAAATTATTACAGATTCAGGGGTACTCATTGATGATTCTCAGAGATACGAAGAAATAAGAGACTCTTTAGAAGAATGGGTTTATACATCTCCTCTTTTTGAAGAAACTGATAATATTTTATCAATAATTGATAAAATTCAATTCTTAGGCAGTATTCGAGAAAACAGGTTTAAAGAAAAAGAATCTGATTTACAGCTAAGGCTGCTTTCAAATCTCGGTTATAGTTTAGTTGATCAAAATAAGTGGGATGATTTTAATAAAGTCACAGAAAAAATTGATCCCACGTCTGCAAAGGGAAGGAATTCTCTTTTCCAACTAACAAGATACGCTATCGAGCAATGTCTTGACTTAAAAGATAAAAGTCGAGCGAATGAATATTTGTCATTGTTAACAACTCATTTCACTAAAGAGAAGACAAAACCCATTGGTAAAATATTCATTGCAGATTTAGTTTATAAAGTCACCTGTGACATAAATGAAACATATAGTTGGATTAAGGAAGTGGAACAACCATCTAATGTGGCTAAAGACCAGTTGGGATATGGTGATTCGTTTGACGCCTTCCTGCCATTAATCAAACTTAACAAGTTACTTAACCTATGTGGAAAAGGAGTGTCCATTACATCTGCAATTCCAACTGTTACGAAAGGCACTGATGAAGAAGTTTTAGTAGATTTTGAACGAATGTTATGTATTACAACTCAAATTCTAGCGGAAGGGATTCTTGAAACACCAGTGGTTGATAACCCGATTAAAAGAATATATCCAATAGTTCGGTTTTACTACAAAGAAATATCTCACCACAATAGTTATTGGTATAAACTGAAACAGGTAAAAGAACAATATTTTGGTTATTTGATATCGGCAGTATCTGAATTGGACTCTGAAAAACTAGAATCATTAGGAGATTATTTATTTAGGGAGTTTCAAAATTCTCCGAAATATTGGAGTACAAGTATCCAACGGAAAATCATTAAATCTCTCTTGAATAATGGGTTTGATGTCGAAAAAGCAGTTATACAGTTGAGATCTTTGGAGAATTCCATGTTGGATGATCATGATATTAATGGACGCATAAACGAATGTCGGGCTCACTCAAAAGTGTTTTTTATTTTAGACGAGTTAGAGGAAACTGAAAAATGGCTCAAACAGGCAATTCAAGAATCCATAGGAGTAGGTTATAAAAAAGATTATCAATTTAGTACATGGATTGAATGGTTAAGAAAAATAAACCATAAAGACCCGTCAAGAGCTTCTGAAAGAACAAAGTGGTTCTTATCTCATTTAAACCACATTAAAGAAACCACGGAAGGAAGGGCTTATTGGAAAGCTTCTGAAGAATTATTGGCAGTTACGTTTGCACATAATTTGAATGATGGTCTTGAACAGACCATCTGGCAATTAGAAAATGATTTGATTGATTTTAAAGATACCATTACTCTTTTTATCAAACATTTCGTTATACGGACAAAATGTGAAGAAGAGTTCAAAAATATTGTTCAATTATATAGTACTCTATATCTGCTTCTTGCTGAATCTGCGGATTCTTCACTGCTCAAGTCTATCCTAGAAAAAGGATATGAAATTTTCAAAGAAGGTTTTTTAATAGAGCACGCTCAAGGCATAATTTCGGCAATAGAAATTAAGGCTTACGAAGAAACCAGACATTACTTACTATCTGAAATTGATGACTTCTATAAATCAAAAGGGCTAAAAACAAAAGACTATTATTCATCGTTTAATATACCTGTAAATAATGAAAGGAATAGTTCGTCAAGCTCTTCAAATACATTAACTTTAAAGATTGATCATGAAAAGGTTGAGGAAGACGAAGTGCTAGAACGTGTTACAAATTTTGATGATTTCAAGAAAATCATTCAAGAAGAAGATCAGGCAAATTCATTTTTTAAATGGTCAAAGGTTATTGAAAAAATAACTCCTTTATTATCTTTAAGTCAAATTGAAGAAGTTGCCAAACTAGCTAGAATTGGAAGAAGAGAATCGGATTTCTATGCTAAATTAAGTGAGGCTGCCTGGGAGCTAGAAAGCACTAAATTGGCAACTAGTTTAGCCAATAAAAGTATTGAGCTATCAAGCGAATCAGGGTGGGTTAAATATTATGATGGAGGAACAAGAATTAATGCGTTTAATGCACTAAAACGAATCAATCCCACAATCTCATCTAATAAGGCATTTGAAGTATTTGCTCATGACATAGTAAGTAGCAATTATCCGAGTTCGTATATTGAACACCTTGACGACATCATTCCTCTTCTAAAGGAAGATTATGTTGAAGAAGAGGTTTGGCCTGAAATATTTGGTTATCTGGAAAGACTAATGACGAATAGCAAACCAGTTGAGAATTTACCTATTCTTCCTTCATTAGATCGACCAATCATGGAAACGTTAGTCGATTACTTGGTGTATTTATCAGATAGCCCTGTCTCGCTAGTAAAGGAACAATCCTTAATGCTATTGGCAAAATATATAAATCAAGACGATGACTATGCTTTTAATCAATTGTTAAATAGAAGTTTAGATGATTACGCATGTGTGGATGTGGTAATGAAATTATCTGCATTCGATCTTCCAAAAGTTCACTCGCTTAAATTAAAGCTCAATAACTTAGCTCTATCAAATGATTATCAATTAAGAAAAAATGCAATAAATATACTTTCCTCTATAGGTGAAGAAATTCCAACTCCAAAAAGCATCCAATTACCTAAAGTATATTCTTTACATATTCCGAAAAGCGAGAAACCAAATTTTAAAAAAGAGATTGACCCTTATTTTCCAGAAGTTGATATTAATGACCCTCGAGAACTGATAAGACCATTTGAATTTTTGATCAAAATTTTATCAGAGGAGTCTGGAATTGATGAATTTAATCTTATTTATAGAGCTTACTCAATCATGAAAGAAATTGGTCGAGAAGAGGAATGGACAGTAGAATATGAAAAAAAGATAAAAAATCATTTAGGAGAAATTTACTTAGAATATCCTTACCATAACAATATACCAAGACTAATAGCCTCTCGCAGAGCCATAATGCACGTCACAAATGAATTAATAGATTCGAGAAGAATTGATGATGGAAGAATTAAGAATCTTTTTATATCACGTGATTATACTGTTCAATTTTTCGATGAAATAGCAAAACCCGAGTTTATTCAAACGCTTAAAGAAAGAGATTTTGGAGGAGTTGGCAATGATTGGTTAGATCGAATAGGAGAATCAGAAAGGTTAAGTGAATCACTTTTAGACTATCAGGATGACTTCAAGATGATAGGTGAATACAGCCAAATAAGGAACTTGGACTGGGGTGCGCCGACTGAAGAATATATGTATCAAATTGGTGTTGATGAAAATTTGGCTAAAGAGGATAATTACATTTTTGGCTCTGTATTTCATCAATTAAGCAATAAATATCATGACTTGAGATGTGGTGGACATTTTATTATTATAATCAGGGATCATAGATTTGATCAATTTGATTTAAAATCTAAATGGATTGCTATTAATCCTGTTTTGGCAAGATATCTAGGCTGGGAGCCTGAACCGACCAAACTATTTGCTTGGAAAAACTCTGAAGGTGAATTAATGGCAAAATCTATTTATTGGTCAAATGGAAATACTAGCATGGTACCACGTAAAGATGGAGAAGTCGGAGAAGGATGGTTTGTTATAGTTTCAAAAGATGGATTAGAGCAGATTAAATCGGTTGAGAAGAATTTGTTTCTTCAAAAGAAAATAACCCGATCAAAATATGAGAATTCTGCTATTACGACTAATCATATAATTAATACGATAAAAATTAAAGAATGAATTATAACGCCTCAAACTTAACTTTTCCATAACTTTTTGACTTGATCCCTTTTTTCTTTCTTGTTGGAAAATTTGATAAAAAAACACCCAATTCAAGTGGAATTGGGTGTAAATTTGGGTGTCAACCTCGTAACTAACTGAATATCCGTTGACATCGCGGAGAAAGAGGGATTCGAACCCCCGGAGGTGTGACCCTCAACAGTTTTCAAGACTGCCGCATTCGACCGCTCTGCCATTTCTCCTTGAGCGCCTCATCAGGTATTCCCTGAATGCGGTTGCAAATATAAGCCCTTTTTTCAATTCCCAAAAAATAAATCGACTTTTTTTTAAGTATTTTCAGACTTCCAAATTATGAATTATTTAATATCTTGTGCCACTCATATTTAAGTTAAAAAAAATGCATAAAATTTTATTAGTTGCCGCGCTTGGAACTATGTTTTCCTGTAGCGTACAAAAAGACCAATCTCTTAGTGAAGCTAATGTAGAAACTTATGGTAACACCATTACTTCCGCCGAATTAAAAGAACACCTCTATACTTTTGCTTCAGATGAATACCAAGGAAGAGACACTGGAGAACCCGGACAAAAAATGGCTGCGGAATATTTGAAGAAAGAATATCAAAAATTAAATATTGCTTCTCCTTTGGGAGACAGTTACTACCAACACATTCCGTCAAGCTTTTTTAACGATAAATTTAAAGCTTCAGAAAATGTGGTGGCTTTTATTGAAGGAAGTGAATTTCCTGAAGAAATTGTAGTTATTTCTGCGCATTACGATCACGTTGGAATGAGCGATGGTGAAATCTATAACGGAGCAGATGATGATGGTTCTGGAACGGTTTCTATGCTAGAAATGGCAGAAGCTTTCAAAAAAGCGGCAGAAGATGGTTTTTCTCCGAGAAGATCTATTCTATTTTTGCACGTAACCGGAGAGGAAAAAGGTTTATTAGGTTCTAAGTATTATACTGAAAATCCTATTTTTCCGCTAGAAAATACCGTAACCAATTTAAATACGGATATGATTGGTCGAATAGATCCAGCGCACGAAGGAAAAGCAGATTATGTGTACCTAATTGGAAGTGATAAGTTAAGTACCGATTTACACAAGGTTTCCGAAGAAATGAATAGTAAATATGTTAACTTAGACCTAGATTACACCTATAATGATGAAAATGACCCAAATCGTTTTTACTATAGAAGTGATCATTACAACTTTGCAAAACACAATATTCCAGTAATATTTTACTTTAATGGAACTCACGCAGATTACCATAAACCTACCGATACTGCAGATAAAATTGAATATGATTTATTAGAAAAAAGAACCAAGTTGATATTTTATACCGCTTGGGAGGTTGCTAATAGAGATGAAAGATTGGTGGTAGATAAAGCTGAATAAGCTTAAATTTCCTTCTATTGAAACAAAAAAGCAGCTCCAAGGAGCTGCTTTTTTTATGTTTTTATAAAAATAAATTTAAATTCTTATCTTACTAATGTTGTCTATGTAAAAGGAAAGTAAATAAGCATTTTAAATATATAAAAATCAAAAATAGACACTTCGTTTTTCCGAAAATAATATTATCGATAAAGAGAAAATATCTTTAATTTAAACCACTACTGTTTATCCATTAGTTACAATTAAATCTTGGTTCTAGTTTCTAACAGCTAAGTGGTCTTGGTTCTTTATTTTATTATTTATAAGAAGCTGTAATTTTCCCTAATTTCTGCGGTACTTGTCCGTTAGCAAATTCGACAGTTAATTTCCCATCTTTCATCGTTAAGTTACCTTTATCTACTTTAAAGTAACCCGCACTTCCTTTGCAATAGCAAAATCTTCCGTAAAGAAAATTCACATCTTTAAGCTCCATATCTTGAAGATTCATTTCCTTGGTTCCGTTTTTTACTTCAAAGTAAACCTCTTCTCGATAATGACCGTCCATTAACTCTTTATCGGTATCTTCATTGTAACTAAATTTTACCGTATTGGTATGCAAATCATCTACAAACTCTGGGTACAGCATTTCTGCAGTGTCTATTTTAAAATCCATTTTCGTGTTGGGCATCACTTCCAAATTGCAATCTCCTGCAGGTAGACAACCCGATTCTAAAGTGATTGAACTTATATTTTTTGACATTTCTTGTTTCTCATCGGGAGATAAAGTATTGGACGATTTCTCATCGCTAGTCGATTTTGTGCTATCACAAGAAAACATTAGTATTACTAAACTTAAGGCAAAAAAGCTCTTCATAAATTAATTTTTTAGTTCGTTTAAGTTAAAGGTAAATTTTTTAGCATTTAAATTCGAACAAAAATGAAAACAATAACTTTTGTTTAACTTATCTTGCTTTTGTTTAAACAAAATATAGCCTAATTTAGCTTTTATGAAATTATACAGACTTCACGAAAAGCAACGCCTCCCTATTACAAGACAAAGAGCCTGGGAGTTTTTATCAAATCCCGCTAACTTAAAAGAGATTACGCCAAATTATATGAGTTTTGATATTCTCACTGGAGGAGACCGACCTATGTATGCGGGACAAATTATACAATATATTGTTACCCCTATCGCAGGAATTAAAACCAAATGGGTAACCGAAATTACCCACGTCAAAGAAGGAGAATATTTTGTAGACGAACAAAGATTTGGCCCTTATGCACTTTGGCACCACAAGCATTTTATTAACGAGATTGAAGGTGGTGTAGAAATGGAAGATATTATTGATTACAAACTTCCTCTCGGTGTCTTAGGTCAACTTGGACATCCCATTTTAGTGAAGCCGAAACTTAAAGAAATTTTTAACTACAGAAAGAATAAGCTGAACCAACTTTTTGGAACAATATAAAATTATAACTATGAAAAATATATTACTCATTGGCGGTAGCCACGGAATTGGATTAGAAATCGTAAAGCAACTACATAATGATGCAAATGTGATGGTGGCTTCAAGAACTAAGGATAATTTAAGTGATTTAGAGGTAACACATTATGAATTTGATGCATTTAAAGATAATCTAGAAGATTTAGATTTGCCTGAAGTATTAGACGGATTCATTTACTGCCCTGGTACAATTAACCTAAAGCCTTTTAAAATGCTAAAGGAAAAAGATTTTGAGGAAGATTTACAAAAAAACTTTATGAGTTTAGTAAATTGCACTAAAGTGGTTTTGCCTCTATTAAAAAAATCTGAGCAAGCGAGTATCGTTTACTTTAGTACGGTTGCCGTACAAGTAGGAATGCCATTTCATACCAGTGTGGCAGCATCAAAAGGAGCTATTGAAGGTTTTGCAAAAGCATTGGCGGCAGAGTATGCGCCAACCGTAAGAGTAAATGTTATCGCTCCCTCGCTCACCAATACCAACTTGGCCAAAAATATTTTAAGTAGCGATAAAAAGATGGAAATGATGAATGAGGTACATCCGCTTAAACGTGTTGGAGAAGCTACAGATATTGCCAATGCGGCTACTTACCTCCTCTCTGAAAAAAGCAGTTGGATGACAGGACAAGTAATTCATTTAGATGGCGGAATGTCTACCTTAAAAATATAAATATGGCAAAAGAGAAAGTATCGTTATTTTGGTTCAGGAGAGATTTAAGACTTGATGATAATTTAGGTTTTTGGGAAGCATTAAAAGGAGAGCATCCTGTGCTACCTATTTTTATTTTTGATGAAGAAATCTTATCTGCGTTACCTAAAGAGGATGCTCGTGTAACTTATATTTTTGAACGCTTGCAAGAGATGAGAAAAGAGCTACAAGATGATCATGCTAGCTCTTTAGCCATTTATCACGGCCAACCTCAAAAAATCTTTCAGCAACTTCTAAAAGATTATGACATTCAGGCGCTATTTACCAATACAGATTATGAGCCTTATGCCAAAGAACGGGATGAAAAAATTCAGCAGTTATTAGAAAAAGAAGAAATCGAATTCTTTTCTTTTAAAGACCAAGTCATTTTTGAAAAAAGTGAAGTGGTTAAAGATGATGGCGAACCATATTTGGTTTACACGCCATTTATGAGAAAATGGAAAAAAGCGTTTAAAGATCATGAGCTTCAAATTTATTACACCAACGATTATCTTTCTAATCTCATAAAAAATACACGATTACCCAACCTTAGCTTAAGCGATATAGGGTTTAAGAAATCATCTATTTCATTTCCAGAATATGACATCACGCCCATTACTATTGAAGAATACGAGGATCACAGAAATTTACCAGCCAAAGATGCGACAAGTCATCTAAGTCCGTATTTGCGTTTTGGGAGTGTTAGTGTAAGAAAAGTTTTAAAGAAGGCGCTTCACGCGGAAAACGAAACTTTTTGGAACGAACTTATTTGGCGCGAGTTTTTTATGCAAATTCTTTACCATTATCCCGAAACTGTTACAGATGCGTTTAAAGCTAAATACGATAAAATTAAATGGCGAAATAACAAGGATGAATTTGAATTATGGAAAGAAGGTAAGACGGGTTATCCTATGGTAGATGCAGGGATGCGAGAACTTAACACTACAGGTTTAATGCACAACCGCGTGCGTATGGTGGTAGGAAGCTTTTTATGCAAGCATTTACTGATTGATTGGCGCTGGGGTGAAGCTTATTTCGCTGAAAAATTATTGGATTATGAAATGTCTTCTAACGTAGGAAACTGGCAATGGGTAGCTGGATCTGGCGTTGACGCATCGCCTTACTTCAGGATTTTTAATCCGCAGTCTCAATTAGAGAAGTTTGATAAAGACGAAAAATACATCAGAAAATGGATTCCTGAATATGATACCGATGAATATCCAGAGCGTATGGTGAATCATAAAGAAGCCAGAGAACGTTGTTTAGAAGTATATAAGGCGGCGGTTAAGAAATAAGTTTATCAGTTTTCTTGCTCATTTAAAATGCGCCTGGCTTTTTCTAAATCTTCAGGCGTATCTATCCCTACTCCCATCGCTTCACTTTCAACCATTTTAATATTTTTGCCGTATTCTAAATAGCGAATACACTCAATTTTTTCTGAAGCCTCTAAAGTAAGCATTGGTAATTGATGAAAATCTAAAATGGCTTGCTTTCTAAAAGCATAAATACCAATGTGTTTATAATAAGTAACGTCTACGTCTTTATCGCGGTGGTAAGGAATGGGAGATCTAGAAAAGTATAAGGCAAAATTATTCTGATTCACAATTACCTTTACATGGTTAGGGTTTTCAACATCCTCTTTTCCGTAAAGCGGCGTCATCAAAGAAGCAAGGTCTATGTGGTGCGCATCGCTGCCATAAAAAACCTTCAATACTTTCTCTAAACTCGTTCTAGAAGTAAAAGGTTCATCGCCTTGCACATTCACCACAATATCAATATCCATATCCTTTACGGCTTCAGCAATACGATCGCTACCACATTCGTGATTGGTTTTGCTTAAAATCACTTTTCCGCCATGTGCATGGATTTCATCATAAATAATCTGACTGTCGGTCACCACAAAAACATCATCAAAAAGTTCGGTTTTTATAGTAGATTCGTAGGTTCTTCTTATGACTGTTTTTCCGTTAAGGTCTTGCATTAATTTGCCAGGAAACCGGGTTGCCGCATAGCGCGCGGGAATCATAGCGATTACTTTTAGTTTTTCTTTGCTCACTAGGTTGGTTTTTCGTTTTTCGTTTTTAGTTTTTAGTTTTTGGTTTGTCGTTTTTGGTTAAAAATAGCATTTTTTAAGTCCTTCTCTTCAGGAAGTTTAATCCCCTTTGTGATCGTTAGAATTGAATAATATAATAACTTATTGCGAACTAATTCTAAGGCTTCAACTGGGCGGCTATTTCCATAGAAAAGAAAATATATAATTTAAAATTATCAAC
This sequence comes from Mesonia ostreae, assembly GCF_031845265.1. NCBI lineage: Bacteria > Pseudomonadati > Bacteroidota > Flavobacteriia > Flavobacteriales > Flavobacteriaceae > Mesonia > Mesonia ostreae. The sequence continues at coordinate 99,952 of NZ_JAVRBG010000010.1, read as the reverse complement.
GTGTTTCTTAATTACAGCCTTTTTTATTCAAAAAATTACAGCCTTTTTGTTCAAAAATAAGATTTTTTTACTTCCGCTAAAGTATTTCACTATCGTCTTCAAAAAAATCATCTTTGAACCCTATGAGATATAATTTTTCTTTGGCTCGTGTACAAGCGGTATATAACCAACGCAAATAATCTTCAGTAATTCCATCTTTTAAATACGGTTGCTCTACAAAAACGGTGTTCCATTGTCCCCCTTGAGATTTATGACAAGTCATCGCATAGCTAAATTTTATCTGTAACGCATTAAAATACTTGTTGCTTTTCACCTTCAAGAATTTCTTGTATTTAGAGGTTTCATCAGCATAATCTTTCATCACCTCTTGGTACAATTTATTAGACTCTTCATAAGGTAACGATGGAGTATTAGAAGTTAGCGTATCGAGCATAACCACGGTTTCAAAAGGTTTCATTTTGGGATAATCTACCATTTGCACTTTTACTTCGGCAAACCGAAATCCGTAAAGTTCTACAATTTCAAAAATTTCGAGAATTTCTACAATATCACCATTAGCAATAAAACTAGCTTCGCTGCTACTTTTAATCCAAAAGTAGTTATTCTTTACTACCATTAAAAAATCTCCTGCTGCAATTTCGCTTTCGCGGAATAAAATACGGGATCTAATTTGCTCGTTGTAAATATTGGCTCTTTTATTAGACATCACCACAATCGCCGTTTCTTCGTGTCCTTGTGAACTGTAGGCATCGTTAATGGCATCCATGATTTCGTAGCCATCAATCAAGCGAATAAAATCTCCGCCTGTGTTTTTAAATTTAAATGTATCATAAAAACTTCCTTTAATGGTATCCCGAAGCAAGGTGGCATTTTCTAGAATTCCGCTTTCTAATTGCTGTCGCATTACTTCCGTCAATTCTATTTGATCTACTTTTTTATCGTAGCTAAGCGAAAGCTTTTCTGGGTCTAACGCCGGACTCAAACTGTGATGTACTGGCGGTAACTGTGCAGTATCTCCTATAAAAATCAATTTACAATTTTTTCCAGAATACACATATTGTATTAAATCATCTAATAGGGAACCATCGGTAAATAATTTTTTATCTGCGGTAGAATCTGAAATCATGGAAGCTTCATCTACAATAAAGATGGTATTTTTATGCTTATTGGGTTGTAACGTAAATTCAATACTTCCTCCTCCACTACTCTTCTTCGGAAAATATATTTTTTTATGAATTGTAAATGCTTGATTTCCTGAATAATTGCTCATCACTTTGGCAGCCCGACCTGTTGGTGCAATCAAAACGGGACTTTTCTTAATTTTCCAAAGGTTTTTTACAATCGTTCCAATAATTGTCGTTTTCCCTGTACCTGCATATCCCTTTAAAATAAACAAATGATCTTGTTCTTCTTCCGTTAAGAAAATAGAGAGTTTTTGGAGGGCGATATCTTGATGTACGGTAGGTTGATAGGAAAATTCTTTGATCAATAAACGGTACAATTCTTGTGAAGTCATAGCTTAGAAATATAAAATCAAATATAAAGACGCATTTTTATCTTTGGAAACTTTTACGAACAAAAAAAAATTGTAGATTTGCGTAGATACTATAAATCATAAATTTGAAACTATGAAACTTGTAATTCAATTACTACTTTGGATTGTTATTGGTGTTTTAGGATATTTAACTTTTAACGCAGTTTATGAACCCATAGAGTTTAATAAGACCAAAGAAGTCCGTTACCAAAAAGTAATTGATCGACTAAAGGATATTAGAAAAGCTCAACTTGCACACAAACAAGTAACGGGAACTTTTGCAGGAAACTTTAATAACCTAATTACATTTGTAGATACGGCAGAGTTTACCGTTACGCAACGTAGAGATACTACAGTTTTAGATGAAGAATACAAGAAAACATATAATGTAGACCAATATATGAGTAAAACCATCATTGATACTATTGGTACAGTAGCTGTAAAAGATTCTATCTTTAAAAACTCTAAGCGTTATAAAGATATGATGTACGTTCCTACAACCAATAAAAAAGCGAAGTTTGAGATTGAGAACGGTAAGATCACTAAGAACAATACAGAGATTCCTGTATTTGAAGTAAAGGTTTCTAAAGATGCAATTTTACAAGATTTAGATAAAGATTTAATCATGCAAGAGAAGCAAGTGATTTCTGTTGATGGTGTAAATGGAAAATATATTAAAATTGGTTCCATGACAGAGATCAATACCAATGGTAACTGGCCACAAGTTTATGGAGCTAACGACCAATAATATAGAACCTACTAAAAATAAGTTATCCATCCTGATTGCTCAGGATGGATTTTCTTTTTGTACAGGTAACAAGGAGAGCCATAAAGTGGAAGATTTAAAGCATAAAACTTTCTTATCTCAACAAACTCCAGAGAACCTTCTTAAAGAAATAAAGCTTGGGATAGAACAGGCTTTTAGCAAGGAGGAAGCTGTAGATGAATTGGAAGTAATATATTCTAATACTTTAAATACCCTCGTTCCTGATGCATTCTTTACGGAAGAAAACCTCACAGATTATTTAAAATTCAACATTAAAATATTAGCTACAGATTACGTCACCTTTGATGATGTGGAAGCCATAAAAGCCAAAAACGTCTACATTCCTTACACGAATATCAATAATTACTTATTCGAAAAATTTGGGGAGTTTTCTTTTAAACACATTACTTCTAGTCTCATTGAGTTTGTAAAAAAACGAGATCTTAAGACTCGAGTTTTACTACACGTGCATCCCACTCATTTTCATATGATATTCTTTAAAGAAGGCGAATTACAATTAGCCAATAGCTTTAACTACCAAACCAAAGAAGATTTTATTTATTATGTGTTGTTTGTGCTAGAACAATTGGAATTAGATCCTCTTGAAATTCCTATCTTGGTTTTTGGACATATCGAAAAAGAAGACAGCAACTATCACATGTTATCTACTTATATTAAATATCTAGATTTGCTTAAAATAGATACGACTTCTATTTACTTATCTGAAAATATTACAGCAAATACTCAACTTCACCACCTCATTTTAAGTCAATTTTAATGCGCATCATCTCCGGAAAATATAAGAGTAAAAGAATAATGGCTCCCAAAAAGCTACCTATTCGTCCTACCACAGACATCGCCAAAGAAGGTCTGTTTAATATTTTAAACAATAGGATTCATTTTAGCGATATTTCTGTACTCGATTTATTCTCCGGCTCCGGAAACATCACTTACGAGTTTATCTCTAGAGGAACCAAAAATATTACGGTAGTAGACCAACACTACGGATGTGTAAAATTTATCAAAGAAACTTCCGAAGAATTAGAAGCTTCTATCGCTGTCATTAAAAGTGAAGTGTTTAAATATTTAGAAAAAGTCAACCTTAAGTTTGATCTTATTTTCGCTGACCCTCCTTACGATTTCTCGGATGAGCAATTTGCAAAAATTGTAGATCTCGTTATTAACAATGATTTTCTAGAAGAAGATGGCGTTTTAATTGTAGAACATTCTAAACATACGGGTAATTTAAAAGACCATCCTAACTTTACGGAAGATAGACGTTATGGAGGTTCTGTATTTTCTTTCTTTTCTAAATAAAAACCATCCGGCTAGCGGAGTGATTTTCAAGAGAAAATTGTATCGAAGCCCTACACTGTTAATTTGTTAATTTGAAAATGTCATAATTTGATAATGAAGTCTAGGTTCTAGAATCTATTTTCTATGCTCTAGTTCTATCTTCCAACTCAAAAAAGAAAAGAAAACCAGAGACCAACTGTATCGAAAGAATTTAAAAAGAAAAAAAGCAGACCTATAAGCCGGATTCTGTACCTAAAAAAAGGCCCTTATCATTTATCTGGGGTTTTTGTTGCCAAAAACCTCTAGCTGCCTACCCTCCAACATCGGGCGAGAACCCTCAAACATTGGTTTACATGACATTGCACCGCATAGAGTTTACCTGGTTTCACTACAGCATTACCTGTACATTCTTTCTGCTGCACTTGTCCTAATCCCAAAACAAGTTTGGTATTGGCGGCTGTTAGCCGCTATGCTTCTCTGTGGTGTCCGGACTTTCCTCTCCAAAAAAAATTAGAGCGATAAGGCGGTCTGCTTTCAACGCAAATATAGTTTTTTCAAAGATACCGATTGTGAATAACTATGATAAAAAATTAGCTTTCTATAAAGCAAAATAAGACACCTATTTCTATCTTTGTGAACGATGGAACATTTTATAGTATCTGCACGAAAATATAGACCCGAAACTTTTGATGATGTGGTTGGCCAAAAAGCCATTACCAACACGCTAGAGAATGCTATAAAAAACAATCATCTTGCTCAAGCACTTCTTTTTACAGGACCTCGCGGAGTTGGAAAAACAACTTGTGCTAGAATCTTAGCCAAAAGAATAAACCAACAAGCCACAGAAAATCAGCAAGAAGAAGATTTCGCTTTTAATATTTTTGAGCTCGATGCCGCTTCCAACAACTCGGTAGATGATATTCGTAATTTAATAGATCAAGTAAGGATTCCGCCGCAGGTTGGTTCTTACAAAGTATATATTATTGATGAGGTTCATATGCTTTCTTCCGCAGCTTTTAATGCGTTTTTAAAGACGTTAGAAGAGCCTCCAAAACACGCTATTTTTATTTTAGCCACAACAGAAAAGCATAAAATTATCCCCACTATTCTTTCTAGATGTCAAATTTTTGACTTTAAGAGAATTACCGTGACCGATGCCAAAGAATATTTGGCTAAGATTGCAAAAAGTGAAGGCGTTGAAGCCGAAGATGACGCCTTGCACATTATTGCTCAAAAGGCAGATGGTGCGATGCGTGATGCACTTTCCATTTACGATAGAGTCGTTAGTTTTTCTGGTAATAAACTTACAAGAGAAGCCGTTACAGAAAATCTAAATGTATTGGATTATGAGGTGTATTTTACGTCTACCCAGTCAATTTTAGACAATAAAATTCCTGAGCTTTTGGTGCAGTTCAATGAAATTTTATCCAAAGGATTTGATGGCAACCATTATATCGCCGGTTTAGCGTCCCATTTTAGAGATTTATTGGTTTGTAAAGATCAAGCCACTATTGCTTTATTAGAGGTAGGCGAAGAAACCAAAACCAAGTATTTTGAGCAATCACAAAAAGCTTCCCAAGAATTTCTATTGCATGCGATTGAGCTCGCCAATGCGTGCGATTTAAAATATCGCGCTAGTAAAAATCAGCGACTTCTCGTAGAACTTTGCTTAATGCAATTGGCTTCCATCACTTTTGATGGAGAAAAAAAAAAGTCTAAGCACTTTATAATTCCTGCCAAAAATTTTGTTTCTATAACTTCGGCCTCCAAAGAAGTAATAGAAACCAATGAGCATCCTAAAAATGCCACCAATAACGAAAAACCCGCTGAGTTTGCAGCGGGAAATCAACCTAAGCATCATCACGTACAAGAAAAACAAGCTTCTGTTCTTAACGCTTCCGCGGAAGAAAAAATCGCAAAGAAAAAAACCTCAGGTCTTTCTATAAAAAGTATTCAGCGTAAGAAAGAAATAGAAGCGCTAAAGAAGAATAAAACCGATAAAGAAGAAGTAAAGCTAGACAACAAGTTTTCAGAAAATCAAGCTTTAGCCGCTTGGAATGAATACACTGCGAGACTTCAGAAAAGAGGACAAAAAATATTAGCTTCAATTTTAGCCACAGACAAGCCAACTTTACATGATAAAATCCTTAAAATTAGCTTGCCTAATGCTACTATGAAAGTAGAACTGGAAAGAGCAAAAGGACCTGTCATTAATTTTTTAAGAAAGCGATTAAACAATTCTTACGTAGACATTGAGATTGAAGTAAATGAAACTATGGCAAAAAAATATGTTTTTACGGGAAGAGATAAGTTTGATAAAATGCTAGAAAAAAACCCGATGCTAGAAAAATTACGTACCACCTTTGATTTAGATATAAAATAATGCTTGGTTTAAAACTTCCTACAGATCCTCGTTGGGTCAATATTGCAGAAAAAAATCTTAAAGAAATTCTTATAGATCACGCCTATTGCGAACAAAAGGCAGCTTCTACTGCCATTTCATTAATTGTGAGCTTTCCAGAATTTACAGCACTTACACAAGCTATGGTAGATTTGGTTCAAGAAGAAATGAGTCACTTTAAGATGGTTCATGATGAGCTTTTAAAACGTGGCTTTGAAATGGGTAGAGATCGTAAAGATGAATATGTTTTACAGCTCATCAATTTTTTTCCTAAAGGTGGAAGTAGGATAGACCAAATGGTTCACAGGCTATTGTATGCCGCTCTAATTGAAGCCAGAAGCTGTGAGCGCTTTAAACTTCTTTCTGAAGAGTTAGAAGATAAAGGCCTTCGCGTTTTTTATAAAAAGCTCATGATAAGTGAAGCCAATCATTACACTATGTTTCTCAATTTTGCACGCCAATACGGCAATCGTGAAGAGGTAGATAAAAAATGGCAGTCTTTATTAGATTTTGAAGCCGAAATCATGAAAGACCTCAGCAAAAAAGAATCTATTCACGGCTAAAGCTTTTCTTTATTTTTCTCTTCTTTGTAAAGCGATTTAATAATCCCGTCTGAAAGTCCGATTTTAGGAACATATACTTTTCTTGATCTACTCCACTTCATCGCAGAAAGATAAATCTTGGTGGCGGGGATAATTACATCGGCTCTATCTGTATTTAAGTTGAGCTGAGATATTCTATCTTCATAGGTCAATGAATTAAGCAATTGATAATATGAGCTTAAATAAAAATAAGACAAAGGTTTGCCCATTTTTTGGCCGCTACTTTTAAAAATATTATTGATGTTTCCACCAGAACCAATTAGAGAAATCTTTGAATAACTTTTAGTGACTGTTTTTACCCAATCTTCCACTTCTTTCCATAATTTAGGCTCAACGATATCATTAAGAATTCTCACCGTTCCTAATCTAAATGATTTAGAACTAATAATTTTTCCTTCCGCGTAAAGCGTAAACTCTGTGCTACCTCCTCCAACATCTACATAAAGATAGGTCTTGTCACCTTGTGTTAACGCATGCAAATCTGTTGCAGCAATAATAGCCGCTTCGTGTTCACCGTCAATAATTTCAATATCAATTTTAGACTCTTTTTTTACCAACTCTGCCAACTCTTCACCGTTGCTCGCATCTCGCATTGCCGAAGTAGCGCAAGCTTTATAACGCTCTATTTGGTGAGATTTCATTAATAAATTAAAGGCCTGCATCGTATCTCGCATGCGCTGCATATTATACGAAGATATTTTGCCTTCTACAAAAACATCTTTTCCCAAACGCACAGGCACACGCACCAAAGAGGTTTTTTTAAACGTAGGCTCTTTACCTTCGGGTTCTGTAATGGTAGAGATTAACAATCTAACGGCATTAGAACCGATATCTATAGCGGCGTATTTTTTTATAATTAACACGTATATTTTGGCTTTTATTGTTTGGCTAAATTTTCTAAATAATAATCATAGGTAGCAAATTGACTTCTCAATTTGGGTAGATTGTTTTTTACGTATGTATTTTCTGATTCGTGAGAAAAATATCTTGCTTTTACGTTATCATCCCAACAAATCTCAAAGGTTTTTACCAATTCTTCTTGTATATCTTGCTGATAAATTGGACAAGAGATTTCTACTCTATAGTCCACATTTCTCGTCATCCAATCTGCCGAAGAAATATAAATTTTTCGATCTCCCGCATTTTCAAAAATAAAAAGTCTAGGATGCTCTAAGTATTTATCGATGATGCTAATGGCTTCAATATTTTCACTCATTCCCTCTACTCCTGGGATCAAGCAACAAATTCCTCTTACTATTAATTTTATCTTTACTCCTGCTCTGCTGGCTTGGTAAAGTTTATCTATCAATTTATAATCGGAAAGGCTGTTTAATTTTAGTTGAATTCCGCTAGGTAAATTTTGTTTTGCGTTCTTGATTTCAGTATTGATTAAACTTTCAAAACTGGATCTAGAATAATGAGGTGAAACTATGAGGTGTTTATATTTGTTGACTTTATAATTCGTCTCAAAGAATTCAAACACTTTATTTACTTCCTTTAAAATGGAAGCATTTGCGGTAAATAAAGTATAATCTGTATATACTTTGGCTGTATTTTCATTAAAGTTACCTGTACTGATGAAACCGTATTTTTTGAGTTTTTTATCTTCCAATCGCTCAATCACACAAGCTTTGCAATGTACTTTTAAACCAGGAACTCCAAAAATGAGTTTTACACCTTCTTGCTGCATTTGCTCTGCATAACGAATATTATTGGCTTCATCAAAACGCGCTCTTAACTCTATAGAAACGGTAACGCTCTTCCCATTTTTAACCGCATTGATTAATGAACTAGCGATATGTGATATTTCCGCTAGACGATAAATTGTAATTTTAATCGTTTGAACTTTAGGATCTAAAGCTGACTCCCTTAAAAATCTAATGGTATAAGAAAAGGTATGGTACGGCGTATATTGTAAATAATCTTTTTCGTTAATTTTTTGGAGTAAACTCCCTTGCATACTCAAGCCTTTTACTGGAAGTGCGCTGTACTTTTTATACAGTAAATTTTTAGCTCCCAAACTTGGAAATTTCATATAATCTCTACGATTATGATAACGCCCACCAGGAATAATACTGTCAGAATCATCAATACCCATTTTTGAAAGTAAAAAATGTAAGGTATCGTGTTCTATATTTTTGTCGTAGACAAATCTTACAGGTTGGCCTTCAATACGGTCTTTTACACTAGATAAGAGTTTTTCTATGTAACTTTTACTTAAATCACCTGCCATATCCAACTCAGCATCTCTAGTGATTTTAATCATATGCGCAGAAATACTTTTATAATCAAAAATATTGAAGATGCTCTGTAAATTATACCGAATAAGGTCGTCTAGAATAATGATATAATCTTTCCCATCGTCTGAAGGGACTTCCACAAATCGATCTATACCTCTTGGTATTTCTATAAGAATATATTGTTTTTCATCTACCTTAGCATTGTGCGGCGTATTTAAAATCATTTTTATAGCTAAATACGCAGAACTATCTTTTAATCGCGGAATTTCTTCTAAATCATTCAATAAGTAAGTCACTAAGGCCGGACTTACTTTTTTATGAAAATAATCTTTTAAAAATTGAGCTTGATGCTCTGTTACTTCGTTTTCACGGATAATAAAAATATCATGCTCTCGCAATTCATTCTGAATATTACTCAAAATATCTAAACTCTGCGATTGCTGATCGATAACAATTTGGGTAATTTGTTTTAAGAGCTTGCTGGCTGTAATTCCGCCAAGGGCTTTTTTTGCTCCTTTTCCTGCTTGGGCAATTCGTTTTACGGTAGCATAACGCACTTTAAAAAATTCATCTAAATTGTTAGAAAATATTCCGAGAAATCGCAAGCGCTCAATTAATGGCACCGTTTCATCTGATGCTTCTTGCAATACGCGTGCATTAAATTGCAACCAGCTGATTTCTCTATTGTTATACCTATTTTTCTCTAGCATTACCTAAACATCTTCGGGAAAAGTTTTACTAATGTTTTTCCGCTATTTATATCTTTCCAAGAATCTATTTCAAATTGCAAAACCACTAAACCTGTGGTAGGCAAATTATTAATCATATCATCCCCTAACTGATTTGTAAGATTCGTCATCGCAGGATTATGCCCGAAAAGCATTAAATTTTGAATTGAATCATCTGCATTTCTTACAAAATTTAATAGCTCACCTTCCTCAAAAGTGTACAATTCTTTTTTTACTGAAAATTTATCGTCTTCAATTTTTAAAGCTTCTTTAAATAATTTGGCTGTGGTAAGTGCTCTTACGGCGCTACTAGAAAATACGCAAGGTTCATAATTATTCTGAAGCTTAAAGGCCTTAATTACCAAATCTGCATCATTAAACGCTCTTTTTTTAAGAGGACGTTCGTGATCTGGTAAATCCTCTTTCCAGGAGGATTTTCCGTGTCTTACTAAAATAAGTGTTTTCATATATTATAAGATTATGGTGCTAAACGAAGAATCTTCCAATCTTGGTTTGAATCTTCTCGCTGATAAACAAACCTGTCGTGTAATCTATTAGCTCTTCCCTGCCAAAACTCCATTTCCTGAGGTTTCACAAGGTATCCTCCCCAAGTTTCTGGGCGTTTAAAATCGCCATCTTCTTGTTGAAGTTCTTCTAATTTCTTTTCCAAAAATTCGCGATCTGGAATGGGATTACTTTGCGGCGAGACCATTGCCCCCATCTGACTTCCTCTTGGTCGAGAAGAAAAATAAGCATCAGACTCTTCACTAGAAACTTTCCCTACCGTTCCTTTAATGATGACTTGCCGCTCTGCTGCTGGCCAAAAGAAGGATAAGCATACTTTGGGATGCTTTTCTATAGCTAAGCCTTTTTCACTTTTGTAGTTGGTGTAAAAAATAAATCCATCTTCAGAGAATTTCTTAAGCAGTACAATACGCGTTTTAGGGAAACCATCTTCCCCAACCGTACTTAAACTCATAGCATTTACCTCTTCTACCAATTGTGCTTTCTCTACTTCTGTAAACCACTCTTTAAAAAGAATAAGAGGATCAGCTTGAAGCTGACCTGAGTTTAATTCTGATTTCTCGTAAGATTTACGATAATTTTGCAAGTCTTTTTCCATATTGCAATTTACAAGAATCTAGCTTAGGGAAAAAATGAATGTATAAAGTTTAATCAATTTATAAGGTTGAGACGTAAACAGACCCAATACTGCTGGAACCAAGAAACAAGACTTGTTTTTAACTAGCTGATAAACAGAAGTGTTTAAATTTAAACTATGTCTAATCACTCTGTGTAAAATCAATTTCAGCAAAAAATCAGAAGGTTTTTCTAGTCAATCCTATTAATCAAAAGAAAATCTTTTTCCGTCTTCTGCCAAAGTTACATTTATAAAATAAGTTTCTGCTTCTTCTTTAAACAATTGAAGATCATCGTAACGGGTAGAATAATGTCCTAAAATGAGTTGTTTGGCTTCCGCTTCTTTGGCGATTAGCGCTGCTTGTTTAGCGGTAGAATGCTTGGTAGGCTTACATAAATGTTCGTGCGATTCTAAAAATGTCGACTCATGGTATAAAGCCGTAACTCCCTTTATTTGATTGGTAATTGAAGGTAAATAAGCGGTATCACTACAAAAAGCATAACTTTTTATAGGTGGTGGCGCACTGGTTAGTAATTCGTTTTTAACTAGCGTTCCATCTTCTAAAGTAACATCTTTTCCTTTTTTAATACTTCTGTAATAGGCTTTGTCAATATCATAATTAAGCACTTCATTCATCAGCAATTTGCGGTCTCCTTCTTTCTCTTTAAATAAATAACCGTTGGTATACACGCGATGATCTAAAGGAATGGTTTCTACCGTTACTTTGTCGTTTTCAAAAATAAGTTCTGGAGAATTACTGCTTAATTCGTGAAAATACAAGCCGTAACCAGTCCACGATTTCGACATCTTCAGTTGTAAGGTGATGATTTCTTTAATTCCTTTAGGACCATAAATGTGCAAATCGGTTTCTCTTCCCAATAAATTGAACGTAGAAACAAGTCCGATAAGGCCAAAAAAATGATCCCCGTGAAGATGAGAAATAAACACATGTTTGATGCGAGAAAACTTTACTTTTTGTCTTCTCAACTGCATTTGTGTTCCCTCTCCGCAATCTATTAAAAACATATGATTAGCGATGTTTAATACCTGCGAAGTTGTGTGGTTATAGGTACGCGGAGTAGCAGCGTAGCAGCCGAGAATCGTTAATTGCATCATCAATAGGTTTTAAAACTTAAAACGCATCTAAATCGCGCTCTATCTCTTCCATTTGAATAACATCTTTTGCTTCTAGCAGGGTAGGCACCACCATCAACTCTGGCGGAACATCATCTATCATTAAAGTTTCACTTACCAAAACAAAAGATTTTTTTTGCGAACGATGTTGGTTAGAGATCGGTAAAAAGGCTAATAAATCTGATAAATCTAATTGTTTATATTTTAAAATATCAACCACCAAATTTTTATCTGCAATATCTTTATTTCCTGCTCCTTTTAAATAAGAAGCAAACTTTTTAATATCATCTTTTTCATCTTCTACAACGGTATAAAAGTCTTTTTCTACTATTTTCATGCTTATTTAATTTTTGAAGCCAAGAGATAAATTACGGCCATTCTTACGGCGACTCCATTTTGAACTTGATCTAATATAATGGCGTGTTTAGAATCTGCCACATCACTGGTTATTTCTACTCCTCTATTAATAGGACCAGGATGCATAATCACAATTTCTTTTCCTAATTGATCTAATATTTTTTTATTGACTCCATATTGCTGCGTATATTCTCGTGTGCTGGGGAAGTAAGTCATATCCATACGCTCGTTTTGTACCCGTAACATATTGGCTACATCGCACCATTCTAAAGCTTTTATAAGATTGGTCTCTACCTCTACTCCTAATTCTTCAATATGTTTGGGAATTAAAGTTTTTGGACCGCATACTTTTACTTTCGCGCCTTGCATTTGTAGGGCAAAAATATTACTTAAAGCTACTCTACTGTGTAAAATATCACCAACAATCACCACCTTTTTTCCTTTAACATTTCCCAACTTTTCCTTGATAGAATAAGAATCTAACAAAGCTTGCGTGGGATGCTCGTGCGCGCCATCTCCCGCATTAATAATTTTTGCATCTACATGTTGAGATAAAAATACCGCAGCACCGGGATTGGGGTGTCTCATCACTACCATATCCACTTTCATAGACAAGATATTGTTCACCGTATCAATAAGCGTTTCTCCTTTCTTTACGGAAGAAGAAGCGGCAGAGAAGTTCACAATATCAGCACTAAGACGCTTTTCTGCCAACTCAAATGAAAGTCTGGTGCGGGTACTGTTTTCAAAAAAGAGATTGGCAATAGTTATGTCCCTAAGCGAAGGAACCTTTTTTATGGGACGGTTGATCACTTCTTTAAAATGATCTGCAGTCTTAAAAATAAGTTCTATATCTTCTGCTTTAAGATATTTAATTCCCAATAAGTGGTCTACACTTAATTCACTCATAAATGCGTTATTTTTTTACAAGATAAACACTGTCTTCATTTGCGTTTTCTACCCAATTTACCAACACTTTCTCATCGTTAATGGCATCTACTCGCCTCCCATTATAATCGGGCTGTATAGGCAAATGCCTGCTAAACCTTCTATCTATAAGCGTTAACAGTTCTATCTCTTTAGGTCTCCCAAAGGATTGTATAGCGGTTAAAGCGGCACGTATGCTACGCCCTGTAAAGAGAACGTCATCTATAAACACAACATTCTTATCTTCAACCAAAAAATCTATTTTTGTTTTGTTAGCTTCTAAAGTTTTACCTAGTCTTCTAAAATCGTCTCTATAAAATGTAATGTCCAGTTTTCCTGTTTTCACTTCTGGCAAAGCGTAATCTTCCTTTAAAATTTTTTGAATTCTGTTAGCCAAAAAAGTTCCTCTGGGTTGAATTCCCACTAAAACGGTTTCAGAAAAATCTGAATGTTTTTCTAACAACTGACAAGACAGTCGATGTAAGATAATTTCTATCTCTTTGGCGTTAAGTAAAAGTTTTTGACTCATGTAAGAAAGAAATTCGGTATTTTGATTAACAAAAGTAACTAAAAATATTGTTCTATATGCTCAATATATAGTGGCAATTTTACAATTCTAAAAGTTATACAACAATTGTGGGTATCTATGTTAATAAAAATAGGAAGCATTATGGCATTTGTTCAGTTATTAAAATATATTTGTAGATATTAAATTTTCAATTGCATTCACATGAAATTTATAGTATCAAGTTCATATTTACTAAAACAACTTCAGATTTTAGGAGGAGTTATCAATAACAGCAATACGTTACCAATTTTAGATAACTTTTTGTTTGAATTAAATGAGAACCAACTTAAAGTATCTGCTTCAGACTTAGAAACGACTATGTCTGCCGTATTGGAAGTAGATTCCGACTCTAATGGAAAAATAGCTGTTCCTGCGAAATTACTTCTAGACACTCTAAAAACATTTCCAGAGCAGCCTCTTACCTTTATTATCGAAGAAAACGGAACTTTAGAATTAAGTTCTAGTCACGGTAAATACGCTTTAGCATACGCCGATGGGGAAGAATTTCCTAATGCGGTAGAATTGGAAGATCCTAGTCAAACCATTATTCCTGCAGAAGTTTTATCTACAGCGATTAGCAAAACCATTTTTGCTTCTGGAAACGATGATTTAAGACCTGTGATGAGCGGAGTATTTTTTCAATTCTCTACAGAAGGCTTAACTTTTGTTGCTACAGATGCGCACAAACTGGTAAAATATACCAGAGAAGATGTTACCGCTACCCAAACGGCAGAATATATTATGCCTAAAAAACCTTTAACTTTATTAAAGGCGATTTTATCTGGAAGCGATAGTGATGTTTTGATTGAATACAACGACTCTAACGCCAAATTTTCTTTTGATGAAACCCAATTGGTTTGTCGATTGATTGATGGTAAATATCCTAATTACGAAGCGGTAATCCCTAAGGAGAATCCTAATAAATTAACGATAGATAGAAGTCAGTTTTTAAGTTCAGTGAGAAGGGTTTCTATTTTCTCTAATAAAACAACTCACCAAGTAAAATTAAAGATCGCTGGCGCGGAATTAAATATTTCTGCGGAAGATATTGATTACAACAATAAAGCAGAAGAGCGTTTAACTTGTGACTATCAAGGAGACGATATGCAAATTGGTTTCAACTCGCGTTTCTTAACTGAAATGCTAAATAACCTAAATGCAAACGAAGTTCAACTAGAAATGAGTCTTCCTAATAGAGCAGGTATTTTAACGCCAAAAGACGGCCTCGATGAAGGTGAAAAAGTCACTATGCTTGTCATGCCTGTGATGCTTAACAGCTAAAAACAGCAACTAACTAACCAATTATAACCGTTAACCACTCTAAACCCGGCAAATTTTGTCGGGTTTCTTTATTTCAATTTTTTAAGGCGTTAAATTTATATTAAACCCAAAGTAAAAGTTGATTTTGAGGTGGTTTACTACTAAATTAACAAATAAATTAAACTTTAAATTATGAAAGATTACGGGACATTATCTCAAGCTATTAATAAATTAAAATTAGAGGAAGGATATACCATCGATTTTAACCTTGTAGATGAGCATTTAGAAAATAAAAAAGATAAAGAAAAATATACGGCAAAAGAATTTGAAGTTGATAAAGTACTTCGTTTTGAAGGAATGAGTAATCCAGGAGATAATTCTATTTTATATGCCATTACCACCTCTAACAATAAAAAAGGTTTACTTACTGATGTCTATGGCGCAGAAGCTAGCCAAATATCTAAAGAGATTCTAAAAAAATTAAAAATTAAGTAGAGTTTAATTCAGGTTAAAATTTTATTAAAGCCAGTTTATTTGACTTTTAAATCTTTTAACTATTGTATTTTCGAATCACAAAACAAAAAATTATAAATTAAAGCTATGAAGTATTTAAATTTAGATAAAAAATCGACGATTAAAACGGTAGAGCAACTCAACGTACTGTTGGCAGATTATCATTTATATTATCAGAAATTAAGAAATTACCACTGGAATATTGTAGGAGAGAGTTTTTTCTATTTGCACGAAAAATTTGAAGAGATGTACGATGATGCAATGCTTAAAATTGATGAGATCGCAGAACGTATTTTAACTTTAAGATACCAACCTAACAGCAATTATTCTGAGTATTTAAAACTGTCTAACTTGCAAGAGTCACCTTCAGAAAAATCTGATAAGCAGATGGTGAAAGAGCTTTTAGAAGACCACGGAAAATTACTTTCTCAAATGAGTAAGGTTGTAGAAGTAGCTGATGAAGGTGGTGATGAAGGTACCATCGATTTAATTGGTGCTTACATTAGAGAGTTAGAGAAGACAAGCTGGATGCTAGATGCTTGGTTAATGAAGACTAAGGAAACCCACTCAAAAATATAGATGATTAGATTTTTAAGTTTTATTCAGGATAAAAAAGAAGAAGTCTTCAATATTACCGATTCCGTATCTGGGATTTGGGATAAAATGGCAGGTTGGGTAAATAAAATTATACTCAATCTGCCTAATTTTATTTTAGCCATTGTGGTGATGATACTTTTTGTATTCATTGCCAAACTCGTAGTGAAGTTTGTTAACAAACTTATGAGGAAGCGAAATGTTAGTGCCTCTATTCTAAATATTACAGGTAGTTTTGTGAAAATTATCATCATCGCTATTGGTTTCTTTATAGCGCTGGGTGTTTTAGATTTAAATAAAGTTTTGACGTCTGTTTTAGCAGGTGCTGGGGTTATAGGTCTTGCCCTAGGTCTAGCTTTACAAGGTACGCTTCATAACACTTTCTCTGGGGTAATTTTGAGTTTTAGACCAGAGCTAGAAGTAGGTGATTGGATAGAGAGCAACGATTTTGCCGGAGAAGTACAAGAAGTAAATCTACGCAATGTTGTTATTAAACAATCTGATAATAACCTAGTCGTCATTCCCAATGTCAAGATTGTAGATAGTCCATTTAAAAACTTCTCTAATACGGCTCGATCCCGAGTCATGCTAGGGTGTGGAGTGGGGTATGAATGCGATTTAAACGAAGTTGAAGAAATTGCTGTTAAAGTGATACAAGATGCTTTTGAACAAAGCGAAGGCGAAAAAGTAGAATTTGCTTACACCGAATTTGGTGGAAGTTCTATAAATTTTGTAGTACGATTTTGGACAGATGTAAGCAAACAAAGAGATGTTCTATTTGCTAAACATAAAGCCATTTTAGCGATTTGGAAAGCTTTTAAAGAACACGATATTAATATTCCTTTCCCAATTAGAACACTTGACTTTGGAAAAAATAAGTTTAGATCTGAAACCATTCAGATTAATTCTAATTCAGAAAATTCTTCATCTAATGAAAATTAGATTTGAGATTTGAGATTTGAGATTTGAGATTTGAGATAAAAAAATCCGCTTTTTTAAAAGCGGATTTTTTTATCTTACTATCTAATTACACTTTAAAATGTAAACCCTAAACCGAAGCTAAAACGCCACCCATCTTCGCCATTAAACATACTGAATTTTCCATTGATAGATTGCGCACTATTAATGAAAATACCTCCTCCATAATCGCTATGCCATTTGTCACTTCCATCTTCTGATTGCCAAATTCTACCCAAGTCTCCTCCTGCAAAAAGACCAATTTGAATAGGAAGAAATCGGGTTCTAAATTGATTAAAACTATAGCGTAAATCTGCTCCAGTAGAAAACGATCTTTGTCCAGAAAATCTTTCATTGCGGTAACCTCTCAACCCAGTTTCTCCACCTAATTGAGCTGCTTGATAAAACTCATAACCATTACCAATATTGATTTGAGAATCTACGTGAGAATTAATTACCCATTTTCTATTTCTAGATATAGAATTGTAAAATTCTAAATGCGGTTTTAAGTAAGCATAAGAATTCCCTAACTCTGTCGTATTAAGGTTTCCGCCAAATGTAAGCTCAAAATCCATACCTCGTGTAGGATTTATCTCATCATCGTAACTTTCATATTTATAGGTAGCATGAGCGCCTACGTAATATTTTCTTTCAAAAAATTCATTTCCGTCCGCAGTGCCCCAATTAGAGATATACCTATTTTCCACATCTCCTAACTTTACAGTTTCAAAAGAAAGCATATATTCAAAATAACTACCAAAAGGCGTTGCTTGTTTTAACCCTGCTTCAACTCCCATTCTATTTATTTCTACGCGATTATAATCATGAGAAAAACCATTTTCAGCAAAATTGGTGGTTTCATTACCAAAACCAAAAAAGTTAGTAGAATACTTATTATTGGTATAGTGAGCTCCAATAGCAAAGTTAAAATCACCTAAAACGTTCGCAAACTGAGCATCATAATTTATTTTAAATCCATTGTAAGCGGTATAATATGTCGCTTCAATTTCGTGTTGTGAAGTAAAAGGGTTTCGTTTAAAACGATTATTTGTGAGAACGGCGTTTGCACCAATTTGAAATCCATCATCTGGATTGTAAGCAAGTCCAGGCTGTAAGGCAGTAGAACTATAGATTCTTTTATCCTTATTATAAATATTTACTGAATACTTATCAGTAAGTCTTAATTTGGCATTTCCTATCTCATCTAAGGTATTTGGTTTAGACTTATGATCGTAAACGGTAATTCCCTTACCGTTTTCAATTTTGAAAATATCGTTATTTTGTCCTCCAATAATTTTGATAGGGATATAATGATTCGATTCCCCCACTACACTAAAAACATCATCATCATCTAAACCATAAATCCAGATATCGTTTGTTTCCTCCTTTAAGTATGTTTTATAACTTACCACATATTTACGATCACCTTGAATATTTCTATAAATAGAGATATTTGTACTTCCGTCTTCCAATCGAGTAATATCAATAAAATCATCTTTATCTGTTGCAGTCACAATCGCTAATTTTGCAAAATAATTATAATATTCCTCTGCAATGTCTACTATATTTCCCCTTCTACCCTTTAATTCTTTCTTTAATTTCTCTGTGGTTTCTTCAGTTTGAATTTCTTGAGGAAGTTTAGAAAATGCAGTTTCTATGACGTCATCTGTGATACGATCTTGAATATACTTTGCTTGATTCAACCATTCTTCTTTTCCCAAATTTTGAAGTAATGCTCTATCCAATCCTACTACAGATGAATTGAACCAAGCGATATCTGAAATATTTTCTCCGTAGGTACTAAATTGATTCCCAAAACCAGTTAATCCTCTAAGCGTGGCAAAAAAAGCACCGTCAAAATTGGAAAAAACTTGATCTCTATCTCGCGGAATTGGCTTAAAAGTTTTGTTTCCTTCTTCGTCTCTAAACTCAGACCAACGCCATTGATCTTGGTGTCTATCCCAATCTCCAATTAACATATCAAATATTCTTGCTCTAATGTAAGTCGCCTCATCCAAATGATATTCTTCATCTCTGCGTAAACGTTCAAATAAACCAGAGGTGCTTTCAATATCTTCATTTGGTCTTCCAAATTTATCTGAATCCATCCAACCTCCTTCGGGTCTTTCTACGAGCATATATAATTCATCTCCGTAATTTTCATTATACTCCTTAAGCGCTTCTTGCTTTGGAACGTAGAAAATTTTGGGATTGGTGTGGTAAATATCAATCGCTTCAGATAAATCTGGTACAACCATAAAAGCATAAGGATGTGCCGCCGTATAAAAATCTTGAATAGCTTTTTCAGCTAAAGTATTTTCAAAATCTTCACTTACATGTTTATCTTTAAATGCTACCGTTTGTAATAATTTCAAAGCACTTTTTCTAAGCGCTCTCAAATTGTAATCTCTGCCTTGTTTATCTTTTAGTCGAAGTGACCTTGTTTGATGACCTCCTCCTGCACGTATTACTTTCATCCCACCATATAAAGTGTCTAAATAAGCTACAGGAGCTTTTATTTTTTTTCCGTAAAGATTTCTATATTGATTTCCAAAAATGCTTTTATATACAACCCCTTTTTCTGCTTCTTCTTGCTCGTAGATAGAAGTTTGAATGAATGGGGACTCTACTTTTTCAGAAATTAAAGGAATAAAGTCAAATTTTTTCTTAGCCTCAAACACTTCTTGCTGAAACATTAAAACAGGTTCGTTATCTATACTTCTATAGAATTTCACCCAGGTAGAACCATCTTTAAAAACATCGTAAATAGCAAAACCTTGCCCTGGAAAAGCAAAAACACCATTGTTTCTTAGACTAGCGTAGGACTCTTTAGAACCAGAACCAGATACAATTTGATGTATGTTATCTTCTACATTGTATTGCAAATTGTGCTCATGACCAGATACAAACATTACATTTTCGTAACCCGAAGCTGCCGTAGATATACGGTCTACCATATTTTTATACCGTTCATTTTGTGCATCTTGAATAGAAACCCCTCCTGTAGTCCTAATTAAGGTTGCTAACGACCCCAAAATAGGTAAGGGAATTTTATTTTGTGAAGGATACAAGTGTTTATTAAAATGATAATTTCCTCCATGTATCCCGTTAGTAATTAGCGGATGGTGTAAAGCCACTACAACATTCTTATTTTCGTTCTTTTTTAATTCACTATCCAACTCTAGCAACATCGCTTCCCGAGTTTTAATTTCTGAACAATTGTCATTAATTGTGGGATTGTTATCCCAATTTTCTAGAAACCACTGGGAGTCTATAATAATTAGCGTAAGCTCTTCTGAAAGTTCTCTAACCTCAAAGCCGCAACCCGTATTGGGCGCCCAAACATTGTTTTTTTTTAATCGATTTTCTATATAATCTCTTTGCTCGTTGAGCCCATGAATTCCTTCATCATACCAATCGTGATTTCCAGGAATAAAAATAATATTTCCCTCATAAGTCTCTAAAGCATCTAATTGTGCGTCAATTCTATATTCAGATTGTGTTCTAAGCGGTGCACCCTTCGGAGGCATTCCTGCAGGATAAATATTATCTCCTAGAAATATAGTGGTTGAGTTTTTTGACTGAATAGAGTCTAGCATCGATTTAAATGCTAAAATACCTAAAGAAGTTCCTCCTACTTGTGAGTAACCAGCATCACCCAACAAGAAGAAACGATGTTCTAATTCTTTCTGACTAGGGTAAACGATTGATTTTTGTGCCTCTTTATCTTTGTATTTTGGATCAAAAGATGCGCAACTAAACATCACTAGAATAGCTATGATTGTTAGAACTATGTTATTTTTTCTCATAAATATTAAATCAACTTCGATTTTTTGTAATTTGCGGGATATTCAATTTTGAAATTATGGCCGATATTTTAGAAAAAGTGGACAAATTTGTTCTCAATTTATTCACTGAAAAGCTTCCCAATACTTTTATTTATCACAATTATAACCACACACAGCGAGTGGTTAAAAGTACTAAAGAATTAATTGAAAATTCCGAAATAAATGTTAAAGAAGAACAAGCGCTTGTGCTTGCAGCTTGGCTCCACGATACAGGCTACACCGTAAAATCAAAGGGACATGAGGCAGAAAGCATTCGGATTGCTGAAGACTTTCTAAACAAAGAAAATGTAGACCAAGATATTATTGAAAAGGTAAAAAAATATATTGGTAGCACAAGATTATCTGCCATTCCTAAAACACTACCCGAGAAAATAATCAAAGATGCCGATTCTTCCCATTTGGCAAAAGATTATTTTGAAGAAATGACCGAATTTTTAAGACAAGAACTTAGGGTGCAAAATATTCGTAATTTTTCTTCTAATGAATGGAATGCAGAAAACATAAAACTTTTTACTGAAAAGCATCGGTATTATTCTCCTTATGCCGTAGAGCATTGGAAGCCTAAAAAGGATAAGAATCTTTTATCTATATTAGAAAATCAGAAAAAATTAGGAGAAAAGTATGATAAAGAAAAAACCAAAGCAAAATTAAAAGCAAAATATAAAAACGACAATCCAGAAAGAGGAGTACAAACCCTTTATAGAACTACGCTTAGAAACCACATCAAATTAAGTGATATTGCAGATACCAAAGCGAATATTTTACTCTCTGTAAATGCAATTATAATTTCGCTAGCATTGGCTAATATTATTCCAAAATTAGATGCAGCTTCTAATCGGCATTTAATGATGCCAACACTTGTACTAGTATGCTTTAGTGTGGCGTCTATTATACTTTCTATTATGTCTACGCGTCCCAATGTTACTAGTGGAGAATTTACTAGAGAACAAATAAAAAAACGGGAAATAAATATTTTATTTTTTGGAAATTTTCATAAAATGAAATTTGAAGAATACATGTGGGGAATTAATGAAATCTTGAAAGATAAAGATTATATCTACGAGGCTTTGACTAAAGATTTATACCTGTTAGGTATTGTTTTAAATCGAAAATATAGATTGCTGCGATGGACCTACACTATATTTATGACTGGTATCATTATTTCAGTAATTAGTTTCGTAATAGCATTTTGGTCTGTATAAACTCATAAAAAAAAGCTCTTCTTTTGAAGAGCTTTTTTTTAATGATGTAATTCTTTCATCAGGTTCTCATAAGAGACATGGTCTGTGTTTTCTTCAGATTGGTAAAGAACATTTACTCTTAGAGCTCGTAAACCAACAACTCCTTGAACATCTTCCAACTCCAATTGCTCTATTTCGTCTCCTAGATAGTTCTTCTTCTGTAAATATTTAATATATCTAATGTATTCTCTTTCATCTGCTTTTTGAGAGTATACAATTGCTATTTTTCCTTTTTGCGTAACTCTCTCTTCTGTATTTCTTATGTACGCCTTATCAATTCTCTTTTTAATTATTTCATAACGCGCATTATAGGTTCCGTCCACATCAAACTTTTTCTCATCCATTCTATAACGTATAGATAAGGTAGAACTAAAAACGAGGATCAACGAAGCCGCATCTAATTTTAACGGCATATTTTCTTGTACGTTATAGAACTTGTTTTCCATTTCGCACATCACCTGCAATTGCCAAAGACGCAAATTATATAAATACACCTTATTAAATGGCCTGTCTTTTACCATATCGCTACCAATATACATATTGTGCTCTACTCCATCTGTCTTGTAACGCTCAAAATAATGCGGATATATTTTTTGAGCATCTTCTTGTTTTCGATCTAAAAAACGGGAAAGTGTTCTATTAATTCGCTGTACGGTATCGTCATAATTTTTTCTATGGTTATACACCACGCCCGTTTTAGAATCTAAATTTTTCTTGTAATTATCCACATTCTCTTTAAGACTTGGCGTTTTTACTTCTAAATGCTCAATAAGCGGATTTAATTCTTTGTATATAAAATTGATGATTTTTTGCTCACTAGAAGCATTCAAATTTTCTTTTAAATCGCTACTAAATTCATTTATTCTGAATTTCACCTGTTCATAAATAGGAATAGGTTCAATTGCGTAAGCTTCATCTATAATTTCTGAAATAGCATTTAATTGGTTCAATAAATCCTTCTGAATTGCATTATTACGTTCTTCGGAAGAACCTACAATATCTATTTGTCCATATAAAGGATAAATATCTTTAAAAGCGATATCTCTAAAAGATGAAATACCGTCGAGATCTAAATCTTCTATAAAACGTTGGGCTTCTTCTTCAAAAACCCAAACCACACTAGGGTGAATAGAAGTACATTCACTTTGAATTACAGCTTTTACTCTATTCTCAAAATCTGTTTTATTTCGCTCTAGAGCGGTAGCAATGTATGGTAATATATCTTCTAATTTGATTGCATTTATAGTATTTAGCTCATTTTTTCTAAAAGCAACCAACTCTAAAACACCAAGTAGTTTATTGTTTTTAATAATGGGAGCCAAAATACAACTACTAATTTTATTAGACAGCAAGTTTTTTGCAAGAAGAGAATCTGGATTCTTTTTTGCATACTTTTCTACATTAGCAATGACAAAATAGTTTTGTTCTTCAATCAAATTTTCATAGGCCGTCTTACATAAGATTTCTTTACAATCAAAAACTTCTTTCTCATTTAAAACATGACTTTTTACATTTCCTTTTTCCAGGTTATAAAACTTCTGCGCGTTTTCATCATACATAGTAAACCCTAACTCTAAATTGGGAATTCTATAAATAGATCTAAAAATTTCCAACATACCCGCTAGATTTTTACCATCGGGAATATTATTGCTTAAGAGTTCGGTTTTAAGATCAGAAATTCCATCGTCTACGGTTACATCTGTTAAATTAAGAAGTATAAAACCTTTAAAAATCCAGCTATTGGGCGGGAATTTTTCTTTCCATAATTCGATATCATCCGTATTTTGAATTAAAATATCTACATCTTCTTCTGAAACATCAACGGCTTTATCGGTTTTTTCAATAGTAACAAAATCTGCATTTACCCCTAGCCTATAGTTTTTAATTATTCCATCTTTTTGTGGAATATCGTAATAAAGAGGTCTTGAGAAATCAAAAGCATATCCGTAGTAAGTTTTTAAGATCAACAAACAGCCTCGTACATATTCATAGTCTTTATCGTAATTTCTAACCTTGAATTCAAAGTCTTCCCCCGCATTGGTCATTATTTCCTTAAAGCGATTGGTTTGATCCAAAATTATCGAGTAATCTGGAATCGTTGCAGCCTTAATTTCATTATTAGTTAAAATATTAGGAAATAAATCATCTAATAAAATTTTTATAGGCTCTTCATACTTTTTTATATCCTTCAGGTTACTTACACCATCCTCTAATTCAGGAAATTCTTTAATATATTCTAAAAGATCAGCTAAATATTTTTTAACTAATTTCCTATCCTCTTTCTTGTACCGCTTTTTATAGGCTTCCAAAACTTTTTGAAAACTAATTTTAAGCTTAAAAGGTAATTCTGCTGATTTATTTTTCATTCAAAAACTAATTAATTAATCAAAGTAAGCTTACTGAGTTTTAATGCAAAACGATTCTTCTATAATTAACAATATTTTAGCTTAAAGCGTTACGTATCTAAAGCAAGTTACTTATTTTTGCGGGAAATCAAATTACATATCAAAATGAAGAAATTTTTTGTCTTATTTTTAGCTTTAACCGCATTGGTAGCTTGTGAAAATGACTCTAAAAAAGAATCTGGTTTAACAGCAAAAATTGATGCTGAAGATGGAACTACAGTTTATTATTCGGCTATGAGTGATCAAGGGAGCCCCAAAGCTATAGATACCGTAGTAGTTAAAAATGGAGAAATTAGCTTAGAACTTCCCGAAGTAAACTACCAAACTTTAAGCATTTTAACTTTAGATGGAAACGCAAGAGGTAATGTACTATTCATCAATGAAAATAAAAAGGTTGAAGGAACAATCTATAAAGATAGCCTCCAAAAATCGCACTTAAAAGGAGGAGAAAATCAAGAATTGCTGTATAAGTATTTAACCTTCATTGGTGAGCAAGGGAAAAAAGTGAATGAATTAGGTATGCAATCTAGGGATCCTAAGGTAAAAAACGATCCAGAAATGCTTAAATCTTTGAGAGATAGAAGAGCGGTACTAACTAAAGATGAAAATGAGTTTAGAGAAGATCTTATTAAAAATAATCCTAATTCTTTGGTTTCCATTTTAGTTCTTTCTGATATGATTGGAATGAATATGAACCCAAATGCAGATAAAAAAGCCTTATTTGATTCGTTATCAGAAGAAGCCAAAAATTCTCCTTCAGGAAAAAAGATTGAGAAGTACTTGGCAGCTAATCAAGATATTAATATAGGAAGTAAAGCACCTAGCTTTAGTGCAAAAACACCAGAAGGGAATGAATTGTCCTTAGAAGAATCTTTAGGTAAAATTACCATTATAGATTTTTGGGCTTCTTGGTGTAAGCCTTGTAGAATTGAGAACCCTAACGTGGTAAAGCTTTACAATAAGTACCACGAGAAAGGTTTAAATATTATAGGAGTTTCTTTAGATAAGAAAACCCAAAAGGATAAATGGCTAAAGGCGATAGAAGATGATAAATTAGCTTGGCAACACGTTTCTAATTTAGAATATTGGAATGAGCCTATTGCTAAGCTTTATAATGTAAGATCTATCCCAGCAACTTTTATTCTAGATGAAGATGGTAACATCATTGCTAAAAACTTAAGAGGTAAACGACTGGAAGACAAAATCGCAGAGTTATTAGACTAATCCTCCCTAGCTTGAACACAAAAAAATCCCCGTTTTCACGGGGATTTTTTTGCTTTCAACTTCTTTGATTAATTCTTTTCAATAATAGAAAAACGAACATGTATTTTTGCCGTTACTTCCATTTCTCCAAGAGAAATACTTGGGGAATTTTCATCTCCACTGCTTTCGCTTTGCAACATCGCTGCATTCTTATAAGCAACAGGATAAGGCTGAGAAGAACTTACCTCAGCGATATATTTTACCGTTCCTAATTGATGTCCTAACTCTTCAATATACTCTTCTGCTTTAGCTTTAGCATTTTGAATAGCTTTCTTTCTAGCTTGAGACTTTAACTCGTCCATATTAGAAGAACCAAACTGGATTCCGTCTATTCTATTAATACCAGTAGCCAATAAACCAGAAATTACTTCTTCATATTTAGCCAAATCTTTTAGCTTGATAGAAATTGCTTGGTTGGCTACATAATTATAGGTTTTAGTTTGGTATTGGTAGTTTTTATTCACGTTTAAATATTCTGTACGAACGTATTTATCTTTAACCCCCGTTTTAGATAAAAATTGAAAAACACTTTTTACATCTTTATCTACAGCATTTTTCACTTCTTGAGCAGTATTACCTTCGTGCTCTACTCGTATACTTAGATTTACCTCATCTGGAGTTGCCATAATGCTTCCTTCTCCCATCACTTGCACTCCAAAAGGTTCTGATTGTGCAAAGCTGCTGATAGCTACCAGCATTAAAATACTAAAAATTAGTTTTTTCATCTGTATTGTTTTTAAAGTCTATTCCAATCTATTCCAATAAAGATACCAAATTTTAAATTCGGTTGGTTTTTTTCAAAACAAGGAGGAGTAAAATAGGAATCAGTAATAAAAAAACCATCAGTAGATGTTCGGTAAAAACCCAAGGAGAAAGTGCTAAGGTAAGAATATAACCTCCCATAGCGCCACCAAAATGCGCATCATGGCCTATATTGTCTTGCTTACTTCGCATTCCGTAAAGCGTATAAAGTAAATATCCAATTCCAAAAACATACGCTGGAATAGGAATAATAAAGAACAAACCTAACATCATATCTGGTTGTAATAAAATAGCCGAATACAAGACACCCATTACCGCACCACTGGCTCCTACCGCCGTATAAAATGGCTCCTCTTTATGAAAAAAATATGCGAAGAGATTACCCAAAAGTAAACTTCCTAAATAAATAAGCAGAAACTGAGCCGCGCCCATATTGAAAATAACCACATTAGCGAAGAAATATAAGGTGAGCATATTTACAAATAGATGAGACATATCTACATGTAAAAATCCAGAAGTCAAAAATCGAATCTTTTCTCCTGCCCGAATTCTACCTATATTAAATTTATATTTTTCAAAAAATTCATCATCATTAAAGCCTTTAAAAGAAGCTATCGCGTTAATAGCGATGATGACCAAAGTAATGATTTCTATATCTCCCATGTGTAATGTTTGTTAGTATTCAAAGATACGTTATCTTTGTAAAAATTCTATTTCTAATGCAAAGATTAGCATATGGGATGGTTTACCCAATCCTCTGGTTAATTTCAATATTACCTTTTCGACTTCTATACGCTTTTTCAGATTTTTTGACATTTTTTATATATCATATCGTAAGGTATAGAAGAGAAGCAGTTGCCCAAAATCTTAGTTTAGCTTTTCCCAAGAAGGACAAAATGGAGATTAAAACTATTGAAAAAGAGTTTTATAAACACTTTACGGATTTATTTTTAGAAACTTTTAAAAGTTTAAGTATTTCTGATACCGAATTAAAAAAACGCTTTGTCATTAAAAATCCCGAAGAACTGGAAAGGTTAGAGTCTCTAAAAAAAAGCTACGTCATTTTAATGGCGCACTACGCAAGTTATGAATGGGTAAACGCATTGCATTTTTACGGACTTACCTTTAAAGCCCATGGCGTTTATAAACCTATAAAAAACAAGTATTTTGATCATCTAATTAAAAGCATACGATCTAAATACGATACAGAAATGTTAGCGAGCAAAAGCGTTCCTAAAAAAATGCTTAGACAACAACAAGAAGGAATATTAGCAAGCTATGCTATGATTGCAGATCAATCTCCTAAACGCAAAGGGGCAAAGCATTATGTAAAATTCTTAAACCACGAAGTTCCCGCTTTCGTTGGCGCCGAATATATTGCAGAACGTCTTAATTTAAGTATGACGTATTTACACGTAGAAAAAGTAAAACGCGGTTATTATGAAGCTGAGTTTGTACCGCTTTCTGATGAACCTCAAAAGGTAGAAAGCTATCAAATTACCGATCTTTACTTCAAGCTTTTAGAAGATCAAATCGTAAAAAAACCAGCTTATTACTTGTGGACGCATAAACGCTGGAAACATCGTTTAGATAAATAATTTTAGCAAAAAACGTGGAATTGGATTTTAATTTTATATTTGCGCATATTCAACTTCATGGGCAAGTTTATCTATTATATTCTTTATCCTTTGTTATGGCTTATTTCTATTTTGCCATTTCCCTTGTTTTATTTGCTTTCAGACATTCTTTATTTTCTAGCGTATTATCTTATTGGTTACCGCAAAGATGTAGTAAAAAGCAATCTAAAATTATGCTTTCCTAACAAGACAAATAAAGAACTAAAAAATATAGAAAAAGCTTTTTATCATCATATGTGCGATATCTTTTTAGAGATGATTAAAACCTTAAGCATTTCTGAAAAACAACTTAAAAAGAGATTTGTCTATAAAAATGTAGATGAATTTCGACGATTGGAAAAAAGTTCTCCTGGAGTTATCGTTATGTGCGGTCATTATGCCAGCTACGAATGGGCAACCGCCATTAATTATTACGATACAAATAACAAAGGATATGCTATTTATAAGAAGCTAAAGAATGAATATTTTGACAAATTAATTAAAGATATTCGTGCCAATTTAGGAACCACCCTTATTAATAGTAGAGAGGCAATCCCAACTATGCTTCGTAATAA
This sequence comes from Mesonia ostreae, assembly GCF_031845265.1. Classification (NCBI taxonomy): domain Bacteria; kingdom Pseudomonadati; phylum Bacteroidota; class Flavobacteriia; order Flavobacteriales; family Flavobacteriaceae; genus Mesonia; species Mesonia ostreae. Next base: position 71,224 of record NZ_JAVRBG010000010.1, on the reverse strand, counting down.
AAGAGACGGTCAAAAAGGAAGTTATTATATGATTTCAGACCAGTCCCCAAAAAAGAGTAAAATAAAGGTTTGGAGCAACTTTATGGGTGTAGAAACTCCGGTTTTTACAGGTTCTGAAGCAATGGCTAAAAAACTTGGTTTTGCGGTGATGTACTTAAAAGTAGAGAAAGTGAAACGCGGCTTTTATGAAGCTACTTTTTCTCCCTTAGCGGAAAATCCTAAAGAATATGAAGATTTTAAAATTACCGAAATCTTTTTTACAGAACTAGAGAAACAAATTAAAAACCAACCCGAATATTACCTCTGGACGCATAAACGTTGGAAGTTTAATAGGAAGGATTTTTAAAACAGTCTAGTGTTTCAACTATAAAAAAAGCCCATCTTCCGGAAGGAAAGATGGGCTTAGCATTTAAGGGTATCCAAGATTTTACAATCCTGCAATCTCTTTTATTTCTGCAATAATCTTATCGGCTAGTTGTGTAGCTTCTTCTTGTGATTTTGCTTCGGTATAAATTCTTATGATCGGTTCTGTATTCGATTTTCTTAGGTGAACCCAATTTTCAGGAAAATCGATTTTAACACCGTCAATCGTAGAAACCTCTTCGCTGGCATATTTCTCTGCCATCTTTTCTAAGATATTGTCCACATCTAATTCCGGAGTTAATTGTAGTTTATTTTTACTCATAAAATAGGCAGGGTAAGTAGCTCTTAATTCAGAAACTTTTATTTCTCTCTCTGCTAAATAGGTAAGAAACAAAGCGACTCCTACCAAACTATCACGCCCGTAATGCAACTCTGGAAAAATGATTCCGCCATTTCCTTCTCCGCCAATAATAGCATCGGTATCTTTCATTAATTGCACCACATTCACTTCTCCTACGGCACTGGCTTGGTAAGAACCTCCATGCTTTTCGGTTATATCTCTTAAGGCTCTAGACGAAGAAAGGTTACTTACTGTATTTCCACCCTTTTTTCCTAAAACATAATCTGCGACAGCTACTAGGGTATATTCCTCGCCAAACATATTTCCTTTTTCATCGATAAAAGCCAAACGGTCTACATCTGGATCTACCACTACGCCTAAGTCTGCATTTTCTTTTACGACTAATTCGCAAATATCTCCCAAATGCTCCTTTAAAGGTTCTGGGTTATGCGGAAATTCTCCCGTAGGTTCACAATAAAGCTTCACTACCTCAACACCTAATTCTTCCAAAATTCTAGGAATCGCAATTCCTCCTGAAGAGTTTACGCCATCCACTACTACTTTAAGTTTCGCTTTTTTAATGGCTTCCGCATCCACTAAATCTAAATCTAAAATCTCTTCAATATGCAAATCAATATAGGCATCATTCACACTAATTCTTCCCAAATCGTCTACTTCCGCGAAAGCGATATCATTCCCTTCAGCAATTTCAAGAATTTTTGCACCTTCTTTTCCGTTAAGAAATTCTCCTTTATGATCTAAGAGTTTTAGTGCGTTCCATTCTTTTGGATTATGACTTGCGGTTAAAATAATTCCGCCGTCTGCATGCTCCATAGGCACGGCCATTTCTACGGTTGGCGTGGTAGAAAGTCCTACATCTATAACGTGTATTCCTAATCCTACCAAAGTATTCATCACAAGTTGCTGAATCATTTCTCCAGAGATTCTAGCGTCTCTACCAACCACTACTCTATATTCTTCCTTATTGGTTTGCTGTTTGATCCAAAAACCATAAGCAGCAGCAAATTTTACCGCGTCTACGGGTGTTAAATTATCGCCCACGTTTCCGCCAATGGTTCCTCTAATTCCTGAAATTGATTTTATTAATGTCATAAATTGCTTCGTTTAATTAAAGTACAAATATAAGCGCAAATAGATGCTGTAAAAAATCTTGCTCAAACTTATTATTAAGCTTACTTTAGAAAAATGAATTTTTTAGCCCACATCTACCTTTCTCAAGATCGAGATTTAGTGCAAATAGGCAATTTTGCTGCCGATCCTATTAAAGGAAAAAAATATAAAAGTCTTCCCTTAGAAATGCAAAAAGGGATTTTATTGCATCGTAAAATAGACTCTTTTACAGATGCGCATGCGATTGTTTATAAAAGTGCGCATCGCCTTTTCGCAAAATATGGTCATTACAATGGTGTGATCATGGATGTTTTCTATGATCATTTTCTCGCTAAAAATTGGACATCTTACTCCCAAATTCCTTTAGCCGAATATGTAGATCACTTTTATAATTTGCTAGAAATTCATTTTGAGCTTCTACCCAAATCAGTTCAAAGATTTTACCCATATATGGTAGCGCAAAACTGGTTGGTGAGCTATGCGTCTATAGAAGGAATTGAAACGGTTCTTACCCAAATGAATCGTCGCATTATACATAATATTCCTCTACATGAGTCCATCGTAGAACTGCGTACTTTTTACGAAGAATTAGAGCACGAGTTTAGCCTTTTCTTTACGGAATTGATCGCGTATAGTAAGAAAGAATTAACGCTGATTGATGAATTATATCAAAAATCATGACAGTTTTATTTATAATTATTTGCGAGGTTAAGCACATAATTTAGCAAATAAAACCCGAATAAAAATCCGCAAGAATTTCCTTAAGTAGCCTAGAACCAGTAAATTAGTTCTGCATGGTGTTTGCAAATCGTTTTTTAATACTTTAAGTCAAATTCCCCTTCTCTTATTTCTACAATTTCTCCATTCTCATTTACTGCATCAAACTCAAAAGTGCCTCCTAATATAAAATTATCAATGTCATGATATACAATTTCTAGGGTTCCAAAATGAAGATTATTTGTTTCGTAGATAGAACTAGCCGAATCAATACTATATTCCCCTTGATTTGGTTCATTACTAAGATTATAAGTATTACCAACCATTGAAGAAACCGTACTAATACCAGTGACTTCTATTGTTATAAATTGAGATATGAAATCTGGTGATTTACCTCTGTTTCTAAACGAAAGAGACATACGATTTAAATCATTATAGTCAGCCAAACTAAACCAAACCGATCGTGCACCTGGACTAGTGACCACAGATGGTTTTAACAAATCCCCATTTACTTCACATTTAACTCCGCCTCTTCCATCAAACATATAGTTTTCATCGTCTAAATCAATTGATGCCGTATCACACGCTAACAAGATTATAATAGAAGCTAAAAAAATTAGGCTTTTTTTCATTGTTATGTTTTTTAAAAGATGAGATTTTATTCAAAAGGATGCGTCAAAATGTTTGCAAATAGCTAAAAAAATTACTTCCGAAACAAATTCTAAAACCTAAATTCTATAATCTAAAAGCGCTAGCGATCTAAAATCTAAGTGAAAAACAACTAAATTTTATTAAAGCTTTGTGAACTGTGCTTTCTCAATTTCAATAGTTTGAGTAAATTTGTGCCTTGTAAAAAATTATGCCAAAATTCGAAGAATATATAGAGGTTTTAGGCGCAAGAGTCCACAACCTAAAAAACATCGATGTTAACATCCCAAGAAATCAATTGGTGGTGATTACAGGTCTTTCTGGCTCAGGAAAATCTTCTTTAGCATTTGATACCATTTATGCCGAAGGTCAACGCAGGTATATCGAAACTTTTTCTGCCTATGCGCGTCAATTTTTAGGCGGTTTAGAACGTCCCGATGTAGATAAAATCGATGGACTTTCTCCTGTGATTGCTATTGAGCAAAAGACAACCAGTAAAAGTCCCCGGAGTACCGTAGGAACCATTACAGAAATTTATGATTTCTTGCGTTTGTTATACGCGCGTGCCAGCGATGCTTATAGTTATAAAACAGGAGAGAAAATGGTAAGCTATAGCGATGAGCAAATCAAATCGCTGATTAAAGAAGAGTTTGAAGGAAAGCGTATCAATATTTTAGCACCCGTAGTTCGGTCTAGAAAAGGACATTATAGAGAATTATTTGAGCAAGTAGCCAAACAAGGTTTTGTAAAAGTAAGAACCGATGGGAAGATTAGGGATATTGAAAAAGGAATGAAACTAGATCGTTACAAAACCCACGATGTGGAGGTGGTGATTGATCGCATTAAAATAGAAGAAGGAGAAAATACAGATAAGCGATTAGCGGAAAGTATTAACACGGCTATGAGCCAAGGAGACGATGTCTTGATGGTTTTAGAGCACGGGAAAGAAGAAGGAAGGTATTTTAGTAGAACGCTTATGTGTCCTACTTCAGGAATTTCTTACCCTAATCCAGAACCCAATAATTTTTCTTTTAACTCCCCAAAAGGCGCTTGCCCCAAGTGTAACGGCATTGGGTCTTTGTACGAGGTGAATATCAAAAAGATTATTCCAGACGATAAAAAGTCTATTAAAGCGGGTGGTTTAGATCCGCACGGACCTCAAAAAAAGAACTGGGCTTTTAAGCAGTTAGAATTGATTGCGCAGCGTTTTGATTTCAAACTTTCAGATCCTATAAAAGACATTCCTAAAGAAGCTTTAGAAATGATTCTTTACGGAGGAAAAGAGAAATTTGAAGTAAATTCAAAACAGTTAGGCGTTGGTAGATCGTACAAAATAGATTTTGAAGGCGTTGCTAAGTTTATAGAAAGTACATTTAATCACAATGATTCTGCTTCTCTAAAGCGTTGGGCTAAAGCCTATATGGATAAGGTGAGTTGCTCTCAATGTGAAGGCACACGTCTTAGAAAAGAATCGCTTTACTTTAAAGTAAACGAAAATAATATTGCTGAATTAGCGCAAAAAGACATTCTAGAATTAGCCGAATGGTTTGAAGAACTTCCGAAGCATTTAACTAAAAATCAATGGAAAATCGCCGAAGAGATTGTTAAAGAAATCAAGACGAGATTGCAATTTTTGGTAGATGTAGGTCTTACGTATCTTTCTTTAAATAGAGGTTCTAAATCCCTTTCTGGCGGAGAAGCGCAACGAATTCGCTTGGCAACACAAATTGGATCTCAGTTAGTGGGAGTACTTTACATTTTAGATGAGCCCAGTATTGGTTTGCACCAGCGTGATAATGAAAAACTCATCAACTCTTTAGAAGCCTTGCGCGATGTAGGAAATTCGGTAATTGTGGTAGAGCACGATAAAGATATGATTGAGCGCGCAGATTATGTGATAGATATTGGCCCGTTTGCTGGAAAACTTGGTGGAGAAATCATTAGTGAAGGAACGCCTAAAGAGATTTTAAAACACAACACTATTACTGCTTCTTACCTTAACGGAAGCAAAGAAATTGAAGTTCCGAAGAAACGAAGAGAAGGAAACGGAAAGTTTATAGAATTAAAAGGAGCTACAGGGAATAATTTAAAAAACGTTTCTGTAAAGCTTCCTTTAGGAAAAATGATCGTGGTAACTGGTGTTTCGGGAAGTGGAAAATCTACTTTAATTAATAGCACCCTCTACCCCATTATGAACGCACACTATTTTAATGGTGTAAAAGTCCCAGAACCTTACAAAAGCATTAAAGGTTTAGATCATATTGATAAGGTAATAGACATCAATCAATCGCCAATTGGTAGAACTCCGCGTTCTAATCCTGCCACATATACTGGCGTTTTTACAGAAATTAGATCTTTATTTGCCAAGACCCCAGAGGCGATGATTAGAGGTTATAAACCCGGTCGTTTTAGTTTTAATGTAAAAGGTGGAAGATGCGAGACCTGCCGCGGCGGTGGTTTACGCGTAATTGAAATGAGTTTCTTACCAGATGTTTATGTAGAATGTGAAACTTGTCAAGGAAAACGTTTTAACAGAGAAACTCTAGAGATTAGATATAAAGGAAAATCGATTAGTGATGTGTTAGAAATGACGATTGATGAGGCTACAGGTTTCTTTGATCAAATTCCTAAAATATACCGCAAACTAAAAACCATTCAGGATGTAGGTTTGGGATATATTACACTGGGACAGCAAAGTACAACGCTTTCTGGCGGAGAAGCACAGCGTATAAAGTTAGCTACAGAATTATCTAAGCGCGATACCGGGAACACTTTTTATATCTTAGATGAACCTACCACAGGTTTACATTTTGAAGATATTCGCGTCTTGATGGAAGTGTTAAATAAGCTTGCCAATAAAGGAAATACAGTTCTTATTATTGAACACAATATGGATGTGATTAAACTCGCAGACCATATTATAGATATTGGTTATGAAGGCGGAAAAAATGGAGGAAAAATAATAACCCAAGGAACTCCTGAAGAAATTATAAAGCATAAAAAAAGTTATACGGCAAAATTCTTAAGAAAAGAACTACATTAGCCGTCTTGTAAATTTTTGAACTATGAGTACTATGAGAACTGAACAGCGAAACAAAAGCTGGAATGAGATTAAAACCAACGACAGTTGGGCACTATTTAAAATTATGGCAGAGTTTGTACAAGGCTACGAACGTATGAGCGAAATTGGACCTTGTGTTTCCATTTTTGGTTCTGCTAGAACAGATAAAGAACATAAATATTATAAACTGGCTACTAATATTGCTGAAAAGATTGTAGAACACGGGTACGGAGTGATTACTGGAGGTGGTCCTGGAATTATGGAAGCCGGAAATAAAGGAGCTCATAATGCTGGCGGAGTTTCAGTAGGTTTAAACATAGACCTGCCTTTTGAGCAACACGATAATCCTTATATTGACAAAAATAAAAGCTTCGACTTTGATTACTTTTTTGTTAGAAAAGTAATGTTTGTAAAGTATTCTCAAGGTTTTGTAGTAATGCCAGGGGGTTTTGGAACTTTAGATGAGTTATTTGAAGCAATTACTTTAATCCAAACGCATAAGATTGATAAGTTTCCTATTATCTTAGTAGGAACCGAGTTTTGGGGAGGTTTATTTGAGTGGGTACAAACTACGTTATTAGATTCTTTTAAAAATATTAGTGCAGAAGATATGGACTTGGTTCAGATGGTAGATACCGAAGAGGAAGTGATTGATATTTTAGATAAATTCTACGAACAGTTTAATTTAAGCCCCAATTTCTAAAAATTTTAAAATTAGGTATAATTTATGCTACTTAGAAGTATACTTTTAAGTAGCATTTTTTTTTAATTTGTAAATCTATTAAATTCAATAAAGGTTGAAATACCGCATTCCTCTCTTTTTTATACTCGTAATTTCTTGTCTCCTTGTCGCGGGTCAATCTTCCATGCGCGTAGACGCCAAGGTTGATATAGAAAATAGAATCATACAGATTAGCCAAGAAATCACCTACAAAAATACCAGTAAGCAGATTTTACAAGAGATCTATTTAACAGATTGGGCCAATAGTTTTAGAGATAAACAAACTCCATTAGCACAACGTTTCGAAGAAGAATTTCAACGTAATTTTCATTATGCAAAAGGCGATGAAAGAGGTAATACACAAGTTTTTTCTATCACAAAACATAATCAGGATATTCTGAATTGGTCTCGGCCAGATCAGCATCCAGACATTATAAAAATTGAATTAAATAAGCCTTTGTTTCCTAAGGAAGAGGTTAGTATTAAACTTCGATACCGCATAAAAGTACCTAAAGACAAGTTTACTCGATACGGTTCTGCCAAAAACGGACTTAAACTAAGATATTGGTTGATACTACCTTCGGTTTTTCAAGATGGCGAATGGCAGTTTTATAGCAATAAAGATCTTAACGACCTGTATGTACATCCATATGATATTGATCTCAATTTAGAAATTCCGAAAGGATATCTCGTGGTTTCAGATTTTACTAAAGTAGGAGAAAACATTCTAGCCCACACGAATCAATTCCGCTTTAGCGAAAATAATCAGGTAGATACCAAGCTTCACATTATAAATACCACTAATTTTAAAACCATTGAGACCGATAAGCTTAATATCATTACCAATGTAGAGGACGACGGATTAAGACCAGAAATGAAGGCGCTTATTATAGATAGAATTACGCATTATTTAGATCATCGTTTAGGAGAATTTCCGCACGATAATTTGATGATTTCTGAAGAGGATTATCTGTCAAATCCAGTTTATGGACTAAATCAACTGCCTAGTTTTATAAGGCCTTTTCCAGATGGTTTTCAATACGACATCAAGCTGCTAAAAACCATCACCCGTAGTTATTTAGAAAATACGCTTATTCTCAATCCTAGAAAAGAAAGTTGGCTCAATGAAGGTATCATCACGTATCTTTTAATGGATTATGTGGAGCAGTTTTATAAAAACACCAAATTATTAGGCTCTTTTAGTGAGATTGTGGGAATAAGATGGTTTCACGCGGCAGATTTAGAATTTAATGACCGCTATCCTTTGTTGTATCTCAATATGGCGCGCGTAAACTTAAATCAGCCATTAAATGAGGAAAATGATAACCTCATTAAATTCAATAAAAATATTGCCAACCCTTACAAAGCTGGAGTCGGGCTTAATTATTTAAAAGATTACCTACAAGACGATGAAGTCATTAACAAATCAATTAAAGATTTTTACGCACAAAATCGTTTAAAGCCAACAACTACTGCTAATTTTAAGAAAATTATTTCTAACAAAACAAACAAAGACACCGATTGGTTTTTTGAGGAATATGTAGGCAACAACATCCATATAGATTTTAAAATATCTAAGGTAAAAAAAGAAGGGGATTCTTTGCGGGTCACCATTAAGAATAAAACAGGTAAAAAGATTCCTATTTCCCTTTACGGAATTAAAGATAAAGACATTGTTTCCAAAACTTGGGTAGATCAATTTGTAGAAGAAAAGACAGTGACTATTTCTGCAAAAAATATAGAACGTTTGGCTTTAAATTATGAAGCTGTTATTCCTGAATTTAATCAAAGAGACAATTATAAAAAAGTAACCACTTGGTTAGATAAACCCATACAACTTAGGCTGCTTTTAGATATTGAAGACCCTTATTACCAACAACTATTTCTTATCCCAGAGTTTGATTACAACCTCTACGATGGCTTTACCATTGGTCCAAAATTATATAACAAAACTGTTTTAGCACGAAACCTTAATTATAAAATTGCGCCAAAATACGGTTTTAAAAGTGGTGCTGTTTTGGGCTCGGCTTCCATATCGTATTCCAAGCAATATCAAAATCAAGAATTATACGGAGTTCGGTTTGGCCTAAGTGGAACGCGATTCTCTTATGCGAATGATTTATACTACCACAAAGTTTCCCCCTATCTTAGCATTGGTTTTAGAAATAAAGATTTACGCAGCAATGAAAAGCAATCCATTAGCATACGTAGTATTAATGTGTTTAGAGATCGTGATGTGTCAAATACTATAGATGAGCCAGATTATAGCGTTTTAAATGCAAGGTATCATTTTAGTGATCGCAATTTTGCCGACTATTTTACGGGAACGTTTGACTATCAAGTAGCCAAGAAATTTAGTAAGGTGTCAGTAACTTCTAAATGGCGAAAATTATTTTTAAACAATAGACAAATTGAACTTCGCTTTTTTGCAGGCGCATTCTTATTTAATGATGCCAAAGATTCAGATTATTTTAGTTTTGCGCTAGACCGCCCCACAGATTATCTCTTTGATTATAATTACTACGGAAGAAGTGAAGATCAAGGACTTTTTAGTCAGCAATACATTGAAGCCGAAGGGGGTTTTAAATCACAATTGCAGCCTGCTTTTGCTAACCAATGGCTTACTTCGCTCAACGGAAGCTTTACGCTATGGAATTGGATTCACGCTTATGGAGATGTTGGTTTTGTAAAGAATAAAGGTAGTAAAGCAGAGTTTTTATACGATACTGGAATTAGAGTAAGTTTAGTGCAAGATTATTTCGAGCTTTTCTTTCCTGTATATTCCAATCTGGGCTGGGAAGTTGCACAACCAGATTATGATCAAAAAATAAGATTTATCGTATCCCTAGATTTTAATACTTTAATTAAGCTATTCAAAAGAAGATGGTATTAAATTATACTATTCGCAATAATACTCACATTTTATTGGTTTTATTAAACATATCTTATCTAAAATAAAAATTACTGCATATTCATCAATCTAGCACCCATTTTTTTCATTGAAAGTTACAATCATTTTTCTTACCTTCGCAAGGTTCCAAATTATTAAAATTGAACTCCATGCAAGAGAAAACTATAGAAAAAACAGACCTTTCCTTTGAAGATTTTAAAAAGGAGGTGATTCAAGATTATAAAACTGCGGTAATTAGTAGAGAATGTAGTCTATTAGGACGTCGTGAAGTATTAACAGGAAAAGCTAAATTCGGAATTTTTGGCGACGGCAAAGAAGTCCCTCAATTAGCCATGGCCAAAGCTTTTAAAAATGGTGACTTTAGATCGGGGTACTACCGTGATCAAACCTTTATGATGGCTTTAAATCTTTTCTCTGTAGAAGAATTTTTTGCTGGACTTTACGGAAACACCAACCTAGAAAAAGAACCTATGGCTGCAGGAAGACAAATGGGTGGACACTTTGGAACCCACAGTCTTCAAGAAGATGGAACTTGGAAAAATCTTGCGGAACAAAAAAACTCGAGTGCAGATATTTCTCCTACCGCAGGACAAATGCCTCGATTATTAGGACTTGCTCAAGCTTCAAAAATATATAGAAACGTAGAAGGTATAGATATTGCTCCCCAATTTTCTGACAATGGAAACGAAGTCGCTTGGGGTACGATTGGTAACGCTAGTACAAGTGAAGGCCTTTTTTGGGAAACCATCAATGCTGCCGGAGTGATGCAAGTACCTATGGTAATTAGCGTTTGGGATGATGAATACGGTATTTCTGTACCTGCTAAATACCAAACCACCAAAGAAAATATCTCAGAGATCTTAAAAGGTTTCCAAAGAGATGAACATGGCGATGGCTATGAAATCATTAAAGTAAAGGGTTGGAACTATCCAGAATTAATGGAAGCTTACCAAAAAGCAAGTAAGATTTCTAGAGAAGAACACGTACCTGTTTTAATTCATGTTTACGAATTAACTCAACCTCAAGGACATTCTACTTCTGGATCTCACGAACGCTATAAAAGTGAAGATCGTTTGGGTTGGGAGCGCGAATATGACTGTAACGTACAAATGCGCAAATGGATGCTAGAAAGCGATCTAGCAACCGAAGAAGAATTAAAAGCTTTAGAAAAAGAAGCTAAGAAAATAGTTAGAGAAGGTAAAAAAGCAGCTTGGAACGAAGTAACACAAGGTCCTAAAGCCGCTCAAAAAGAAATGATAGGCTTGTTAGATAGTGTAGCGCAAAGCACTTCTAATGCTAACTTCATTCAGCCTTTAAAACAAGAAATAGAAAATCTCGATAATCCAGAAAAACATCAAATTCTTAGAGCAGGAAGAAAAGCTTTACGTTATGTAAGAGAAGAAAATACTTCCGCGAAAAGTGAATTGATTAACTGGATTGATAATTATATCAAAATAACGCAGCCCGATTATAGCAGTCACTTGCATAGTGAAAGTGAATTTTCTGCATTAAATATTGATGCGATAGCACCTACTTATGACGCTGATGCGGAAGAAGTAGATGCAAGATTGATACTTCGCGAAAACTTTGATAAAATCTTCGCCAATAAGCCAGAAACCTTAATTTTTGGAGAAGATACTGGAAACATTGGGGATGTAAACCAAGGTCTAGAAGGGATGCAAGAAAAGTATGGCGAATTAAGAGTTGCTGATACTGGAATACGCGAAGCTACTATTTTAGGACAAGGAATTGGAATGGCGATGAGAGGCCTACGCCCTATTGCCGAAATTCAATACCTAGATTATATTTTGTACGCTTTACAAATTATGAGTGATGACTTGGCTACCTTACATTATAGAACTAAAGGAAAGCAAAAAGCACCGCTTATAGTAAGAACTAGAGGTCACCGTTTAGAAGGGATTTGGCATAGTGGTTCTCCTATGGGAGGATTGGTACATTTACTAAGAGGAATTCATATTTTGGTACCTCGTAATATGACCGTTGCCGCTGGTTTCTACAATACTTTATTAGAAAGTGATGAACCTGGTCTTATTGTAGAATGCCTTAATGGATATCGACTCAAAGAGAAAATGCCTAATAATTTAGGAGAATTTAGAACGCCTTTAGGTGTGGTAGAAACCATAAGAGAAGGTGAAGATATCACTTTGGTTTCTTACGGTTCTACACTTAGAATTATTGAGCAAGCTGCAAAAGATTTATTAGAAGTGGGAATTAATGCAGAAATTATAGATGTGCAGTCCTTACTTCCTTTAGATCTTAATCAGGATATGGTAAAAAGTGTGGCCAAAACCAACCGGTTATTGGTAATTGATGAGGATGTTCCTGGAGGAGCTTCAGCTTATATTTTACAAGAAATTGTAGAAAATCAAAACGCCTACAAGCATTTAGACAGCAAGCCTCAAACCTTGACGGCTAAAGCGCACCGACCTGCGTATGGAACCGATGGAGATTATTTCTCTAAACCTTCTGCAGAAGATATTTTTGATAAGGTATATGAGATTTTCAACGAAGTAGATCCTAATCAGTTCCCTTCATTAAAATAATTTTATTAAAATAACATTCAAGTTTTATATTTTTATAGTATATTTATAAAAATTAAAGAATAAAAGACAAGCATTATGTTAACAATGAACTTAAATAATAATAATAATCAGTTCCCGTAACAAAAACTTGTCGCGAATATATAGCCCGTCAGGTTTTTTAACTTGACGGGTTTTTTTATGTCAAAAATTGAAGTTTAATTAAAAATAGAAAGATTATGTGTGGAATTGTATGTGCCTTTGAGCTAAAAGAATCGGTAGAGAGTTTAAGACCTCAAGTGTTAAAGATGTCAAAAAAGATACGCCATCGCGGACCCGATTGGAGTGGTATTTTTAATAATACTAAAGCTATTATGGCTCACGAACGTTTAGCTATAGTAGATCCGATCTCGGGAAAACAACCCTTCTATAGCAAAGATAAAAACCTAGTTCTTGCTGCCAATGGCGAGATTTATAATCATTTGGAGTTGCGAAAGCAGCTAAAGCAAGATTATGAATTTCAAACCCAATCTGATTGTGAGATTATTCTGGCCTTATATCGAGAAAAAGGACCCGATTTCTTAGATGAACTTAACGGAATATTCGCTTTTGCACTTTATGATGTAGAAAAAGACAGTTATTTTATTGCGCGAGACCATATGGGAATTATTCCATTGTATATGGGTTGGGACAGAAACGGAACTTTTTATGTGGCTTCAGAATTAAAAGCATTAGAGCGTATTTGCACGAAAATAGAATTATTTCCTCCAGGGCATTATTTATCTAGTGAAGAAGGAGGGCTCAAATCTTGGTACACGAGAGATTGGATGGATTATGACGCCGTAAAAGACAATGAAACTTCTATCAAAGAAATTCGGGATGCTTTAGATGCCGCCGTAAAACGCCAATTGATGAGCGATGTTCCTTACGGAGTTTTACTTTCCGGAGGTTTAGATTCTTCCATTACTTCCGCGTTAGCGAAAAAATATGCTAACAAACGTATAGAAACTGGCGACAAAGAGAATGCTTGGTACCCGCGCTTGCACTCTTTCGCTGTAGGTTTAGAAGGCAGTCCAGATTTGGCAGCAGCAAAAGTTGTGGCTCAGCACTTAGATACAGTACATCACGAAATTGAGTTTACGATTCAAGAAGGAATAGATGCGATAAAAGATGTCATTTATCACCTAGAAACCTATGATATCACCACCATTCGTGCCTCTACTCCAATGTTTTTAATGGCCAGAGCGATTAAAGCTTTAGGGATTAAAATGGTCTTAAGCGGCGAAGGTAGTGATGAGTTGTTTGGAGGCTATTTGTACTTTCATAAAGCACCCAATGCGAAAGAGTTTCACGAAGAAACCGTAAGAAAATTAGATAAATTACATCAATACGATTGTCTTAGAGCCAATAAAAGCCTTGCCGCTTGGGGAATTGAAGGACGTGTGCCTTTTCTAGATAAAGAATTTATGGATGTGGCGATGCGTATTAATCCTAAAGATAAATTGATTAACGGGGAACGCATGGAAAAATGGATTCTTAGAAAAGCTTTTGAAGACATGCTGCCAGCTAGCGTAGCTTGGCGACAAAAAGAACAATTTAGTGATGGCGTTGGCTACAGCTGGATTGACTCCTTAAAAGAAATGGTAAATGCAAAAATTAGCGATGAACAGTTTGCAAATGCACATCATCAATTTATGATACAAACTCCTACCAGTAAAGAAGAGTTTTATTACCGAAGCATTTTTGAAGAACATTTCCCTAGCGATGCTGCGGCTTTAAGTGTGCCTTCAGTGCCATCTGTGGCATGCAGTAGTCCTGTTGCTTTAGCCTGGGATGAAAGTTTTAAAAATATGAATGACCCTAGCGGTAGAGCGGTTGCCCGCGTGCATAGCGATGCGTATTAAACCTAGACTAAACTAGTTACATCCACGCTTTTGTGGATGTTTCTATTTTGTATAGTAGGTAATTCACTTGCTCTACGAAGTCTTCATTCACTAACGGAAATCGAACATCTCCAGAAGCCGTATGAAAAGTAATATTCACCAATTTTCGCCTTCTCAACCAAATAGGCTGACTTACACTAATGGATTGTAATTTAAACGTTTCTATTACCACTTGAATTTTATTCCATAATCCAGTTGATTTTATTAAAAACTCTTCGCTAATTTCCAAATTTATTTTTTGGTATACTTTATATTGATAAAAGAAAAATAAAACCACATATACCAATGCTAATATAAGCAAAACAGGAAGAGAAAGTACTTCAAAAATATAGTTGAGTCCTATCGCCATCGTAAGTAAAGGAACGATTCCCCACAATAATCTACGGTAAAGCCAAAGCTTATGAGGCTTGTAAATTTTTCCTTCCTCCCGTTCGTGATGATGCAAAAATTCGCTTGCCTTAGTCGCTTTATCCCAAGATAAACCAGGAATATTTATTCTATTCTTTTTATGCGTTTCTGTACTGCTGGTTAAAGAAAGCTGCAATTGATACATATTTAGCTTTCGCTGAATTGGATTCGTGATCAATCGCAAAATTTGAACCCGATTGGGATGTAAAGATACTTTTGTATTGGTTTTTAATCCCATTTCTAATTCTAAACTATCTCTACTCTGCGTAAGTTTCAGTTCAAAATATTTAAGGAAGGTTTCTATAATGCTCACCACAATTCCCACAAGGAAAACAGCGACGAACATAAAAATCAATACCATAAGAATCTCCCCTACAGATTGAAAAGTATTCAGGTAATTCGCAGCTTCATCGGCATATTTATTTTCAGTAAACAAATCGGCGAACTGATTGTACAACGAGCTAAAAAAGATGAGAATAAGTCCGAAGCCTCTAAAATAGTTACTTGTCATCCCCAGTTTTAAAAGGTCGGTAAATGTCAAGCGATGCTCCCAATATGTTGTCTTTTTCTTTTCTTTAGGAAGACTTTCCGTAGCAATTTCGTTTTCTTCAGCTTTAGATTTTTCTTCAATAAAAGAATTTAATTTCTGTTGAAGCAACATAGCTTTCCCTTCAGATAGTGCTTTAATTTCAATCTCTTTTTCACTGCTTCCGGCAGATTCAATCACCACACTATAAACCCCAATAATTCGCTGAATAATAGAGCGTTTAAAATACACTTGCTGAATTTTATCGAACGAAATCGCAATGTTTTCCGAAGAAAAAACACCTTTATTCAATATAAATTCATCGGATTCATAATCAATATGAAAGATAAATTTCCGGTAGGAAAAAATACTGAAAATAAGAATAAGAATAGAAAAAGAAACTAATCCCAAAACTACATAGGTATAATTTAAGGAAGATGTTTTACCCAATATCACGTACACCGCAATGGCCCAAAGTCCTTTTAAGGATTTGTATAAAGCGCTTAAAAAAATAAGCACAATACCAACCAGAGATTGCCGTTCGGGCTGTGAAAAAGGCTTATTCATCTACTTCTTCATCAACAATTTTATGTGCAATCCACTCCTTTATATGCAAGGCTTTTTCTGGAGTGAGTCCAGGAATTTTAATATCACTCCCTTGTCCGCCAGCCGTAAAAATCTTTACATTTTTAAGCTTAAAATATTTATCCAAAAGACTTTGCGTTGTAGACACGTGCTGCACTCTATTAAAAGGAATAATAGTTGTCTTGATGACTAAAACTCCTTTTTGAAATAGAATATCCTTTTCTCTCACCACAAAACCATAATTTTTTTGCGCAAAGAAATGATAGGTAAAAATTAGTCCGATCAAAAATAAAGCGCCAAAAATTCCGAAAATTACAAAGCGAACTGCTAATAAATCTTTAATGTAGAGAACTGTGGCTACTATTAAGACAATAATCAAGAAAACACTTAATCCCGCCACAATCTTACTTAGTAATCTTTTAGAAACATGTTCTAAAATTTCTAAACGGTAATCTGGCAACTCCTTAGAAGGAATGGCTTTATTGATAAATGCAGTTTCAGGTTCTATGGCAGCCATTTTTTATCAAAATTAGGGGCTCTTTTTTCTAAAAAAGCGTCTCTTCCTTCTTTGGCTTCCTCGGTCATATAAGCTAAACGTGTTGCTTCTCCTGCAAAAACTTGCTGTCCTACCATTCCGTCATCAGTAAGGTTCATGGCAAATTTGAGCATTTTTATAGAGGTTGGACTTTTAGCCAAGACTTCTTGAGCCCATTCGTAGGCCGCATTTTCTAATTCTTCGTGAGGAACTACGGCGTTTACCATGCCCATATCAAATGCTTCTTGAGCCGAATAATTTCTTCCCAAAAAGAAAATTTCTCTCGCTTTTTTTTGTCCCACCATTTTTGCTAAATAAGCCGAACCATAGCCACCATCAAAACTGGTAACATCGGCATCGGTTTGTTTAAAGATAGCGTGCTCTTTACTGGCTAAAGTCATATCGCAAACCACGTGCAAACTATGTCCGCCACCCACAGCCCAACCGGGAACTACACAAATCACAGCCTTTGGCATAAACCGAATTAAGCGTTGCACTTCTAAAATATTTAAACGGTGGTAGCCATCTTCGCCCACATAACCTTGTTGGCCTCTGGCTTTTTGATCGCCTCCACTACAAAAACTATACACGCCATCTTTGGAAGAAGGACCTTCTGCCGAAAGCAAAACTGCACCAATACTGGTATCTTCTTGTGAATCGTGAAAAGCGTCTAAAAGTTCTGAAGTAGTTTTAGGTCGGAATGCATTTCTTACATCGGGTCTATTGAAGGCGATTCTCGCCACTCCGTTGCATTTTTTATAGGTAATATCGTCGTATTCTTTGGCAGTTTGCCAAGCAATTGAATTCATAATTTTCGTTTAATCTTGTTGGTCTAAATTTCATTTTGCGTTAAAAAAATAATGATTACTATTATTTTAACTTGTCTATTAATAGGCTTTATCAAATTTTTCAACACTTCAAATTTAAGGCTTTTGTATTTAATTTTGTATATTAAAGGTAGTAAAGACAGTTATTCAAAAACTTATGAGGATCTTAAACTTAAACTATTTACTTTTTTTACTCTTGGCACTTCCGTTTACCGGAATTGCTCAAGAACTCAATAATTCAAAAACTTTAGAACATAATATCACTTCCTTTGGCTGGGAAAGCTTTACGGAAGAATTTTCTGCACAAGATAATAAATCTGGTTTTTCAATGTTGGCGATGGCTAGAGAAGAAAAACCCTATTCATTTGATTTTGGTTTCACTGCAAAACAAATCAACTCTACCTCCCAATGGAATCACTTCTCTATTCATAGAGATACTAGAGAAATTAAGCTTTTAAAGCGGTTAGATCCTAATTGTAATTATCCCAATCACGGCATTTACCGCAGCAATTTAAATTGCCAACCTTATCCTATAATAGATGTGGAAGTAACAAAGAATTTCTCTTTTAGCATATAATTATCTTTATTTACTAAGCAAAAAAGAAGTATCTTTAAAAATGAAAAAATCACTCCTCTATATCGTATTTATGTGCTTTTTTGTCTTCCACAGTTGGGGGCAAGAAAAAAATGTGTTATTGGATTCTCAAAAGACGGTAAAAGAAGATGCTACTCCAAAGCTTTCTCGGTTTCTTCAAAATATAGAACTCGAAAAAGACTACGATTTTAATTTCGACAGAAATTTTTTAAATCCGAAAGGAATTAGCTTTAGAAAATTCTTTCGTAGTTCATCTTTTACCACGATGCAATATTCAAAAGATATTAAATATATGGAGACACTGTATCCCAATAGTAAGTATCCTAGCGGAATTTTAATGGAAGGAAGTAACCGCCTTACCATAAAATCCTTTCCCGAAGTAGACCCATAGACTAAAGTCTAAATTCTAAAAAACTTTTTTAGTTTCTTATACTTTAGCACCATCTTTGCTGTTTATAGCTTATATTGTTTGGTATGAAAAAGGCATTATTCATTTTTTTAGTCATTATATTTTCTTCCGCGAAAGCGCAAGAATTTTCTGGTTCTAATAGCTTCTCCTTTCCTAACAATGGATTCGATAATTTTATCTCCCTGCGAAATGCCACTTCTTTGACGCATTTCTATGGATTACAGATTAAAAAAAGAGAATTTAGCATTCCGCAAGGAAGTGTATATGGGGAAGATGTAAAAAAGACTATCGATATGCAAGGAATGGCGTGGGCAAAAGAACGTCAAAAACAGTTGGCAGCAGATAGATATGAGTTCCCAGAGAATCAAATATCTCAGATGAATTCTAACGTTAAAATTTTCGTGAATCAGTTTAATTTTGACCGACGAACCAATTCCGATTTTAATTATAACGGTACTACGCCAGACGGCGGCATAAGAAATGAGGTCTACGAAAGTCAAGAGCGTCCGTTTTATTTTACTCCGTATTACAGAAGTAATTCTTATCACAGAAGATCTAACCGCCCTACTTTTCATATTACTCGCTACTAAAATTACTACAAAATTTCTCTTCCTTTCTTATGAATAAATTTTTTATATTATTATTTTTATGCGCTTCCTATTCTGGTTTTGCACAACAAGACAGCATTGTAGACCAAGCCCATTACGAACGTTTTGAGGATAAATTATCTGCCAAAATGTTTACGCTCAACAGGTCCAATAATTTTGAATTGTATGATGAAAATGTTGATCAACGTATAAGATTAACACCCAATAGAAAAACTTCTTTAGGTATTTCTGCCAATTACGATATTTTGGCAGTTAGTTTGAGTTTTGCACCAGGCTTTCTAGCCGAAAATAAGGATAATAAAACCTCTAAACTCGTCGCTTTTTCAACCGATTTATTTCTAGGAGGCTGGATACAGCATTTAGATATGTATTACCAAAAAGGAATGACTTTAGAGCTATTAAATGATCCTTCCATCTACCTAAAAAACTTAAAAACCTTTAAAATTGGCGGAAGTACTTCCTTTAATTTTAATCCTAACTTCTCTTACAAAGCCAAAAATTTTGAAAACGAGAGGCAATTGCAAAGTGCAGGTAGTTTTATTCCTTCTTTATTGTATTACTACAGTTCTTTGCAACAAACCAAAGAAGCAGATTACAATACCAAAGCAAGGTTTGTGAACATAGCCTTTGCCCCCGCTTATCACTACAATTGGGTAATTGATGAGCATTTTTTGGTATCGGGAGGAATTTCTTTAGGACTGGGAATGACCCAAACCATAGATAGCGATCGCAGCGTTACCTCCTTGCTTACAACGAGCTCTGTAGATGTATCGGTGGGTTATAATACCAAGAATTTCTATGCAGGAGTAATTACGAAAGGAACATTACAAAAACAAAATAACGATGCCAATGTAGTGGGTGACGATACCATAAGATCTATTTCTTTCTTGGTGGGTTATCGCTTTAATGCGCCACAAATAGTAAAAGATGCAAATCATAAACTGAATGAATTTTTTAAGTTCGACTAATTTTACCTCTTTTTTCTTAAACCTGATGATTAAACAAGCGCTAAGTCTTACCTTGAAAAAAATACCAGACTAAATAATTCTTGTCGTATAGTCTGGTCTAAAATGACCTTTATCATAAAATCTTAGCCTAAAAACCCTTAGTTTTATGCGTTAAGAAATTAGATGGTAGACCCAAAAGCTGACGATCATTAATTGTAGAAATAAGTGGAGATAAAACATAAAATTGTAAACTATGAAAAGTAATTTTAAAGATATAATTAATTCTGAAACTCTAGTGTTAGTCGACTTCTTTGCCGAATGGTGCGGACCTTGCAAATCCCTGGCTCCAATTCTGAAGGAAGTAAAGACAGAATTAGGAGAGCAGATTAAAATCTTAAAAATAGATGTAGATAAAAACCAACCGCTGGCAACACAATACCAAGTACGTGGTGTTCCTACAATGATTCTGTTTAAAGAAGGAAAACAAATGTGGAGAGAAAGCGGAGTTTTGCAAAAAAGCGATTTGGTTTCTATCATTCAACAACATCAAAAATAATGAAGATAAATACCTATATAGATCACACCCAATTAAAAGCCACCGCAACTCCAAAAGATATTGTAACACTTTGTGAGGAAGCCAAAAAATATGATTTTTTTGCCGTTTGCGTCAACAGTTGTCACGTGGCTTTAGTTGCGGAAGAATTAAAAGATTCTAAGGTAAAAATTGCCGCGGTGGTTGGTTTTCCATTGGGTGCAAGTTCTTCGGAAGCAAAAATTTATGAATCGGAAAACTGTATAATAAACGGTGCACATGAAATTGATATGGTGTTGAATATTGGATGGCTCAAAGCAAATATGCATTCTTCTGTTGAAGAAGAAATTGCAGCGATTAAAAAAGCTATTGGAGAAAAAACTTTAAAAGTCATTCTTGAAATTTGTTATCTAAGCGATGAAGAAATAAGAATCGCCTGCCAGATTGCTCAACGTGCCGGCGCAGATTTTGTAAAAACCTCAACGGGTTTTGGAACCGGCGGCGCGACAGAGCATCATGTAAGAATTATGCATGAAGAAGTTGGCGATACGATGAAAATTAAAGCCTCTGGCGGAATCAAAGATACCCAAACAGCCATAAAATATATAAACATGGGAGTTAGCAGAATCGGTACCTCATCAGGTATCGAGATCGTAACCTCTACTAATAAAGATACATATGAGTACACATATTGAAGCTAAACCTGGCGAAATAGCCGAATCGGTTCTTCTCCCTGGAGATCCAATGCGCGCCAAATGGATTGCAGAAACCTTTTTAGAAAATGCGAAATGTTACAATAATGTTCGTGGAATGTTAGGTTATACGGGGACGTTTCAAGGAAAAAGAATTTCAGTGCAAGGAACTGGAATGGGAATTCCTTCCGCCCTAATTTATTGCCACGAACTTATCAACGATTATGGCGTAAAAAACTTGATTCGGGTGGGTTCGGCTGGAAGCTATCAAAAAGACATCCAGCTGCGTGATATTGTGATTGCGATGGCTGCATCCTCTACCTCGGGTATTAATAATTCTCGGTTTATAAATAGCGACTATTCTCCCACCGCCGACTTTGATTTATTCCTGAAAGCTGCACGCTATGCCAAAGAAAATGATATTCCCATCAAGGCGGGAAACATTCTTTCTAGCGATCAATTTTATGAAGATGGCCCCGAAGATTACAAGAAATGGGCAGATTATGGCGTGCTTTGCGTGGAGATGGAAGCAGCAGGGCTTTATACCATTGCAGCAAAATTTAACGTAAGAGCATTAGCGATTTTAACCATTTCAGATTCTTTAGTCACAGGAGAATCTACCAGCTCGGAAGATCGAGAAAGCAGTTTCTCTAAAATGATAGAAATTGCCTTAAATACGGTAGTGTAATATAGTACCAAAAGGATTACAAAATAAAGAGGCTGTCTAAAAAGTTTTGGAAACAGTCATTCTGAATTTTTTTCATAATCTCATCATATTGATTCGTAAATCTTTATGAGAACCTGAATCAAGTTCAGGTCGACAGAATCGACTTTTTAGACAACCTCTTTTATTTTAAACGGAGTTAATTCTTAGGAATTTCTAAAGCTCCAGTTCCATATACAAACTACTTTCCGATTGAGTTTCTGTTACTTCTTCTCCTTTTAAAACCTCATCATTCTCATTCAGAAGTTTTAAGTTGATTTTCCAATAACCCGTCATGGTTAAAGATAATACACCTTCGTACTTTTGAGTAGCAATATTATACGTTAAATCTTGATTGTTTGGCGAACTATGATTGCCCATACTCGGCATTCTTGGATCCAAGGTAATTTTGTAATCTTCCACCACAGGAAAAGTATTCATGTTTTCCATTTTGTAAAGTACCATTTCAAATTCGTTTTGCGCTACTTGAAATTTTTTGGGATTCACATAAGCCATAATATAACGGGTCTCATCGCTGCCTGTAAAAACTTGTGTTTTCTTAAGTCCGTCTATGGGTGATACGACGTCCAAATCTATTATTTTTTCTAGGACTTGCTCTTTAAAAGTATAATCGAGTTTTAGCTCCCAGCGCTCTGAATCATTATTGGGCATCTGAAAAACGATATAAGCTTTATAAACAGAATTTTCTTCGGAATTATTCAGCAATGTATGCGGTGCAGAATGACTCATAGTTTCCATATTCATCATGGGCATCCAAGTTGGTGACGCATTAGTAACATACTGATTAGTTTCCAAATCTTTGATTAGGATAGAAATTTCGTTGTAGCCAACTTCTAGCTGTTCTTTTTCTGAATACATCTGCAGCGTATGCCCTTCCGCAGAGATTTCATACAACAAGTTTAAATCTTCTACAGGATTGGTTTCTACAGCTGTGATTTCATCGTCATCACTAGAACAACTTCCGAAGAAAATAGAAAGAATAAGAATGTTAAAAATATATTTTAAATTTTTCATTTGATATGATTTTTAAGTTAATTAAACGTGTAAGAAAGGTTGATGTAGATGTTTCTCCCCATCCTTGGAATATTGCTCCAATCGGTATAGGTTGAATAATAGGTGTCGAAAATGTTCTCTATGCCTGCTTTTAAAAACAAGTCATTTTCTTGGATAAAGAAACGCTTTCCAAAACTTGCCGAAAGGGTGGCGTATGCTGCGGTTTTTGTTTCTCCATACGTAGGATTATAGTCGGTTTGCTCTCCTGCTCCCTTTACGAAAAGGGATGCGGAATATTGATTTTTATAGAAATTTAGTGTACTTCGATAAGAAAACGGACTTATTAACGGTAAATTCTCTTTCTCGTTATCCACTCCTCGGTGATAGGAAAGACTTCCTGATAATTTGAATGCCGGAGAAATACGATATTTTCCAGAAACCGAAGCATTAAAAAGCTGTGCATAATCTAAATTGGTATAGATTTTAACACCTTCGGCCCCAATGCTCATGGTACTTAGCGAAGAATCTACAACGCCAATAATGTAATTAAATACGTGAAAATAATTAGCTTCTGCAGTAATCTCAAAAGCTGTCTTTTTATAACTGAGAGAGATATTTGCTTCCGTAGAACTTTCTGTATCTAAATTTGGATCTCCAATATAATCATGGTTATCAAAACTATTAAACAGATAAAAACCATAGCCTTCTGATACTGAAGCTGCGCGTTCTCCATAAGAAATACCTGTATTCAAATGAAAATCCTTCCATCCTTTGTGATATTGAGCAGAAAAACTTTTTAAAAAGCGCGTATTAGTTTTATGCATTTCTGGATAAAAGATCCTTAAACTATTCAGTCCAAACTCATCGGCTACCGTATTGGAATGATACGCCAGGCGCGTTGAAAGTTTTAGGGAAGCTTTATTTAATGCGACTAAGTCTTCCGCATAAAAACCTAAATTTTTGGTGCGTACATCTGGCCAAGTAAGCATAAACATGAGAGACTCATTACTGTTGTTGGGATACATCGTCATTTCTGCATAAGACTTATTGTAAAATCCATCCAGCTTAAAAAATAAATTATGCTTCTCTTTATCAAGTTTTGCTTGCGTGTAAAACCCTGTGGTCTCACTCCATCCCGGCATATCCATATGAATTGGAACATTTGGACGTTTGGTATCGTCCATCACATGCTTAATGTGATTGTAGTATATTTTGGTTTCCCAGTCCTTAAAACTCCCAAATAGACTATCCTGATGAAAACTAAACGAACCAATAATCGCTCTTGCGAGTGAAACATCCATCGTCAATGCGGGATAGCCAACATCTCTCGCTTCGTCGAAAATTAACGTAGCCGAAATGGATCTATCTTTATCTAAAGCATATCCTGAATTTACAGAGAAGTTGTATTTTTCAAACTGGGAGAACTCCACTTCCCTACCACCACCGGCTTTATAATTGTCGGCTTTGCGATAAATTGCATCGGTATTGATATAAAATTTTTCATCAGAATAATTTAACTCCCCTCCCAATACTCGCGCAAGGTTGTTGCTTTCCAAAGCACTTTCTACGGAAGCATTCCAACCCGTAGACTTAAAATTGCTTTTATCTAATTTTAAGTTAATCCCGCCGCCAATGGTATTTCCAAATACGGCTCCTTGTTGACCAGATTCAATTTGCGCTTCTGCTAGGTTCGACACGTCTACATAAGAGGTAATCGGATCCATTTTATCTGTACAAGCGCCAAAAATTTGCATGCCATCAATGCTAATCGCCAAGCGCTCTGAAGCCATATCGTTCATAGAAGGCTCCCAAGCATAAGCTCCACGCTTTACCATTTGAATGCTACGGGAAGATTCTAAAAATTCATCTAAAGTAGCTAATGGTTTGTATTGTTGTTGATGGTTTAAATTTTGCTTAGTAGAAATGAGAATCACTTCTCCTAACTCTGTTAGCTTCAAGCTGTCTATAGGCTTCTCTTGTGCGAAAAGTGTTGACGTAAAAACACCCGCAAATAAAAGCCCCATTAGACAACCCATACGCATCTCCCAAAAGGGAGATACCGTTATAGATAGTTTCATGATGTACTAGTTTTGATAATTAAAAAGAATATTTCCCTAAATTGATTCTATGAAGGTTTAGAAAAACTTATAGCTAATTATCCTAACTCTGGCGGATGGTAAAGTTTTGAAATGAATTGAAAAGAATTCAAAGTGGAATGGTAAGCTATATTTTCTTTAGCATCCAGAATGACTTCCGGAGTAAAAATATATGCTGCAATACATTCTGAAATAATTACATGCGGAATTTCGGTTTTTGAAGTCTCATGGCTAAAAGGATTCTCCGTTTCTTCTGAAGCTTCTTTTGCTAGCATTTTACTGAGGTAACATTTTCCATTACATTCCATTTTGGGCTTATCCTTATTCTCACAAAGAGTGCTTACGATATGATCATAATTGATCACGTAATCTACGATAGGCCATAAAGGCTTTATCAACATTATCGAGGCGGTTATGAGGAGGAGTACACTTTTCACAAGGTAAAGATAGCACCTATACTCATTGTAAAAACTGATATTTGTCAGGTTTAAACTACAAAGTAGAAGTTTTTTTTTAGGACAATGCAAAAGATGCCACTTATCTAAAACTAAGCGACATCTTCGTTCGAATTAGGATTCTGTCAAGCGGATTCCTTTATCTTCTATACTAATTAATTTCTGCTTATAAAGTGTCCCGATGGCACGCTTAAAACTCTTTTTACTCATCTCTAAATGAGACTGAATTTCTTGAGGAGAAGATTTATCATGCAAAGGTAAAAACCCATTTTGCAATTCTAACTCATTTAAAATAGCTTGTGCATTAGGCTCAATACTTCTGTATCCTGGACGCTGAAGACCGATATCAATCTTATTATCTTTTCTAGTTTTCTTTACCCAACCTTTTAATTGATCACCGGTTTTTAACTCTTGAAAAATCTCATCGTGATAAATTAAACCTTGGTGCAATTCATTTACGATTACATTAAAACCCAATTCTGTTTTATTGGTCACAATGAGACGTACTTCTTCAAAAGGCTCTATAGTTAATTCTTCGTTATCTAAAAAGTGGTTCACTTTACTAGAAGCTACCAAACGTTCTGTGGCTTCATCTAAATAACAAAATATAAGGTACCAATGTCCTTCTTTCATTGGGTAGGCTTGTTCTTTAAAAGGAACGAACAAGTGTTTCTCCAATCCCCAATCTAAAAAGGCGCCAATAGCATTCACTTCTACACAGCGTAAATAAGCAAACTCATCTAATTTTACATAAGGTTTTAAATTGGTTGCTACAGGTCGCTCGTCGTGATCTAAATACACAAAAACATCTATCTCATCTTCTAGCTCAAAATGCTCTGGTTTATATTTATTAGGTAATAAAACCTCATTCTCTTTCTTTCCACTATCATCTTTAAGAAATAAACCAGGAGGTGTATCTCTATCTATCGTTAAGGTGTGCATTTGTCCTAAAGCTAACATAAGCGCGTATATTTTTTTGCAAAGGTAATACTTTATAATTTGTTGTGAGTAAATAAGAAGCTAGACCTGCCCGCCCGAAAGAATTCTTTCGGGCGGACGCTACTAGATTTTAGAAGTTCGACTAAATAGCTTTTTCATGTTAAATCAAGTGTTTAAATCTAGTTAGATATCCCGTTATATCTGAAAATGAAATAAGAGGAGATATAAATTTAAACATAAAAAAATCGTCTCCAAACTCCAATTTTTATAATCTAAACTGAAGTTTTAAGACGATCGTTATTTTTTAATAAGAAATTTCCTATTAATTATAAACAGCTTCTTTTTTGTAATGCTTCGTTAATAAGTAATACACTACAGCTCTATATTTATTGCTTCTAGATTTACCATATTTTTCAATTACAGCATTCATACCTTTTTCTAACTCGTCGCTATCCGTTAAACCCAATTTTTTAACTAAGAAGTTTTTTCTTACCGTTTCCATTTCTTTAGGATCAGATCCAGATACCGTAGAAGCATCTTTATTATAAATTGAAGGTCCGCAACCTTTGGCTACTTTTCTTAGCAAATCTACATCGTGTTTTTCTTCAATTTCATCGAGGTGTTTTAGGTAATCACCTATTTTTTCATCAAACTTACTCATATTGGTTTCTGTTTAGTGTTAGTATTAAATCTAAAATTAACCATTTTTTATTGAATTAAAAACAATATGAGTTAAGCTTTCTTGAATTATGGCAAAATAAACTTAAAATAGTCCTTTAAATAGGTATCATTAATTTCACTCGGTGTAAACACCTCTAATAACTTAGGCTTCTCATCTTCCGCGTACAGCGAAGTCAAACCTGCTTCCAATTCTTTTTCATTGGCCGCCGTTTGATATTCCAACCCAAACATCTTACATAAGTGCTCTGCCGTAAGTTCATGCTTGGTTTCAAAAAAGGTAGAAAAGTTTTTGGTTTCTTTGGCGCCAGGTAAAATTTTAAAGATTCCGCCTCCTTGATTGTTGATCAAGATGATTTTAAAATTTTTAGGAATATAATTATTCCATAATGCATTACTATCGTAAAAGAAACTCAAGTCTCCGCTTACTAAAGTAGTAGGGAATTTAGAAGCCACTGCCGCGCCCACGGCGGTAGAACTACTGCCATCGATTCCACTAGTACCGCGGTTGCAATACACATATTGTTCCTTATAAAACTTAAACAATTGTGCATACCTAATAATGCTACTGTTAGAAAAATGAATGAGTTGCTGCTTAGGGAAATGCTCTACAATTTGACTAAAAACCTTTAGGTCACAAAACGGAATTCTGTTAATATATTGGTTGTGATGTACGTCTCTACGCTCTTTTACATCGAGCCAAAAATCTCGATACCCACTTTTTGGTGCATCTACTTGCGGTAAAAAGTGTTTAAAAAATTCATTGGGCGCGATATCAAAATGTTTATTGAGGCAAAAATACGTGTTGAGTGCCGTTTTAGCATCAACGTGCCAATGTTGTTGCGGACTATAACTTCGTAAAAAAGCTTTTATTTTTTTTGAAATCACCAAACCACCAAACGTGAGGAGAATTTCGGGTTGCAATGTTTTAAAAGCTTCTTCGGGGTTTTCGCTTACTTCTAAAGGCGCAATTAATTTATCTATTCTGGTTACAAAATTTTCATGATGTAGATTGGAAGTTGTTTCCGTAAAGATTAACACTGAAGGATCTTTTGCCAATTCATCCAATAAAGCTTGCTCAATCTGATTAGGCTGTAGTACGCCCACCAACACCAGTTTTCTTTTAGCTTGGTTCCATAACGAAGCATATTTTTTTAAAGCTTCCGCGGAAATTGTTTTGAGTTCTCGAATGGGTTCTATCTCCAATGGAGAAATCAAAATCTCATCTACCATACCGTACAACGGCTCATAAAACGGAACATTAATATGTACGGGGCCCTTTTGCTCGATGGCAGTATTTAAGGCTAAATTAATTTCTCGCTCATTGTGCTTTCGCGCTTCAGAGAATTTTTGCTGAATTTTTTGATTTTCAGGAAAAGAATCTAGTGCTACTTCAGAATAAAGGTTAGCCGAATACAAAATATGATTCTGAAAAACATTTTTCTGCCTGATGGTTTGTCCGTCGCCAATATCAATACGCTCCACGGGACGATCTGCCGAAATGACCACGAGTGGGATATCGCTATAAAAAGCTTCGGCTATTGCCGGATAATAATTCAGCAAAGCACTTCCAGAAGTACATACCAATGCGACGGGTTTCTTTAATTGCTGTGCTAAACCCAATGCAAAAAAGGCAGCACTGCGCTCATCTACTACGCTATAGGCTTCTATTTGCGGATGATTGGAAAAACTTAAAGTTAAAGGAGCATTTCTAGAACCTGGAGAAATAACTACGTGGTGAATATCTTTGGAAAGACACAACATCACCACCGATTGTGCCAAAGGAATGCTGGAAATTTGCATATAAATAACGTGTTTTCCTACAAAAATAACCTTATTATTTACGAAAGCTTGATTTTAAAGTTAGGGTTTTCATAAAACCTTCTGCATAGTTTCTGCTTTTCGCTGCGTCTCCTCCCATTCATCTTTCGGAATAGAATCTTTTGTGATTCCGCCGCCCACATAAATCTCTAACCTATCTTTAAAAACTTGCATGCAACGCAAATTGACGTATAAATTGGTTTGCGTAGAAACCGATTGGTACGCCGAGTTTTCTACATTTCTACGCCGCGGATTCCTATTTTTTTGATATTGCATATTTAATTCGCCCAAATAGCCTGTATAAAAGCTTCTGTCGTAATTCTCTTCCTTTAGAATGTAATCGTAAGCCATTTTATAAGGCAAGCCGCAAACGGCAGGCGTAGGATGCAATTCTTTAATGATTTTCCCTAAACATTCTGGTTCAAAACTAGCTGTGATATTGGTTTTAAGGTGTAATACATTTCCTGCTCTTGCAGTACTGGGCTCTCCTACTTGCAAATTGCTCACCGCTTTAATGCAAGATAAACCCTCTACAATCGCTCTGGTTACCATTGCCTGTTCTTCCTTTTCCTTTTCTCCCCAAATAACATTTGTGGTTTCTTGGTAAACTTGAGTTCCTGCCAAGGCCATGGATTTTAAGCGTTTTCCTTCGGTTTTCACCAAAGTTTCTGGCGTGGCGCCTATCCACATTCCTACTAAGGGATGATACCAGCAATACACCATCGCATCTGGATAAAGGCTTAAGAGGTTTTTAAAATACGTAAAAGCATCCGTTTTTTTGAAGATTTCTTTTTTTCGGGAAACTACTATTTTATCTATTCCGGTTTTCTTTATGGTATCAATCGTTTTTTGCACCAATTCTTCATAGCGTCCTTGCTCGCCAAGCACTTCTTTGCAGAGATTCATGCTTAAATCTAACTCCAAAGATTCTTGAGTACACGATATCGCTTCCGCGGAAGCGTATGAAAAAATAATCGGCTTTTTTGAACAATTAAAAGGTGCGAATACAAAACCCTTTTCCTGAAAATCGTTTACATATTCTAGCGTATTATTAGGTTGCAACTGCGCTTTCACTTCACTTTCGCCAGGCTGACGATACATTACAAATGGCAATTGATGTTGAAAATGTTGCTGTATATGATTTTGAAAAGAATAAAAGTCCATAATTTATTTTTTAGGTAAAGCAATGGTAGTCAGTTTCACCGCCGAAATTAAGCTGCCTTCGGCGTCTGTAATTTTAATGTCCCACACCTGCGTGGTTCTTCCTTTATGGAGAAATTGAGCTTTGGCAAAAACCTCCCCGCTAGCGATACTTTTAATGTGATTGGCAGAAATTTCTATCCCCCGAATGTAAAAATGTTTACCGTCTAGAAAAATGAAACTGGCAGCGCTGCCTACACTTTCAGCCAGAGCGACCATCGCCCCGCCGTGCAAAACTCCATCGGGTTGATGCACTCTGGGCGTCACCGGCATTTTGGCGGTCAGAAAATCTTCCCCTACCTCAATAAACTCTATATCTAGCGTTTCCATTAACGTATTTTTACACATTTTGGCGCAAGCGGCAAGAATCTCTTCGTGGCTATATTTCATACATTTTAATTTAGGATTCCCTATTGAAAAATTTACTTTTGTAAAAGTACAAAATCCCAACAAGATGACTTCTATAGAAAAGCAAGTAACTTACCAAACCACCAACTCCTACTCTAGCTTAAATAAGTTGACCTCAAAAACCAAAAATATATGGATATGCTGCCACGGTTTAGGTTATTTGAGCAGATATTTTATACAGTATTTTAAAGCTTTGGATGAAGATGAGAATTACATCATCGCTCCACAGGCGCAAGCAAAATATTATCAATCTTCTAATTTTAAGCACGTGGGCGCTAGTTGGCTCACCAAAGAGGATACAGCTTTAGAAATGCAAAATGTATTGAAGTATTTAGATGCGGTCTTTGCGGAAGAAGTAGCAGGAAAAGACAAGAATTTAATCTTATTTGGTTATTCTCAAGGCGTTTCTATCATCACCCGATGGATGGCAGCAAAGCAATTGCCTGCCAAAGCTCTTATTTTACATTCGGGAAGCATTCCGCCTGAGTTACAAGCGGAACAGTTTGATTATCTAGCACCAGAAACTCCTGTTTTTTTGCTTTACGGAAATAAAGATCAATACATCACCGAAGAAAAATTAGCCGTACAAAAACAAATCGCCACTCGGCTTTTTGGAAACCGATTACAATTGCATCCTTTTAAAGGAAAACACGAAGTGAAGCCACAATTGGTCGCTGATATTATAAATAAAGCAGGGTTTTAAGTCAAATACTTCTATAAAAAACATATATTTTTATAAAAAATGTAGTTATTATGCAAGTTTTAAGGTTAAAGGTGTATTTTTGATTTGATGTAACCAGTTGGCAAACATTAAAACATAGCTATGAAAACATTTTTTTTAATTTCATTTTTATTAATTAATCTTCTTTCATTTTCACAGGAATTTCAAAAAAAATTTTTAGATATTAATAAAAATGAAATAACTAAAAAACAGTTTTACAAACAAAATGATTCTAAAACTAATCTCGATGTCTTTATTCAATCTGATTCATTAATAATTGGAATGCTCGTAAGAAGAAAGAATCAAGGTAAATTGGATAAAAAACAATCAAAGCAATTGACAGAATATCTTTCCCGAATATCGGGAGAAAAAATTGATTCCTCTAAAACGTTAGTAATTAATTATCTTTCTTCTACTCCTAAAACTCCATATTTTGGAAAAGTATCACAATGGACGATTTTTAAAAACGATTATTTAAAAAGTCTACATAAAATTCCTAATATCTACCAAATTTGGATTAATAATCCAGATAATCAAAACCTGAAATATTTTCACAACGATAGGATTAATTGGATTGAAGATTCAAATCGAATTATTGAAAACATTTTTTTCCCTTTTGAATTTGAATTTGGAAGTTTTGTAGTTATAAACTCTAACGGAAATTATATATCTTATTATGCCGAATATGGTAAAGAGGAAGTTCTTACCATAACTAAAGAATGTATCAAATTAAAATAACGTTTACCAACACCGGTAAGCGTTGCACAACTCTTTAATTTTAAAAGATACTACCCTAATAGTGCCATTTTAAGAACGCTATTATATTTAGCGGTGTATTAAAACACCTTGATACTATTGACTTATATACAATCTAAATAGTTTGAGTGAAATGTTTTTTAAACTAAAATCAAAAACTAGTAGACCTGCCACTCTTCTAAACTGTTTTTGAACAAATTTTAAGTTTTTTTAAGTTTATATAACATTGTATAATGTAAAATTCAAAAATTTTGTGAATCCTCAATCGAAAATACTCGCTTACCTACGCCCAACACTACTTTTTTAATACATTAGAATTAAATCAAATTCATTTCAACACTTTTATTTCAAAGTTAGAATTCAACTATATCATTCTCATCAATACGCACAAACTTAACATTTAGATTCTTCGGAATTTGGGGCTTAAAAAATATTCGTGCCGATTTACTCCTATTGGCTCTAATTCCAAACGTATACTCTTTACAATCTTTCACATTTAATTCTGTATTACTAGCACACAAATTAGCTTCATAAACATTTGAATTTTCGTCTACGAGTTGAAATTTTGTTAAGTCGATAGATTGTTTTACATCTGTATTATTTCTAATTTTTATATAAAATTCAATGAACTCGTAGCCCTTTTTTGATATTTCGTACATTGATTTTGTTCCTAAATGGTTACCAGCCGTCTTAACGTCTATAGCTTGACTCTTTCCTAAACCAGGTATTTTAAATTCAATATCATCTTAAAATTTATAATAACTTTTACGCTTGTATTTTTCTTGAGAAAATAAAAGAGCAGGAAATAATAAAACTAAAATTGTATACGAATGCTTCATACTCGTATGCTTTAAAGATTTAATAAATATAGAAATGAGATAATTGTGTATAACATTCTATAGGTCGACTCCCCCAAAATTAAGACAGTTAATTTGTGATTTTCAATCTTAAAGAAGTAAGTTTGAGTTGATGCAATTAATTGCCACAGATTTAAAAAATCCAAATTCAACTTATGAAATTTAAGCTTATAATCGTCTTACTTAGCCTATTTTCCAATAGTGTCTTGTTTGCAACTGACAGTATATCAAAACACTTACTTTTTTCACCCCAAAAAATGACTATTCAAAATGATGTGATTGCTATTCGTTCTTCGCAAATAGCAGATTTGAAAAGCTTTTTGAATACAAGTATTCAAAATGCATCCGCTGGAAAATGGAAAGTCAATACCAAAAATGGAGTTATACCTATAGATTTTCAAATAGATGCCAGCTTAAATAATTATGATGCGTATCAACTTGAGGTCCATACATCAGAAATTAAGTTAATTGCAAAAAACCGTAATGCGTTGCTATACGGAAAGCAAACCCTACTACAATTGTTGAATTATGCCAAATCAGAAAACAAATCACTTCCGAGAATAGATATCAATGATTGGGCTAATTTTGAAAGAAGAGGTTATATGTTGGATGTAAGTCGGGATAAAGTACCTAGGATGGAAAGTTTATACCAACTTATTGATCAATTGAGAGATTGGAGAATTAACGAATTACAGTTGTATACAGAGCACACCTTTGCATACAGAAACCATAAAGTGGTTTGGGAGAATGCGAGTCCGTTAACGGCTCTTGAAATTCAAAACCTGGATGCCTATTGTTTAAAAAAAGGAATTGATTTAGTACCGAATCAGAACTCCTTTGGACATATGGAAAATTGGTTAAAACATGATGCTTATTTGGATTTAAGTGAATGCGAAACAGATTGTAAAACCATTTGGGGAAAACGAAAAAAAACGGCATTGGCACCAACCAACCCAAAGTCGCTAGAATTGATGCAAGAATTATATGCTGAATTGCTACCTAATTTCATGAGTAAATATGCCAATATAGGTGGTGATGAAACGGTAGAATTAGGATTGGGAAAATCAAAAGCTTTAAGTGATGAGATTGGGAAAGGTCAAGTGTACCTTAATTTCTTAAAAGAATTAAATTCAGAAATAAATAAAAATGGAAAACTCACTCAGTTTTGGGGTGATATTGTTTTAAACCATCCAGAACTCATTCCAGACATCCCAAAAAATATGATCGCATTGGTATGGAGCTATGATGCAACTTATCCTTTTGATGAAAATCTTGCCAAATTTTTCGAAGCTGAAGTTGATTTTTATGTATGTCCTGGTACTTCCAGCTGGCGTTCGGAAATTGGTAGAAACCAAAATGCTTTTATAAATTTAAAAAATGCAGCCATAGAAGGGAAAAAATATGAAGCCAAGGGTTATTTAATTACAGATTGGGGTGATTATGGACATTTTCAACCCAAATCTGTGAGTTATCCTTCATTGGTTTTAGGAGCAAGCTACGCTTGGAATTATTCAGAAAAAGCTTTAGATAATTTAGATTTTCTGCTAAATAATTATGTTTTTAAGGACAATACGGGTTACACAGCTAAGGCTTTACAAATATTGAGAAATGCTTATTTAAAAGCAGAGATTCCCGCAGGCAATGCCAATGCTTTTCATTTAATGATTCGAAGGTACAAATGGACTATGAAAGGTCATTACCAAACGAAACATCTTACCAAAACAGGATTAATCGCAGCAAAACAGGAAATTAAAAAAGGATTAGCTCAACTACAGAAAGCCAAACCAACTTCTGTAGATGCCGATATTATTTTAAAAGAAATGAAACAAGCTTCCAATTTAGCCTTGTTTGGTATTCATCTTGGTTTAGAACGTTTAAAAGCCAAAGGAATGAAAACCGAAAACATTTCAACCAAAAGAAAAAAAGAGCTCGCTGCCGAATTGAGTACTTTAATACAAAAGCATAAAAAGATTTGGATGTTAAGAAATCGGGAAGGTGGTTTGAGCGATTCTGCAAGTAAATTAGAGGACTTAGTAAATTACTTGAAAGAATAACGGAAAGACCTCTATTTACACCGATTATCCCTATAAATCTAGAGATTTTAATTGTTTAAAATTTGATGAGACGAAATTGAGGCGTAAACAAGAAAATAATTTCTTCAACTTAAAGAGGTTATTAGGAAGCATTTAAAAAAAATTAAGTAATTTTAGAACGATGTGATAAGAGTTTTTTAGAGAAAAGTATCAACTTAATAATGTGTACTTAAAATTACACGAATCAAAATTATGGATAGAATTTTAAATACTAGAAGCACAATGTATTCTTCAAGTTTAAGCGATACTGATTTAAGAGATGCGTTGGAAAAACTTTTTAAAGAAAAGAAATTAAAGTTTATTGGAAAATTTAAAAGTCTATATGAGTTTGAAGCTTATGACACTTGGACATACATAACTTGGTATGTACCAAATATGAGAAGACAAATGGCCTATTTAAAAGGAAAAATAATCAAGTCAGAAAAAGGCTCCATCTTAAACTTAAATTTGAAACCAAATCCTGTCATAGCTATCTTTCCTATTCTTTTGATTTCCATCGGAATAATTATCTCTCTGATTGCCTTGTTTCAAAACGAAATTTCCATTTTTGGAATGGTTTTAATTGCTGTAGGAATAGTTTTTTATTTGTTCGGAGTATTTTTAAAAAATCGGTTAGAACGTAATTTTCAGAAGCATTTAGACTTACAAAAAATGTAAAAAAAAATTTCTTTATCACAGATGTATAATGCAATGCCGAGTAATAGCAAATTTTAAAAGACTTTTAGAAAGTAGAATATTAATTGGCATTTAGATATAAAAATGGTGTCAGGATTTTCGCTGAAATACACAAGGAAAGTAAATTTGAAATGCCAACATATTTGAAATTTCATTTTACTTCAGAAATAAAAATTTTACAAGTATATAGATCTTATTCATTTTCATTTATAACCCTCATTTTACTCTATGGATTCAACAATAATTTATGATTTTGATAAAAATTCTAATCTTAAAGACTGGGTGGTTGTAGATGATGTCGTGATGGGCGGAGAATCATCTGGCAATTATAAATTAAATGCAGATGGTTTTGGAGTTTTTGATGGCAGTATTTCTTTGGCGCATAATGGTGGTTTCTCTTTACTGCGTTACAAGTTTCAGAAATTAATGGTAAAGGATTATTCTAAAATAAGTATTCAACTAAAGGGAGATGGTAAAAAATATCAATTTAGGATCAAATCTAATTCCGCAGATTCTTATTCTTACATCGTTCCCTTTCAAACAAGTGGAGAATGGCAAAATATAGAGGTTCTTTTAAAAAATATGTATCCTAGCTTCCGCGGAAAAAAATTAAACCAACCCAATTTTTCTGAAGATCATATGGAAGAAGTCGTTTTTTTTATAGGAAATAAGAAGAATGAAGTTTTTAAACTTCTATTGGATAAAATTGAATTAAAATAATTCCTTATACAAAGAAAATAACAACGATTCACTAGGATTTATATTAGGGAATAACCAATAAATAGACTTCCTTAATTTTGAAACTATTTCCAGAAATAACATCGACTATTTCCTTAATTTTTTACTACCAGAAAATTTGTTTATAAATTTTACTAAATTAAGCAGATAAAGCTGTGTGTAGATTGGTATTAATTAGTAATTTATCAATTGATTATAATTGTGAAAATTCAGAATAAAATTGGTAGTATCTGCAATTAGCTCTACCCTATCCGCAGGTACTTCTTATTGGAAAACCTATTGTTTTCTAATGCAGCATCCATTTATATTTAAATTATTGGAAGACATAAATTACTACAGCAAATTAAAAAAATCCAAGAAAGCTCTTGTAGATTTATTAACAGATGACTCTTATTTTACAGCTGTTCCCGAGACTTGGCACGTGGTAGTGGTAGATATTCAAAATTCAACCGATGCGGTTGCTACAGGAAAACACCATCAAATCAATTTAACAGCTACGGGAGCCATTATTTCGGTATTAAATACGATTAGAAAAGGTAAAGAAACCGTTGAAATCCCTTATTTCTTCGGTGGAGATGGTGCCACTTTTATTATTCCAGATTTTCTATTAGAAAAAGTCACACGGGTATTAGATAATTTTAGTTTGCATATTAAAACCAACACGGGATTATTACTTAGGGTTGGAACTATTTCCGTAAAGAAATTAATGAAAGAGAATTGTAGTCTAAAATTAGCTAAACATTCGCTTACTAAGCAGTTGACGATTCCTATTGTTTTAGGAAATGGTTTAAAAAGCGCGGAAGAAATTATTAAAGATACTTTTGTAGAAAACAATTTCAAAAAATTTGAAGAAGATCTTCTAAACTTGAGGGGAATGGAATGTAGATGGAATCAAATTAAACCTTCAGACACAAAAAATAAAGTACTTTGTTTATTACTAGATGCTGTACATGAAGATGAGCAGGGAGCTGTTTATAAGGAGGTAATTTCTAAGATGAATACACTTTTTGGCACTTTTAAGAACCGACAGCCTATAAAATC
Source organism: Mesonia ostreae (assembly GCF_031845265.1). Taxonomy (NCBI): domain Bacteria; kingdom Pseudomonadati; phylum Bacteroidota; class Flavobacteriia; order Flavobacteriales; family Flavobacteriaceae; genus Mesonia; species Mesonia ostreae. The sequence continues at coordinate 33,990 of NZ_JAVRBG010000010.1, read as the reverse complement.
AACCCATTTAAAATTAAATTATAGCATTTCTAATATTTGGGAAGAAATGAAAATTAGTTTAGTTCGTAAAGATTGGATGTATTTATTAAAAAATTGGTTTTCGACACTTATTGGCACTTTCTATCTCAACCTAACGCGCGATGGAAAACAATATTTAAAGCAAATAAGTCAGTTATCCCATACATTTATGCTAGATGGTATGATCAACACGATTTTCACTGCAGATCAAAACAAGATAGATCTTTTTATTAACTTTCTAGATAATTTAGAAAATGAAAATAAGATCGTTTATGGTTTGCATACCACGCACGCTTCGGTTATGTCTTGCTATGTTTTAGACAGAAAAACAAAACATTCACATTTTGTAGATGGCACAGAAGGCGGCTATACTTCAGCTGCTAAAATGTTGAAAATGAAGCTGAGCGCACGAGGCTAATTTTCTTATTTGAAATAATATGGTCCCTGTTAGTTCGTTAAAACTATACTTCTTGGATAAAATAAAAGCTTCCAAAAATTTTAACTTTAGACCTTAACTTGTCTTTTTTACGAGGAACTATTTTACTGAAGTAAAAACTGACTAGTTACCGATTACAAAATTCAGAATTAATTCTTTCTGAAAAGATTTATTATTTTAAACCAAGAAGTAAATTTAAAGATTGGTTTAGACTTAACGGAAGCTTACACACAAGTGAATAAGCTACAAATTGAATATTCTCACAGAAAAGTGAATTTTTTGTTAATGTGTATCTAGCCAATCTAAATTAATACTATATTTAAAGTTAAAATTTTAGAAAATGAAAAAAATATTTAGAGCACTTCTTGCGGGATGGGGAGCAAAAAAATTAGGTGGCGGTAAATGCGGTTGTATTGGTACCATTATTCTTTTTATAATTATTTATGTTTTGCTAGGTCCGGTTTTCAATTTGTTTTAAGCTTATCTTTTTAAGTGTCTTAGGCATATTTTCTATGAATCATCATATCATTTCCTATATTTTTGCTTGATAGGTGTACAACTCATAATACCTGCCTTCTTTGGCAATCAGGTCTTCATGAGTTCCTCGCTCTACAATGTGTCCAGCTTCAATAACCAAAATTTGATCTGCTTTACGTATAGTACTTAAACGGTGGGCGATTACAATCGTGGTTCTATCTTTAATTAACTCATTTAAACTCTTTTGAATCAATGCCTCACTTTCAGTATCTAAACTGGAGGTTGCTTCGTCTAAAATAATAATTTTTGGATTTGCTAAAATAGCGCGCGCAATTGCTAATCGCTGCTGTTGTCCGCCAGAAAGCTTTACACCTCTTTCGCCAATTAAAGTTTCTAGACCTTCATCAAATCTATCTGTAAATTCATTTACATAAGCTGCATTTACAGCATTTTGCAGCTCTGCTTCTGTAGCATTTGGTCTTGGAAACATGATATTTTCCCGAATACTTCCTTCAAATAAAAATTCATCTTGTAAAACAACTCCCAAATATTGACGGTAACTACTCAATTTCACTTTCGATAAATCCTGATTGTCAATACTAATATTTCCTGAAGTTGGCGTTAAGAAACTAGCCGATAACCCAGCAATAGTCGATTTTCCAGACCCCGAACTTCCCACTAATGCAGTTACAGAACCCGCGGGCGCTTTAAAATTAATGTGATGTAGAACTTCTTTTCCTTCTTCATAAGAAAAGGAAACGTCATTAAAATCGATATCACCTTTTAAGTTATCTAACTGAATTGTACGATCTTGGTTATCATCTTCTGCCGTCATATTCATAAGTTCTTCAGTCCTATCTAAACCTGCTAATGCTTCTGTTAACTGACTTCCGATATTACTCATTTGTACAATGGGCGAAATCATAAAACCAAGTACTAGAGTGAAAAATAGAAAATCACCAGTAGTCATCTCGCCAATCATCATATAATAACCTCCCATTCCCATAATACCTGTGGTGGCAACTCCTATTAAGAATGTGGATGAACTGGTCATTAAAGCTGTCGCTGTTAAACTCTTTTTTACATTTTGATATAACTTATCGGCTCCTTTTTCAAAAACTATATGTTCTTGTTCTTCCGCATTAAAAGCTTTGATAACTCGAACTCCTGAAAGTGTTTCTGTTAATCTTCCAGTAACTGCCGCACTAATTTTACCACGTGTTCTAAAAATAGGACGAATATATTTGAAAGCTCTTAAAGCGATATAACCAAATATAGATAACGGTACAAACACAAAAAGAGTCATCCAAGCATTAAGTTTTATCAAAATAATTAAGGATACCACAGCTGTAAATGAACCTCCTACCAATTGTACTAAACCGGTACCAATAAGATTTCTAACGCCTTCCACATCTCTCATAATTCTGGAAACCAAAGCACCAGACTTTGAGTCATCAAAAAAACTAATAGGCAAGGAAAGTACTTTTTTTTGTACTTGAGCTCTCAATTCACTTATTAGATATTGAGCTTGTACACTTAATATTCTAGTGAGTAAAAAAGAGGTGATAGCTTGTACCGTTATAGCGCCCATAACGATTGCAATTAAAGTATATAATTGGGTGTAATCTTTATTAGGTACTACATCATCCAATAATACCTTACTTTGCCAAGGCAAAATTAAACCCGATAGACTTCTAATCACTATTAACAGCAAGCCTATAAAAACCAGTTTTCTTCTAGGCCAAATGATGGTTTTGAAAGCCTGTTTTAAGGTAACTTTTGGCTTTGATTTATCTGTATTTTTTGAAGTTTCTTTGGAATTTTGCATGCTTATTTATAAATGGTACAAAGCGCAAAAATACTCATTAAAGAAAGACTACATAAGTAAACCTACTAAAAAACACTTTAAGTAGCATTATAAAATATTTCTCCATAATAGCTCGCTACTTCGGAGTTCTTAAAGCGCCAACACAAATTAAAAATGCTTACTATTTTATTTCAGAATTAAAACTAAGTATCTTTTTTAAAGCACTATAAGTTTGTTTTATGACCTGAATTCGAGAAATAATACTACTACGGCTGTATTCTTCGGAAAAATAACGCGAATTTTATATCCTAATAATTTTTATATCTTAGTGATTAATAACCCCTTTGGAAACTTATACGCAAATCTTGTAATATTTATGAAAAGAATTCTATTCACATTCATGTTAGGAATTTTAATTGCCTCTTGTTCATCAACAAAGCTTAGTAAGAAAGAAACTAAATATTTTGATGAAAATAATATTAAAATAAGTCAATCCGAATTTAATGAAACTCGGTATAAACATGAGTTTTTAGCTATTGATGGGGACTCCGCACATCATAGAAAATTGGTTATAAGAGAAAACCGAGGAAAAATTGACAATAGAGCGCATTTGGAATCCTTACTTGAAAAAGAAACCCAACAAAAAATCGATGCCAATCAACCACTGGTTATCATTTATTATCCTGGTAAAGACCGTTGCAATTCAAGTAGTTCAGCGACGAAAGAATCCAGAAAAAGTTGGTACGGAGAGTTTGAAAATGGATTACGGCAAATTGCCCCCACAAAACCTATTTATATCTATAAAGACCCAAAGGGTTTAGAGATATATCATAATGTACTCACTTGGCATAAAGATCCCAATGGAACCGTTGAAAGTTTATTTTTTCCAGAACACTATGCTTGTAGTAGTTTTGTAGTTATTTCTAAAAATGGAGAATACATTAGCCACTTTGAAGAGTTTGGAAAGGAATCTGTATGGAAAGCAACAGCGCAACTTATTCATAACTAAACTCGTTTTGCAAAGAGTTTTCAAGGTTTAGGCATAGATGCAAATACCTTAGAAACTACTCTTTAGCAAAAAGTAAAAAGAAATTCACACTATTTTTGTTTAAATAATTTAGCATCCAATTTCTCTAGATCTATTTTCATTTCTTCTAATTGAGCTTCAATCTCTTTAAATTCAATCATTCTTTCGTACCAATTAAACCGAATAAATTCTTGTTTAATTTCTTTAAACTCTTCTCTCAAAATACCTATAGTTTCTCGGGATTTTAAAAATTTTGCCTGAAACCTATCTCGTGCCGGAAATTCTATTTTTTTGTTTGCCATCTGTTTGATTTTAATTCTTCTGAAGTGTAAAATTAAATTAAGAGTACGACAAAACCTGTCGGTTCGATGCGCTATTTTTCAGAAAAATTAGACTTAGAAAAAGAACTAATTCTAGGATATAAAATGACCATATCAATACAATTCTACAGAATTAAAATTTTATAAAAAATCATAAAAAAGCCCTCTCCAAAGGAGAAGGCTTTTCTGTATAATGATAAATAGTTAGAAAATTACTTTCCTTCCATTTTATCTTTTAAAGCTTGTAAGTCAGCATTCGCATCACCTATAGTAGGCTTGTTCTCTTCTTGAGATTTCTTAGCGGCTTGTTTTACAATTTTAGCTTCGTCTTCTTTATGAATAGACATATGAGAGGCAACTACACGCTTAAATTCTTTATTGAATTCGATGATGATAAACTCAGCTTCGTCTCCTTTACCTAATTTAGATCCATCTTCTTTCTCTAAATGACGTGTTGGTACAAATGCAGTAATATCTTCATTAAACTCAATCGTAGCTCCTTTGTCTACCATCTCATCGATAGTAGCAGTATGCTTTGTTCCTACCGCGAACTCAGTTACATACTTATCCCAAGGATTGTCTTCTGTTTGTTTGTGACCTAAACTTAATTTACGTCCGTCAACATCCAACTCAAGTACTACGACGTCTAATTTATCTCCTACGTTACAGAATTCTGATGGGTGCTTAATTTTCTTAGTCCAAGAAAGATCTGAGATATAAATTAAACCATCAATTCCTTCTTCTAATTCTACGAATACACCAAAGTTGGTAAAGTTTCTTACAATACCAGTGTGACGAGAACCAACAGGATATTTAGTTGTAATATCTGTCCAAGGATCTGGCGTTAATTGCTTAATACCAAGAGACATTTTACGCTCTTCTCTATCTAATGTTAAGATTTGCGCTTCTATCTCATCTCCTACATTTACGAAATCCTGAGCCGAACGCAAGTGCGTAGACCAAGACATTTCAGAAACGTGGATTAATCCTTCAACACCTTCGGCTACTTCAATAAATGCACCGTAATCTGCGATTACAACTACTTTACCTTTTACTTTATCCCCAACTTTTAAGTTTTCGTCTAAAGCTTCCCAAGGATGTTTGCTCAATTGTTTAAGACCTAATTGAATTCTTGTTTTAGCCTCATCAAAGTCTAAAATTACAACATTCAATTTCTGATCTAATTCAACGATCTCATTTGGATGGTTGATTCTAGACCAAGAAAGATCTGTAATGTGAACTAATCCATCAACTCCTCCAAGATCAACAAATACACCGTAAGAAGTAATATTCTTCACAGTACCTTCTAATACCTGACCTTTTTCTAATTGACCAATAATTTCTTTTTTCTGTTCCTCGATATCTGCTTCAATAAGCGCTTTATGAGAAACTACAACGTTTTTAAACTCGTGATTAATTTTCACCACTTTAAATTCCATTGTTTTATTTACGTAAGCATCGTAATCTCTAATTGGCTTCACGTCAATTTGAGAACCTGGTAAGAAAGCTTCGATTCCAAATACGTCTACAATCATACCACCTTTAGTACGACATTTAACGAATCCATTAACGATAGTAGCTTCTTCGTGAGCCGCGTTAACGCGATCCCAAGCTTTAATTACACGAGCTTTACGGTGAGAAAGTATCAATTGACCTGTTGAGTCCTCACGAACATCAATAAGTACTTCTACTTTATCTCCTTCTTTTAAACCTGGATTGTAACGAAATTCGTTTAGAGAGATTACCCCTTCACTCTTTGCGTTGATATCAATAATCGCATCACGATCTGTAATGTTGATTACCGTACCTTCTACTACCTCATCATCTAAGGTATCTACAAAGTTTTCGGCTACTAACTTCTCAAACTCTTCTAACTTGGTATCATCAATCGGGTCAATTCCCTCTTCATAATTGTGCCAGTTAAAATCTTTTAAAAACTGTTCAGGATTTTCTTGTTGCTCGCTTGGAGCGGGTTGAGAATCGGTTGCCATTCCAGCTACTTCTTCTATCTCAGGAGTGTTTTTTTCTTCAGCCATTGCTGATTATCAATTTGTATTCTGTAATTTCTTCGGAAGATTTAAACAACTGAAAACACAGAAGTGTTTATAAATAAATTTGATTGTTTCCTCTCTCTTTTCCGAAACGTTGTAAAAAGGAGTGCAAAAATACAACTTATTTTTTGATATTCAAACGCTTAGTGAAAATATTAAAAACCTTAAATAAATTCTACTTTTCGATGTATTCTAAAGCCAATCCTTTTAGCTTTTCAAACTGCTCCTCTTTAGACAATACACTGTTATCAAACAAGATAGCATCTTTAGCCTTTACTAATGGCGAGTCTTCTCTGGTGGTATCAATATGATCTCTTTCTTCTATATTTTTCAAAACACTTTCGTAACTCACTTTATCGCCTTTCGCAGTAAGCTCTTCATACCTGCGTTGTGCTCTTTTTTCCGCGGAAGCGTTCATAAAAATTTTAAGTTCGGCTTTGGGGAAAACCACTGTGCCAATATCTCTACCGTCCATCACAATGCCTTTTTCAGCGCCCATTTTTTGCTGTTGCTCTACCAGCTTTTTTCTTACGGAAGAAATCGCAGCAATTGGACTCACAAACTGAGAAACTTCTAGGCTGCGAATATCGTTTTCTACATTATTTCCGTTAAGGTAAGCCTCTGCAATATCATTTTTTAAATTGAGCTTAAAATTAATTTGAATCTCGCTTAACTTATCTTCTAAATCCTGCTTTTTTATGAAATTTTCACCTACCAAATCATGTTTCATTGCAAATAAAGCAACAGCGCGATACATGGCGCCTGTATCAATATAAACATATCCCAAGGCTTTGGCTAATTGTTTGGCAACCGTGCTTTTTCCTGTAGATGAAAACCCGTCGATGGCAATAATTATTTTTTTCAAAACTAGATTTGTTTATATTCGTTATGCAAATTCGCTGATGCACGAAAATAGAATTTATTTGGCAGTTCTAGCCTATGAAAAAGCTTCTTTTTAACTCCTTTTGGTGTTCTAGTTTTTTATCCTTAACGGAATTAGATTCAACAAAACTACCTAAGAGCTTACTGCTTTTGATACTTTTTCCGTACAATAATGATCTTTTATTTGTAGCAATTAAGCTTCAGCGAACTCGTATTGATGAAAATATTTTTTAAAAGTTTAGAACTTACAATTGGAAAAAAGTTTTTCTTACTGCAAGTCAATCTGAAGTCCGAAGAAACTAGAACTCGAAGCGCTACTATAACGGGCATAACTATAACTAAGGCGAAGTTTATTAAATTTTACAGATAAGCCGCCACTAATTCCCGCAAAGGAACGTTGATCTACAATTCGCAGTTCTTCTCCGCGTCTAAAGCTGTATCCCAGTCTAAGATTAAATCCACCATCTGGGAAAATTTCGGCACCTATAATGGTATGTCTAAGGGCATTGTTAAAAAATCCAGGATCATCTCTTTCTACATTCCCTTCCAAATCGGTTTCATTCCTAGCCGAATTACTAAAAGCAATGTTCCATTCTTGTAAATTCTCTAAAGTCACGTGCCAGCGAATAGGAATATTTTCTGCTCTTTGAGAAATTCCTATATCTATTTCTAAAGGAATCTTTTCATAAGTTTCAGCATAAGGCGTAAACTGAGTTCCTATATTTCTAACCACTCCAGCCACGACTAAATCCCAATCTTCATAAAAATAAGTGATTCCTAAATCTACAGCTCCGCCAAAAGAGGAATATTGTTCTAGCTTAGAAGAGATTAATTTTACACTAGCGCCCACATGAAAATCTGTCCAAGGGATATTGTACGCATACCCAAAAGAAAGCGCTGCTTCTCCCCCGCTAAAACCTCCTGTAGCTTCTCCAAATTCATTATAACCATCAAACTGGCCATAATTGATATAGGTAATTCCTGTATGAAAAACTTGTGTTCTTCTATCCCATAAATAAGCGTAAGATGCGGTACCGTAGTTGACATCACCAAGGTAATTTACGTAATTAACAGACAGTTGATTGTCCATTCTAAAATTAATCAATGAAGGATTGTAAATCGCGGCAGTAGGATCGTAATCATAAGCCGTAATATTTTTACCTCCCAAAGCCGCTTGCCGCGGAGAAGCCACCAAATTAAGGAATTGGTACGTAGATTGTCCTCCTATTTGCGCCGACAAATGGAATGAGCATATAAATAACAAGACTACCAAGCCTATTTTTTGCATAGCGGCAAAAGTAAGTATTTATGATAGGAAACGGAATAGGTTTGTTTTTATTTTTGAAGGAGGGAATAAAAAAAGCCTCAATGTTAAAATTAAGGCTTTTTGTTTACGTTTTAGGGGAAACTGGGATCTAAGTAATCTGGTTTTCCATTTCCGTTAGAATCTGGGAAAGTGATTTCGTCTGGAGAAATCCATCCATCTCCATTGGCATCATTTACTTCAATTTCGTCTATGGTAGGTACGCCGTCACCATCATCATCCTTATCAGAAAAATTGGCAAAACGGTCTCCGTCTGTATCATCATTTAATAAATAAGAGTCATTATTAAGGTCTTCCATATACGATGGGATACCGTCATTATCATGATCTAACTGAATTCCTTTATACAATTGAAAAGAAAAAATTAAAGACTCGTATGCCAATATAGGCGACGTAATAGGAGGTTCTGCAAAATAACCCAATCCTGAAGGAATAAATACGGCTCCTATACCAAAATCATCATTATAACTTATAGTACCATCTTCATTATTTACAAAGCCTGAAGCTCCTTTAAACTGACTAACTCCTTCAATAAAACCAGTAATAAAGCCACCGTTTCCAATATCTGGAAGATTAAAATTAGTTGGATTTATACTTTGGTCAAACGGCTCTCCATCTAGCAATTCTCCTTTGTAAGTTACAATCACACGATCTGCAAACGTAGGCTGGTATTCACTTTCTGCGCCTTTTCTAACCTGCAAATAATATAATGTATAATCTATTCCTTGATCTGAAACTGTTTTAGATTTCAAGAATGGAGAATCTATTAAAGGAGTTCCGCCTGCATTATCTTCAGCAATCGTATCGAATACCATGAGTTGATAATTAGGATTCGCAGGATTTTCTGTCATACGGTAGGAATGAGTTTCTAGGAACTCTAAAATTTGTTGTTCATTCTCTACGGCTACTTCTCCTCTATCTCTTTTTGGAATTTCATTTCCTCCATCATCATCATCATTACAAGACGCCAACATTGTAACGGCGATTATCAACGTAAAAATTAATTTATATTTCATCATTTATACTTTTTAAGGGCGCAAGATACAATTTTCTTATATTTTTGTTTTACTTAAAGTTTAAATTTACTCCACTATGCGAATAGATAAGTTTTTATGGTGTGTTCGCTATTTTAAAACTAGAAGCATTGCTACCAATGCCTGTAAAAAAGGACACGTAAAAATAGATGGCAGTAGCGTTAAACCTTCTAGAGATGTTTATGCTACAGATAAAATTGAGGTGAGAAAGAATCAAATCAATTATAAAATAGAGGTTTTAGATTTACCTCCTTCTCGGGTTGGCGCAAAATTAGTCAACATGTATATTATTGATATTACCCCAAAAGAAAATTTAGAGAAACTAGATCTTTTAAAATATTCTAAAGAGTATTACCGTAAAAAAGGAACTGGTAGACCTACCAAAAAAGATCGAAGAGATATTGATGATTGGTTTGAAAAACCAACTTCTGAAAAAGAACCAGATCAAGAAGATACAGACAAATTATGAAAAAGGAGACCACGTTAATTTTAAACCACATTGAAATAGAGCATAAAATTAGGCGAATTGCTTTTCAAATTTATGAGAACAATATAGAAGAGAAGGAGATTGTTCTTGCAGGAATAGCCCGTAGTGGTTATATTTTTGCCGAAAAACTAAAAGAATGTTTAGAGAATATTTCTCCTATTCAAATCATTCTTTGTGAAGTAAAAGTTAATAAAAAAAATCCCTTAGATCGTGTAGAAACTTCTCTAGAAAAAGAGCAATACAGCAATAAGTCTATCATTATAGTAGATGATGTACTCAACTCTGGCGCAACACTAATTTACGGAATCAAACACTTTTTAAATGTGCCTGTTAAAAAATTACAAACGGCTGTTTTGGTAGATAGAAGTCATAAAAAATATCCTATTAAAGCAGACTTTAAAGGTATTTCTCTTTCTACCTCTTTAAGTGAACGTGTAAAAGTCTCGTTAGCCAAGGAATATAAAGCAGAGCTTTTATAATTTTTGTTGAATTAAATTTGCTGTCTCTTCGATAGTCAATTCGGTGACATCTATAATAACATCACTTTGCATATAGTAAAACTGGCGCTCAAACAAATGCTTTCTTATAAAGTCATTCAAATCTTCTTTATTCTTTTGAGACTGTATTAGAGGTCTTGTTTCTATTTCTTTATACAAACGATCGCTAAGTACATTTACATCTGCTTTTAAGTAAAAAAGTTTCACTTCCTTATTTTTTTTTAGCAATTCTAGATTATTAGCATAACAAGGAGTGCCTCCACCTAATGACAAAATGAAACTTTCTGAGTTAGATAAAAGCAATTTTAGCACTTCATTTTCCTTTTTTCTAAAATAAATTTCACTTTTTCGAGAAAAAATTTCAGCGACAGACATGTGCTCATTTTTTTCAATCACTTCATCCAAATCTAGATTTTTTAAACTTAATTTATTGGCTAACAGACATCCAACTTTAGATTTTCCGGAGCCCATATATCCACACAAAACAATTTTCATAGCCTTAGGTTAAAGAGTATTTATTTTTTTTTAAAGATATTGAAAATTGTTAGACATTTTACTTGATAAATTAAAAAGACCTCTTATATTTGCACCCGCGTTCAGGAAATGAATGTATTTGACAAGATCTGGTAGCTCAGTTGGTAGAGCATCTCCCTTTTAAGGAGAGGGTCCTGGGTTCGAGCCCCAGCCAGATCACATAGAAATTAGTTCTTACACTTACTTAAAAATGATCTGGTAGCTCAGTTGGTAGAGCATCTCCCTTTTAAGGAGAGGGTCCTGGGTTCGAGCCCCAGCCAGATCACTTTTATTTATCTTCTTAAAACTTAAGCCCAGGTGCTGGAATTGGTAGACAGGCATGGTTGAGGGCCATGTGTCCTTAAGGGCGTGTGGGTTCAAGTCCCATTCTGGGTACTACTTGAAACTCTAATCTCTTTTTAAATAAATTGTTAGGGTTTTTTTATTTTCTGACAACAATGCATTTTTAGTCCCTATAGCAAAGAAGTTTTATCGCTTCAATTTTTATCCTTTTCCCAATTGACTTTCCTTCTTACAACAAGCCTTTTCAAGGATACTACATCTATATTTTAACACCATATTTGTATACTTCTTGAAGTCCATTTTATGTGACGATTATTTTTTTGTTTAATCTTTTAACTAAAAAAGTAAACAAAATTGGTTTTTATGTCTTAGTTTTGAATATTCAAACCATGCATATGTCTTACATTAGAAAAGAATTTAGCATAAAAGACCTAGAAACTCTTAGTGGCGTAAAAGCGCACACGATAAGGATTTGGGAAAAAAGATATCAAATATTAGATCCTAACCGAACAGAATCTAATATTAGAATTTACGATACCTCTGCGCTGCAAAAATTGTTAAACATTGCGTTTTTAAATGAAAACGGATATAAAATATCTAGAATTTCTAAACTTTCAGAAAAAGAAGTGACAGATTTGGTACAATCTACTTCCTCGTCTAATAATTACGAGAATAGAGCTTTAAAGTCCTTTCTTGTTTCTATGTTTAATTTTGATCAAGTATTATTTTTAAAAACATACGATGAATTATTAGAAACCAGGACTTTTAGCGAGGTTTTTAAAGATGTTTTTATTCCATTTTTAAATCAACTCGGCATTTTGTGGCAAACCAATACAATTACTCCGTCTCATGAACATTTTATCTCTAATTTAATTCGGCAAAAAGTATATAGCAATATAGAAAGACTTCAATATGAAGAAGCTTTTCACAAGGATCGTCTATTTGTGTTGTTTCTACCCGAAAATGAAATTCACGATTTAGGTATTTTATTTGCCAATTATGAGCTGATAAGTTTAGGATATAAAGTAATATTTTTGGGACATACCATACCTTTAGAAAATTTACATACGTTTACACATATGGCCAAAGAAGTTTATTTTATAAGCTATTTCACTGCGAAACCAGAACTTCCTTCAGAATATATTAAAGATTTTACAAAAGAAATACTTCAAGACTCCGATACTATTAAATTATGGATCTTGGGAAGAAAAACTACAGAAATAGATGCTAACCTCTTAAACAAAAACATCTCTGTATTTAAAAATTTATCCTCACTAAGTTTACAGCTCTAATCATGAAAAAGAAAGTAATAATTATAGGTTCTGGTTTTTCATCTTTGAGCGCTTCTTGCTATTTGGCTAATGAAGGATACGATGTCGAAATTTTTGAAAAAAACGCAACGATTGGAGGCCGAGCTAGACAGTTGAAAAAAGACGGTTTCACCTTTGATATTGGTCCAACCTGGTATTGGATGCCAGATGTATTCGAGCGTTTTTTTGCTGATTTTAATACGACCCCGCAAGAATTTTATGAACTTATAAAATTAAGCCCTGCTTACAAAGTATATTTTAGCAAAGAGGAAAGCATTACTATTGGTGATACCCTAGACAAAATTTATGCTGCATTTGAAGAAATTGAAAAAGGCAGTTCTAAAAAATTAAAAAAGTTTATTGATAAGGCAAAAGACAATTACGATATAGCGATAAAAGATTTAGTATATCGCCCGGGAGTTTCTCCCATAGAACTTATTACGCCTAAAACAGCTACCAAACTGAATCAATTTTTTAGCACGATAGCCAAAGAAGTAAGAAGAGAATTTAAGAATGAAAAACTAATTCAAGTCTTAGAGTTTCCTGTGTTGTTTTTGGGTGCAAAACCAAGCGATACTCCTGCTTTTTATAGCTTTATGAACTTTGCAGATTTTGGACTGGGAACTTGGCACCCCAAAGGCGGAATGTATCAAGTAATCCTAGGCTTAGAAAAATTAGCTAAAAATCTAGGAGTAAAGATTCATCTTAACGCTTCCGCGGAAAAAATTTTAGTCAACGATAAAAATGAAGCTACCAGAATCATTTCCGAAGGAAAAGAATATTTAGCAGATATCGTTCTTAGCGGAGCAGATTACCACCATACCGAAACTTTATTACACCAAAAACACCGACAGTATTCTGAAAATTATTGGGATAAGAAAACTTTTGCACCTTCCTCTCTTCTATTTTATGTCGCTTTCGATAAGAAAATTAAAAATGTAGAGCATCACACCCTATTTTTTGATGTAGATTTTAAAGCCCATGCCAAAGCGATATATGATACGGCACAATGGCCAGAAGAACCTTTATTTTATGCCAGTTTTCCTTCAAAAACAGATCACAACATTGCGCCAGATGGAAAAGAAGCGGCTATTTTTTTAATACCTCTTGCTCCAGGTCTAAAAGACGATGCATCTTTAAGAGAACGCTATTTTGAAAAAATAATTACTCGTTTTGAAAAGATAACTGATCAAAATGTGTCAGATTATGTTATATTTAAAGAGTCCTTTTGTGTAAATGATTTTGTTAAAGAATATAATTCTTATAAAGGGAACGCATATGGGTTAGCAAATACGCTATTTCAAACTGCATTTTTAAGACCTAAACTAAAGAGCAAAAAAGTAAATAATCTTTACTTTACGGGTCAATTAACCGTTCCAGGCCCAGGTGTTCCGCCGGCATTAATTTCTGGAAAACTAGTAGCAGAACTAATAAAAAAACACAATCAGTAATTTATGAAAGCAACCTTTGATCTTGTTTCCAAGCTATGTAGTAAAGAAGTTACGCAGTCTTACAGCACTTCTTTTTCTATAGCAACCAGACTTTTGGCTCCTTCCATAAGACAGGATATTTATAATATCTATGGCTTTGTGCGCTTTGCTGATGAAATTGTAGATACCTTTCATAACTACGATAAAGAATTTTTATTTAATAGATTTGAAGAAGACTTATATTTAGCCTTAGAACACAAAATAAGTTTAAATCCTATTCTCAATGCTTTTCAAGAAACTGTACATAGATATAATATTTCAAAAGAATTGTACAAAGCTTTCTTAAAAAGCATGCGTACAGATTTACATAAAACTACTTATTTATCTCAAGAAGAATATCAAGATTACATTTATGGAAGTGCAGATGTTGTGGGATTAATGTGTTTAAAGGTGTTTGTAAATGGAGATCAAGAAAAATATGACGAGTTAAAAGAAGACGCGATGCGATTAGGCTCTGCTTTTCAAAAAGTTAACTTTTTACGAGACCTCAAAGCAGATTATGAAGATTTAAACCGCTCTTACTTTCCCAATGCTAATTTAGAGCAACTCGATGAAGACACAAAAAAGGAAATTATTACAGAAATTGAAGAAGACTTCGCTCACGCTCTTAACGGAATTTCTAAATTACCCGTGGAAGCAAAATTAGGAGTTTACACAGCATATATCTATTTTTACAAATTATTAAATAAACTTAAAAGTACGCCTTCGCTAAAGATAAAAGGACAGCGAATTCGAGTTCCCAATTATCAAAAAGCAGGGCTCTTGGCAAAATCTTATCTCTCTTGTAGATTTAATCTCATTTAATGATGCAAACACTATATTGGATACTATTATTTTTTGGCACCTTTTTCTTCATGGAATTTATGGCTTGGTTTACGCATAAATACATTATGCACGGTTTTTTATGGTCACTTCATAAAGACCATCATCAAAAAGATCATGGAAGCTGGTGGGAACGAAACGACTTATTTTTTATTTTCTATGCCTTGGTAAGCATAGGTTGTTTCTTACTTTGGCAATATGAAGACATTTGGTTTACACTCCCCATTGGTTTAGGAATTTTAGCTTACGGAATTGCTTATTTTACGGTACATGACATTTTTATACACCAACGTTTTAAAGTTTTTAAAAATGCTAATAATTGGTACTCAAAAGGGGTTAGAAGAGCACACAAAATACATCATAAGCATTTAGGAAAAGAGAAAAGTGAAAACTTCGGGATGCTCATTGTTCCTCTAAAGTATTTTAAACAAAAATAATATGCAAGATGACCACTATGACTATATCATTGTAGGCAGTGGTTTAGCTGGTTTACAACTCGCTCTCGCACTTTCTAAGGACGCTTTCTTTACGGATAAGAAAATTGCTTTAATCGATAAATCTTCCAAGTCTAATAACGATAAGACTTGGTGCTTCTGGGAGAAAGGAATAGGCCAATGGGAGAATATTATCCATAAGTCTTGGAACGAAGGCCTTTTTATTTCCGATAAGGAAAACATCAACCTAAATCTTAGTCCATATACTTATAAAATGATAAGGTCTATAGATTTCTACGAAAATGCCAAGACGCAATTAGCGGCTCATCCTTCTATTTCTTTTATAGATGATACAATTACTGCCGTGAAAGAAAATGACAGTAAGGTCATGGTTGTAGGAAAAAAGAAAACATACACATCATCTCATGTTTTTGACAGTAGAATTTCACCTGAATATTTTGAAAACAAGAATGAATCGGTCTCCATTCATCAGCATTTTAAAGGCTGGATGATAGAAACCGAAGATGAGTTTTTTAATCCAGAAACTTTTACCATGATGGATTATCGTCTTCAGTATAAAAATAGCACAAGTTTTACCTATGTTTTACCCATTACTAAAAAGAAAGCCTTTGTAGAGTTTACTTTTTTTACGCCATTTACGGTAGAGGAAAATGTTTACGATTTGAATTTAGAACGTTATATAAAGGAAATTTTAAAACTTCAGCAATATAAAATTACCGCTACGGAAATAGGCATTATTCCTATGACTAATTTTTCTTTTCAGCAGTATAATTATAAGCGAATCACCAAAATAGGAACCGCTGGAGGTTGGGTAAAACCTAGCAGTGGCTATGCGTTTAAACATACCGAAAAGAAAGCAAGCTTGCTTATAGAAAACCTCAAGAATAATCTCCCCATTACCACCAATTTCCATTCTAAAAAATATCATTTTCTAGATACCATATTCCTCAAAGTGCTTCATAATGAAAATTCTAAAGGAAAATGGATTTTCGAACAATTATATCTAAAAAATTCTACTCCTTCTATATTTAAATTTTTAGATGAAGAAACTTCGGTCTTAGAGGATTTTAAAATTGTGAAATCACTTTATAGTAAAGCTTTTATTAGGGCTTTATTTCAGTAATAATTAAACCTTTTATTTCGTTTCAATATCATTTAGCAGTCAGCGTATCTTCATAAAAAAACTCCCGCAATAGCAGGAGTTTTATTTATTTAAAAAGAATGAACCTCTCAATTAAGCATTTGCTTTCTTAATCAAGTTTAAAGCAGAACCTTCTTTATACCATTCAATTTGGTTTTCATTATAGGTATGATTTGCTTTAATCATATCCTTAGAACCATCTGCGTGTACTACTTCAATCGTAATGGGTTTACCTGGAGCAAAATCTTCTAAATCTATAAAGTTGAACGTATCATCTTCTTTAATAAGATCATAATCACTTTCCTTATCAAAAGTAACTCCTAACATTCCTTGTTTCTTTAGGTTAGTTTCGTGAATACGGGCAAAAGATTTTACCAATACGACATAAACTCCTAAATGACGTGGCTCCATTGCCGCGTGCTCTCTAGAAGAACCTTCTCCGTAATTGTGATCTCCCACCACTACCGTTGGAATTCCTTTCGCTTTATATTCTCTTTGCGTATCTGGCACTCCTGCATAGTCTCCCGTAATCTGACTTTTTACGAAGTTAGCTTTCATGTTGAACGAATTAATCGCTCCAATAAGACAGTTATTTGAGATGTTATCTAGGTGACCTCTATAACGCAACCAAGGTCCCGCCATAGAAATATGGTCTGTAGTACATTTACCGTCAGCTTTAATTAACAACTTAGCTCCCATTAAATTCTTACCATCCCAAGGTTTAAACGGAGTAAGTAACTGCAGGCGTTCACTGTCTTCTGCTACATTTATTACAACCCCACTACCATCTTTTCTTGGCTCTACATAACCAGCATCTTCAACTTCAAAACCTCTTGTAGGAAGTTCTATTCCTTGAGGCTCTTCTAACATTACTTCCTCTCCATCTTCGTTCATTAACTTATCCCGCGTAGGATCAAAATCCAAACGTCCAGAGATAGCAATTGCGGCAACCATTTCTGGTGAACCTACAAAAGCATGCGTATTTGGATTTCCATCGGCACGTTTAGAAAAATTTCTATTAAACGAGTGAACAATGGTATTTTTCTCTTCTCCTTTACGGTCACTTCTGTCCCACTGTCCAATACATGGTCCACAAGCATTCGTAAATATCGTTGCATCTAAATCTTCAAAGATTTGTAACAATCCGTCCCGTTCTGCTGTAAAACGAATTTGCTCAGAACCTGGATTAATTCCTAAATCAGATTTTGGCTTAATTTTTTTATCAACCGCTTGTTTAGCAATAGAAGCTGCTCTTGTTAAATCCTCGTACGAAGAGTTGGTACAAGAACCGATTAATCCCCAATCTACATTAATTGGCCAATCGTTTTCTTTTGCTTTTACATTCATTTCAGAAATAGGCGTTGCTAAATCTGGTGTAAAAGGTCCGTTTAAGTGTGGTTTTAATTCAGATAAGTTGATTTCGATTACTTCATCAAAATACTGCTCAGGATTTGCATAAACTTCATCATCTCCAGTTAAGTATTCACGAACTCCGTTTGCAGCATCTGCCACGTCATCACGATTTGTAGCTCTTAAGAAACGCTCCATAGAATCATCATAACCAAAAGTAGAAGTGGTTGCACCAACTTCAGCTCCCATATTACAAATAGTTCCTTTTCCAGTACAAGAAAGATTTTTTGCACCTTCTCCAAAATATTCTACAATCGCTCCAGTTCCTCCTTTTACGGTAAGAATCCCAGCTACTTTCAAAATCACATCTTTAGAGGCAGTCCAACCATTTAACTCTCCGGTCAATTTCACTCCAATGAGTTTAGGAAATTTAAGCTCCCAAGGCATTCCTGCCATCACATCTACGGCATCGGCTCCTCCTACTCCAACGGCTACCATACCTAATCCCCCAGCATTTACGGTGTGAGAATCGGTACCAATCATCATTCCTCCAGGAAACGCATAGTTTTCTAATACTACTTGGTGAATAATTCCTGCTCCCGGCTTCCAGAATCCTATTCCGTATTTATTAGAAACCGAACCTAAAAAATCAAACACTTCGTTACTAGTTTCATTTGCTCTTTTTAAATCTTTTACAGCTCCTTGTTTGGCCTGAATTAGGTGATCACAGTGCACTGTAGTTGGCACTTCTACCTTTTTCTTTCCTGCTTGCATAAACTGCAACAATGCCATTTGTGCGGTTGCATCCTGACAAGCAATTCTATCTGGTAAAAAGTTTACATAATCTTCTCCTCGTTTAAATGCCTTATTGGAAGCAGCATCCCAAAGGTGAGCGTAAAGAATTTTTTCTGAAAGTGTTAATGGTTTTCCCACTACTTCACGTGCTTTATCTACACGCTCTGTAATTTGAGAGTAAACCTTCTTAATCATATCAATATCGTATGCCATTGGTTTGTTTTTTTTAGTGACTGCGAAAGTAACAAATTTTAATGAATTTTAAAAATTATTAGTAAAGCAGCATTTTTAGCGCAGATAATTCAGTGAAACAGCAAAATCCTTAATTATAATGAATCAAAATAAGCTAATTTTACGAAATAATTAGCATATCTATAATTTAAAGTGAATGAATTGATAATTTGATAAAAAAAGAGTAAAAATGCTATGATTTAATGCAGAAAATGCAAAACAAAAAAAACCCTAAAGAAGTCTCTAAGGTTTTTTCGATTTATATGTTAAGTATTTTCTTAAAAACTACAGTAACTCCTTAATAATTTGTTCTTCGGAATAACCTTCTGCTTCCGCTTTATAATTTTTAATAATTCGGTGTCTTAAAATTCCGTTGGCTACTGCTTTTACATCTTCTATATCTGGAGAGAATTTTCCTTTGGTCGCAGCATTAGCTTTAGCTGCCAAAATAAGGTTTTGCGAAGCTCTTGGTCCCGCTCCCCAATCTATATAATCTTTTACCAACTGCGGAGAAAATTCTCCTCTTGGCCTTGTTTTACCTACTAATTTTACCGCATACTCTACTACATTATCTGCTACAGGAATTCTACGGATAAGTTGTTGGAAATCGATAATTTCTTCCGCAGTAAAAAGAGGATTTATATCAACTTTATGTGTAGAAGTAGTACTTTTTACCACATTGATTTCTTCTTGATACGTTGGGTATTCTAAAAAGATAGAGAACATAAAACGGTCTAATTGTGCCTCTGGTAAAGGATAAGTTCCTTCTTGCTCAATTGGGTTTTGGGTAGCTAATACAAAATAAGGCTGAGAAAGTTCGTAACGCTTTCCTGCAACAGTAACACTCTTTTCCTGCATCGCTTCTAATAGTGCTGCTTGTGTTTTTGGCGGAGTTCTATTAATTTCATCGGCTAAAACAATATTAGCAAAAATAGGACCTTTTATAAACTTGAAATTTCTAGATTCATCCAGAATTTCTGAGCCCAAAATATCACTTGGCATCAAATCTGGTGTAAATTGAATGCGTTTAAAATCCAATCCTAAAGCCTGAGATAGTGTATTCACCATAAGCGTTTTTGCCAAGCCTGGCACGCCTATTAAGAGTGCGTGTCCTCCTGCAAAAACAGATAATAGAATTTCATTAACGACTTTTTCTTGTCCTATAATTACTTTCCCAATCTCTACTTGAAGTTGTTTATACTTTTCTACAAAATTCTCGATGGCACGCACATCTCCAGACATATTTACTATTGTTTTAACCAGTTACCACTAAAAGCACAATCTTTATATTCATCGCCTACTTTTACATAGGTATCTCCAATTTTTGCTTTTTGCCATTTTTCAATCGCTTTAATTTGTTTCTCTCTCAATGCCAGTTCTTTAATTTTGGTATAATCCTGAGAATAATCAGCAATATGTGCCTTGTACTTTTTATTAACTGTAATGATTTTGAAAAACTTAGAACCAGTTCTGGTTTGATCTATTAAAATTAAAGAAACTTCGCCTTCCTCTAAGCTATTTACTTTTTCATAAATAAGCGGATCAATATCTGTCAATTCAAATCGCGTATCTCCAGTTTTTGGATTGATTAATTTTCCTCCATCTCCACGAGTTTCTTCTTCATCTGAATATCTTCTGGCCGCTTCATCAAAAGAAATTTTATTATTTACAATACTTGTCCTTATCGTATCTAATTTCTCTCTAGCAATTTTGATAGTTTCCTCAGTTACTTTAGGCATAATAATGATATGTCTAATGTCTAACTTTTGACCTCTTACCTTATCCAACTGAATAATATGATATCCAAAAGAAGATTTAAATGGCTTACTCACTTCTCCTTCTTGCAAGCTAAAAGCGATTTGCTTAAAATCTTTATCTAAAGGATCTTTTCTAGTAATGGTCATTTGCCCACCCTTTGTACTGGTGGCATCTTGTGAATATAAAACCGCTTTAGTGGCAAAGCTGGCGCCATTCTCCACAATATCGTTACGCATTTCAGTTAATTGATCTACCACTTTTTGCTCCTCTTCTTGCGGAACATTTGGCTCTATAATTAACTGTGAAATCTCCACTTCATCTCCAAACTGCGGGCGTTCGTCTTCTGGAATACGATCAAAAAACTGTCTTACTTCTTCTGGAGTTACTTCAATTTCGCTTACAATTTTACTTTGCATACGATCGCTTAACGTTCTCTCTTTATTAAAGACAAATAATTCGGCTTTCAAATCACGCTCATTTTCTTTACGGTAAAACTCCAAAAGTTTTTCCATACTTCCAATTTGCTGCACCATTCTATCCATTTGCTGATCAATCATATTGTTAATCTCATCTTCAGAAACATTAATAGTACTGTCTTGAACCGCGTGGTGCGCATAGAGTTTATTTTCCATCAATCTGCCTGCCAGTTGACAGTTAGAAATTTCATTGGCATCCATCCCTTGATTTTTCACATCTTCCCGCATTTTTACAATATCGGTTTCTAAAATAAGGTAATCTCCAATTACTGCAGCCACCCCATCTGCCTTAAAACGTGTAAAGGCTTTTATGGTATCTGTTTTTTGAACTTCGTTAATAACTTCCTTGTCCCCAGTTACTACCAAACTACTATCTATTTCTGTTTTTTGCGCTTGTACAGCAGTTATAGAAAATAAAGCTATACAGCAAATCTTAATTATATATTTCAAATTTCTTTTGTTTAATTGCATCCTTAATAATTTCTTTTTCTAATTCTTTTGATAATTCTAATTTTCTCCTGTTGAGAAGAATTTGTTTAATTGTGGGCTTTACATATTCTAAAGGTGCTTGGTCGTTCCTTTTTAATACATCTTTAATGTATACCAAATATACTCCTAAAGAATCCTCAAGTTGCAAGAAGTTTTCCTTTTTTAAAAACTCATCACTCATAGAAGCATCTAGTGGGGTAATTTTTTTATAGATTTCTCTCGGTTTTACCCAAACGGAATCATTCAAACTGTAATTTTTAAATTTTAGAGATTCCTCTTCAATATCAATTTTATCATCCTGGTCAAACCTAGTAATTTTCTTTTTTAGCTCTTTAACATCCAAATAATCTTTTTCTAATTCTATATACCTCAACATAATTAAATCTTGGTTGAGTTTAAAATTAATTTTATTGGCCTCAAAATAATTTTCAATAATAGTGTCCTGAAATGTGGTATCAATCATCCCAGAAATTACGATATCCTTATACGCTTCTGTATACAATTCATTTCTATAAAGATCAACAAGTCTCTTAAAATCTCGCTGTTTTTCTTCGGATAAATTTATTTTTGCCTGATGCATAAATAATTCTTCTTGCGCCCAACGATTAATGTAATTAGACATAAATAAAACGCTATCCTGTGCGGAAGAACCTTTGGGGATTAAGTTTACGACATCTTCCTCATAAAGGTACTTATCGTGAACTTTTGCCAATACTTTACGCTCTTCGTTAGATTGAAAATACTCACAACTTACGAAAAGAGTGCAACACCAGAGGAGTATATAAATTGAAACTTTACTCAAACTCTTTCTCTAAACTTTTTAGTACCTCCTGATTAATCACAACCTCGTTTTTAGCTCTAATATTCTCTATCCATCGCTGTTCTAATTGCTGCTGATACTTGCTCACCACTTCTCCTCTTGCTTCCTCAAAAGTTTTGATTCCTTCTGGTTCTATATTTTCAATATCCAAAACAAGAAACACGCCATTATTTTCATACACCTTAGAAACTCCCGTTGTAGTTTTTATTTTGGGAGGCAAAGCATCGTTTTTATTTTGAAAGTCACCAGATTTAAATAAAACCGTATGCCCCATTTCTTTAGCATCCTTTTCAATCGTCTCCTTAGACACGTCATTTTTCATCCACTTTCTAACTTGCTTAGCCATCTTTTTTGTATCTGTAGAAGCCATAGTTAAAGTGAAACTCTTTTCTTTTTTAAATTCTTGTTGATGCTCCTTATAGTAATTTTGGAGCGCCACAGAGTCCTTCTTTGCGGCTTTCCATATATTATCTTCCATCAACTCAAACAATAAAAGTCCATTGCGATATTCTTCAATTACGTGCGCATATTCTACATTCGTCTCGGCTAAATATTCTTTATGGTAAGAAATCATAAAGTTTTCCTTAAAAATACCTAACCATTTATTCAGTAGGTTTTCTTTAGAATCCTCCTCTGCCATTTGACGCTGAGCCATGGTAATAAATTTAGCAAAATCTTCATAGGTTTTTCCTTCTCCTCTTATCTCAATAATATTTTTCTGCGGAATATCTTTTAAATCATTCTTATCCCACTTGGAAGATAAAATCGCATTAGATACATTTTTGCTGAAATAAGCCAGAGCAGCATCATCTTCTTTGATGGTATAAATATTCTTTATATTTTTTATAATATCTTCTCGTATCAATTGCGCTCTTACATCGCCTTTCATTCTGCGAGAAAGATCTAGTTTTTCATCTTCAAAAGACTTGATTATATTCTTGTCTAGCAATTTCACAATATGCCAACCATATTCGGTTTTAAAAGGCTCAGAAACCTCATCCATTTCAGTTAAACCAAACGCTACATCTTCAAACGCATCAGAATTAAGTTTTCCTCTAGAAAATGTATTGATAACTCCACCATTCACGGCTGTATTTTTATCATCACTATATTGTCTCGCCATTTCAGAAAAACCATTTCCGCTATCTAGTTTTTCTTTAATTTCAAATATTTGAGTCTTAGCGTCAGAATTTCCCTCCTTATTCTCTATCATAATATGGGCGACCTTAACCGTACCTTCTGCCTCTCTTTTGTCATTTACCTTAACAATATGGTACCCAAACTGAGATCTAGCTGGCATTGAAACCTCTCCTACATTGGTCTTATATGCAGCATTTTCAAATGGATATACCATGGAGAAAACGGTAAACCAACCTAAATCTCCGTTATTTTTCTTTACGGAAGGATCATCTGAATAATTTTTAGCTACTTCTGCAAAAGATTTCCCACTAAGTATCTCTTTTCTTGCTTTGATCGTTTTTTGATAAGCTTTTAAAGTGTCTTTAGCAGAAGCATTACGCGCCACATTGATTAAAATATGACTTGCATTGATCTCTTGCTTTTTTCTAGCATAAGCTTCTTGAAGTAAATTTTCTGTAATTTCAGAATCTTTCATGTACTTATCTGCCAGCTGTTTTTTATAGATATTATACTCACCCATAAAGGAAGGAAGCGTATCTAAACCTTGTTCTTCTGCCTCCAATACTTTTAACTTATAGTCCACAAAAAGATTCATATACTCACTTACGTCTTTTTGACTCTCTTGCAGCAAGTTGAAATTCTTAGAAAATACGCGCTTAAATTCCTCTGCATACACAGGTTGATCATTAATGGTCAATAATACTTTTTGTTCATTTTTTTGCGCGAAGGCAAAACAACTTGTTGTTAAGAAAACAAGTAAAAGCAGATTTTTCATTGTGTCATTTTTAAAAGTGGTCAAAAATAAGAAATATAAAAGGTTATACAAGCATTTAAATTAAGAACCTGAAGCAATTCCGCGAAGCGAAAAACGAAACCTTATATTTTATTTTAAAGATCATATAATGAGATTAAAGCTTCTCGCTAAGACTAACGCAGCAATAAATTATTAATTATATTTGATGCTTCAATTTCTACTTTAATTTTATGATATACATCTTTCAAATAAGCATTAAAACAACCTGAAAAAAATATTTTAGAATGAAACTTTATAGAAAGAAATTAAAAAAATTAATTTAAATTAAAAAGCTTAAAACTTTAACTCATCGCTTAAAAGATAATTAGCGTATTTAGGCAGAAAACCATAGCAGCCATGGAAAAAATTAAACTCATATGGGATTTTAGAGGTCCGCATGCTAAGAAAACAGCGCAACACCACGAGATCCATTTAAAGGATTATATCAAAATAGAAAACACAGAACTAGAGATTACAGGCGTAGAAACCTTATCGGAAATGCATTCTCTCGCGTTTATGGTGGTGAATAAAGAAGAAATGAAACCTATACGAGATGCTCTAAAACCTCATCGCGGACAATTGTATCAAGAATAAAAAAATGCCTTGTGAAAAAATCACAAGGCATTTTTTAAATAATACTTCTTATACTATCTAGAATAGTTAGGTGCTTCTTTGGTAATGGTTACATCGTGAGGGTGACTCTCTAAAATCCCAGAAGAGGTAATTTTCACAAATTTAGCATCGTTCTTTAGAGCTTCCATATCCTTAGCTCCACAATATCCCATTCCTGCACGTAAACCTCCAATGAATTGATTCATACTTTCCAGTAATTCTCCTTTATATGGAACTCTACCAACAATACCTTCTGGTACTAATTTTTTAATATCATCTTCTATATCTTGAAAATAGCGATCTTTAGAGCCTTGCTGCATGGCTTCTACAGATCCCATTCCGCGATACGACTTAAATTTTCTTCCTTCGTAAATAATGGTTTCTCCGGGAGATTCTTTTGTTCCTGCTAAAAGAGAACCTAACATTACACAATCTGCTCCTGCCGCTAAGGCTTTTGGGATATCACCAGTATAACGTATTCCTCCATCAGCAATAACTGGCACACCTGTACCTTTTAGCGCTGCTGCAACTTCGATAACCGCAGAAAACTGAGGAAAACCAACACCTGCGACCACACGAGTGGTACAAATAGAGCCTGGGCCAATTCCAACTTTAACGGCATCTGCACCTGCATCTGCTAAATATTTGGCAGCTTCCGCAGTAGCAATATTTCCTACCACAACTTCCAAATCTGGAAATTTATTTTTAACTTCTTGTAATACATGAACCACTCCTTTTGTATGTCCGTGTGCCGTATCAATCACTACAGCATCTACACCTGCTTTAACTAAAGCTTCTGCTCTTTCTACGGCATCTGCTGTTACTCCCAAGGCAGCAGCAACACGCAATCTTCCGTATTGATCTTTATTAGCATTAGGTTTTTGGGTAAGTTTAGTGATATCTCTAAAGGTGATGAGACCTACCAGCTTATTGTCTTTATTAACAACGGGGAGTTTTTCAATTTTATTTTGTTGTAAAATTACTTCGGCCTCACTTAGTGAAGTTCCTTCTGCCACAGTAACCAAATTTTTGGTCGTCATGACCTCTTCTATAGGTCGGCTGTTATTTTTTTCAAAACGTAAATCCCGATTGGTAACAATTCCTATCAAAGTTTCATTTTTATCCACAATTGGGATTCCTCCAATACTGTGTTCGCGCATTAAATCTTTGGCATCTTTTACGTTGGCATGAATAGACAAGGTAACCGGATCTATAATCATTCCGCTTTCTGCTCTTTTTACTTTACGGACTTTAAGTGCTTGCTGCTCGATCGTCATGTTTTTATGCAAAACACCAATACCTCCTTCTCGAGCCATAGCAATAGCCATACGAGATTCTGTCACCGTATCCATAGCTGCCGAAACAATAGGAACGTTAATAGTGATATTTTTGGTAAATTTGGTTTGAATGTTAACTTCTCTAGGAAGAACTTCGGAAAATGCAGGAACTAAAAGAACATCATCATATGTTAATCCTTCTCCTACAATTTTATTATCGTGTGCAGTCATCGCAATTAAAGATTTAATTGCATGCAAAAGTAAGCTTTTATGCTAAGAAACTTGTAATAATGTTATTATTTATTTTCTAAACAATTGTGAGAAAACCAGAAGTACAGATATGACAAAAGATGTAGTCATAAGTATTCCTGAAACCACCACCACATAACGCATCCAATGTAAACCAGTCCACATTAAATAAATTCCGCCAAAGGTTAATAAGATCGACAATAACGGCTCTATCATCAAAGCTTTCTTTAAGTTTTTGTTAGACTTGGTTATTGAAACCAATCCGCCAAGAAGAAAAAATATAACAGACATAGAGAGAATGTGCGTATGAATGATGGTAAGCATTTCTCTTTCTGTTTTTTTAAACTTCATCACTTCTGCTTCCAGGTCTTCTTCGTTACCTAAATAGTTTTCTTGAATGCCTTGAGGATGATTTTCTGTAGTATCATTTACAAAAGTCAAACCCGTAAAATAACCGACGCTTAACACTACTAGAAAAGCGCCGATTAATAATTTTACTTCTTTGGGTAACCTAAAGATAAATCCGTTAAGGTTGATCATAATTGATTTTCCTGTTTTAAAATATGCACTGTTTTTAATACATTATTTACAGCTCTTGCCATAGATGAGGCAGAAATAGTCGCTCCACTAATGGCAGCTATATTTTCTCCATACTCAATTTTAGAGTCTGGTGTCATACCTATAAACTGCTTAAGCCAACGCTGAGACCCTATTTGAAGTCCGTAATCTTCTCTGTAGATAAGAACTTTAGATTTTTTAATCTTCAAATCTTTATCAAACAACACCACATATTCAAATTTCTTCTTTTTACTTGGAGCAGTTCCTAAATAGGTATAACCTATAAGTTCTCCTTGTACAGAAATTCTTGAAAGGTTTTTAGCTGCGGTCTTCGCTGGAATTTTTTCTTCTATATTTCCTGAAGCCGTAATAGATTCCAACTCATAATCCTTTACTTCGTAAGTGCTTTTTATCGCCTTATCAAATTTTTCTTGAAGCCTATCTTGGGTTGTCGTAATCGTAAAAGCAAAACAACTTAATAGACCACAAAATACTAATAACCTTTTAATCATCATTTATTTTTTACGTATTCTTCTACAGTACTATCAATTTTTGCTTGTTTTGTTTCAATATCCATTGGGAATAATTGCATAAATAAAGCTTGACCGTTTACCGCTTTCTCTAAAGCTAAATCTTTATCACGACCATAAACATCACTCCACTTATTTCTTACTCTACTCCAAAAATCTTTATTAGTTGCCCACCAGTTTTTGGCAGCTTTACATTTTTCATCGGCTACTTTACGATATACGTTATAACCTTTTTCTTCTACTAAAAGCACATCTTCTTTACCATCTTCACGAATAACTTTTTCATTATCCTGCTCGTGCAACCACCCTTCTTTTGTAATTTCAACTTGATTACCACGCATCATTACATTATAATCACTTCGTTTAGAATATTCTCTACGCGGCAAAGGAGAACTTGTAGTATTATTCCAATAATGTCTTCCATCTGCATGAATCCAAGTTGCAGAACCTGAGTAACGCGGACTATCATCTACCTGATATACATTTTGTGTCCATTGTCCTTTTACATCTTTCTTATTCATATTTACAAAAGTCCATTGGTTATCGTGGTTAAAGTCATAACGCTTTGTATTTTCATACAACCAATCTTGTCTCCAGTGCTTAATGACCATGGTATCATTAAGAACTAAAAGGTGCTGAATAGAAATTTCGTCTTTTTCATCTTTTATCAACTCTGCCCATTCTAACGCTGTAGCTGTATAATCATAGTGCTTTTCATAATCAATTTCTGGAGAAAATGTCTCGGTATACTTAAAGGTAACCTCAAAACAGCCGCACATATCTTTTATAGCTTGTTTATCTTCTTTTAGATTTTTTTGGGCAAAACCAACGCTAGTGGCTGCCATCAAAACACTTGTCAATAATAAATTCTTGAAATTCATTTTTATTAGTTTTTTATAGATTGATTCTGGTGACAAAAATATTAAATTTATTTAGATTGATTTAAAATAATATATATATTTGTCGAAATATTTTAATTAAGACTTAGTCTAAATAATGAAAAATAGATTTCTACTTATCATTTTACTCTTAAACTTTTTTAACATTCAAGCTCAAGAGACTGAGGTTAAAAAAGAAACGAATCACAAAAAAAAAGATAGCGTAAAAGTGAATGATCTAGAGGAGATCATTCTCACAGGACAGTACAATTCCCAATCTGTAAAAAAATCGGTTTTTGAAGTACAGGTGATTACAGAAAAAGACATTCAATTAATGGCAGGAAATAACCTTGCAGATGTTCTTACCCAAACATTAAATATGAATATTATTCCGCAAGCTGGTGAAGGCAGATCGGGAATTCAACAGTTTGGATTTAACTCAGAATATGTAAAAATTTTAGTAGATAATGTACCCATCGTAGGGGATGAAGGTTTTGGGAATGCTATAGATATTTCTCAAATTAACTTAGATGATATCCAACAAATAGAAATTATTGAGGGCGCTATGGGAGTACAATACGGTTCTAATGCAGTAACCGGTGTGGTGAATATTATTACAAAAAAATCCGCGAAAGCGAAATGGCAAATCACGCCATATATTCAAGAAGAAACCATTGGTAGCGAATATGGATTGTTTGATGAAGGTAGACATATACAGTCTTTGAAAGTGGGACATAATTTTACAGATAAGCTCTACGCCAATGTATTATTTACCAGAAATGATTTTCAAGGGTTTCTAAATCAAAATCAAGGAAAAAATTATTTTAATCCTGAGGATGAAAATGATGGTTTAAGAGGTTATGAATGGCTTCCTAAAGAACAAAATAGTATTAAAACTTTAATTAATTATCGTTTTAAAAACTTTACCGTTTTTTACAAGTTCGAATACTTTACGGAAGAAACTAATAAGTACAATACCAATGTTTTATTAAATCATAACAGTTCTACGCAAACTAATAAACCAACAGCCAATGATGAGATCTTTAATTCAGACAGGTTTTATCATCATCTAAATGCTACAGGGAAAATTAGAGACCAAATCAACTTCAATATTTCTGCATCTTACCAAGAACAAATTAAGAATATTGAAACTTTTACTTACACCATAAAATCTGAAGAGAAGTCTAATATTGAAAATTATGATTACAATACCCGCAAAGGCTTTTTCTCAAGAGGAACTTTCAACAACTTTTTTAATAAGGAAAATTTTAAATTAGAATTAGGTTATGAAACTACGCTGGATGAAGGTTCTGCAAGCGGACTTTCATCTCAGAACGTCGAAAATAGAACTCAAAACAATACCCTTAATTCATATAGTTTCTTTGCTTCTTCAGAAATAAAACCTGCCACCCGCTTATCCTTAAGACCTGGAACTAGAATTATTACCTCTTCGCAGTTTTCACCTCAGTATGCAGTTTCCCTTAGTGGAAAGTATAGCCTTAAAGATGGTTATCAACTAAGAACTATCATTGGTACAGCACCAAAAACGCCTACGTTTGAGCAACTCTATTTTTATATGGTTGATAGCAATCATAATGTACAAGGAAATGAGAACCTAAATCCGGAATATGGAAAATCTATATTCTTACATTTTAAAAAAGCATTTTGGTTAAACGATTACGAATTAAAATATACTCCAAAACTATCGGCTTGGTATCTAGATGTTGAAGATAAAATAGATTTAATTATTACAAATACTTCTCCTCTAGCCTACCAATATAACAATATAGATCTATACAAAACTTGGGGATTATCCTTAAGAAATACACTTAAATACAGAAACCTTTCTGCTATCCTAGGACTTGCTTTCTCTGGAGAATCAAAAGTATTAAACAGTAGCGATGTGTATAATGATGATTTCTTATACGCTTTTCAATTCAACACTAATCTTTCTTACCAAGTTCCTAAATGGAATACTGTTTTCTCTACTTTTTTTAAAGTAAATGGTCCGCAATATCAATTTGTTTCTAGCATTAATGACGATGGAGAAACTGAAATTACTAGAGGAAAACTAGACGGGTACGGTTGGTTAAATACATCTATCAAAAAGACATTCTACAAAGACTTAGATATCACTATAGGCGCAAGAAATGTATTAGATATTACAGAAGTAAACTCTAGTACAGGCCAAGGTGGTACTCACTCTGCAGCATCTTCATCCCAGTTATTAGGATATGGCAGGTCTTTCTTCGTAAAACTTTTATACCATATAAATTTTTAATTATGAAATCTAACTATTTAATTCTTTTTTCTCTCTTTATTATCTTCTTTACGGCTTGTAATAAAGATGATGATTCGACAGCCAATGATTCTGAATTTGTCGTGGCTTTTAAAAATCCTTCTACAGCTTTCGCGGAAACTGATAATGAAAAAGAAATAGACCTTGTTTTTTCTAATGAAGCGCCACAAGACGGAATGCTCGTTATTACTTATACCGAAACCAACTTAACTTACGGTGAGGATTATAGCACTACTCCATCCGCGCAAAGCGGAATTATTGAAATTCCTATTGTAATGGGAACCATTCAAACTTCATTTAGTCTAGAAAGATTAAACTCAAATCCTGCTCAAAATGACACTGATAAATCTATTGAGTTCTCCATAACAGAAGTAAATATTCCTAATGGTTTTACTCAAGGAAACATTACTAATCTTGTAAGTTTCTCTGATACTGCTTCTCTTGGCGGAAGTATTTCTCCCAATTTAGGAGGACCTAATGAAGGAAATCAAGTGTATTTAGATTTAAGTACACAACAAGAAACCGTAGTCAGTAGAGATAAATGGGATTTAGCTTTTTATAACGGAGATCAATTCCGCGTTAAGCTAAATAGCTCTTTATTTATGATGGCTGCCCCATTAGAAACTACGAATATTGATGCTATTACCGAAGCTGATGTTGCTAGTTTACAGTCACAAATGGCTTTCCTAGTGCAAGGATCTAATGAATTTGTAGATGCTCCTAGCGGAAATTTAAACGAAACGGTGATCGAAGAAATTTCTATCAACCTTGAAGAGAATAAAGTTTACCTCATCAAAATGGGGAACGAGATAGGAACTGACACTCCAGAAACTGGAAGTGTTGCCGTTGCTGGAGCCGATAGAGGTTGGAAAAAAATAAGAGTTGTACAAGAAAGTGGTGCTTATAAATTGCTTTATGCCGATTTAGACGCAACTACTCACCAAGAAATTACTATTGGAAAGGATAACCATCACGATTTCACCTATTTCAGTATGGTCAATGAAAATGTGGTAGATGTAGCTCCTGCAAAAGGGAAATGGGATCTTAATTTTACCGTTTTCACGGAAGTGTTAGATCTTCCAGAAGGTGGAGAATCTGCTTATGGTTTTTCTGATTATGTTGCTACTAACGTACTTTCTAACACCAGAGCTTATCAAGTAATGACTGAAGATATTGCTTATCAAGATTTCACTACAGCAAATATCGATAATTCATTATATGAAGTTGACCAAAGAGTAATTGGAGCCAACTGGAGAGATGTTTTTAACGGGCTATTTAACGAACGTTTTTACATCATTAAAGATACTGACGGAAATACTTATAAATTAAAATTCACTTCGATGGTGAATGAAAACGGCGTACGCGGTTACCCGAAATTTGAATATCAAATCCTTAATTAAATATACAATTATAACTAAAAACTACACCTCATGAATTTAAAACTATCTTTCTTAGCGTTTTTTAGCTTTTGCTTGGCCGCAACAGCACAAACTACCGTAAATCTTAGCTTAGATCCTTCTTATGCAAACGAAGTTTATTATAAGTTTTCTACCAATCAAAGTTACGACCATACTGCAACCGATTGGGAAATTGCTTTTTTGAGAAATAATAATATGAATTTTGCCATTAGAATTAACGACGGAATTGGTTTAGAAGTTTTTGAAGCAGCCAATACCCCTGCAGATTATACTACTGTAGATGTGAATAATATTGCCAACTTCACACAGCTATATAACAGTGACATCAGTTGGTTTGAAGGAGCTTTCAATACAGGTTCTGCTTCTTATGGTTTTGGAGAATATAATCCAGCCAACCACCACGTAGAGGGAACCGTTACTTTTTTATTAAAATATGCTGACGGGAGCTTCAAAAAATTATTCATTGAAGATTATTTTAGTGGATATACATTTAAATATGCTTCTTGGGACGAGACCACTTCTACTTGGAGTGCAGATACTACCGAAACTGTTTCTAATACCAGCAATCCTAACAACATGTTCAACTACTACAATTTCACTACCGCTTCTGAAGTAGTTGCTGAACCTGCAAGTACAGACTGGGATCTAAAATTTACAAAATTCACTACAGATTATGCTTATAGCGGAGGAACTATGAAGTATGTAGTAACAGGAGCTTTACAACATCCAGACCTAGTCATAGCAGAAAATATAGAGCCTAACGGAAATGGAGATACTAGTAATCTTAATTATTCAGATGAGATCAATACAATTGGTTACGACTGGAAAACCCTTAATGCAAGTTATACGTATGATGTAGAACCAGATCTTTATTTTTATGTAAAATACCTTGACGGAACAGTTTACAAATTAAATTTTACTGATTTTGGAGGAAGTTCTACAGGAAACATTCAGTTTAACTATGAAGATGTAACTAGCCAGTTAAGCACGGTGGCTTTTGATGCTGAAAATTCATTTAGTATCTACCCTAACCCTTCTTCAGACAAACAAATTAATATTTTAGTTGAAAGCGAAGATGCTAATCAAACGGTAGAAATCTATAACCTTATGGGTAAAAAAGTATACACTTCTCAATTGAAAAATGCTGGGTTTACCAATCAAAGATTAAACTTGTCGCAATTAGCAAATGGTACTTACATTGTTAAATATCAAGCAGGAAGTCATAGTACAACTCAAAAGTTGATTCTAAATTAATTAGCCAATACCACCCAAATTATTTTAAGCTACTCTGTATAGAGTAGCTTTTTATTTTCAATCAATCCAATTACAAAATACTCAAATTCAGTTATTTATATTGCTTCTTCCTTATTAAACTTCTATTTTTAAGTTATTCACTAAAAAAAGAGAGCTATGAGTATTAGATTAGGAAACAGCTGTGTAAACTGTAAAAAATTTGAAAATGATTTTTGTATAAAACACGATACATCGGTAAGTGATAGGCATACGTGTGATAGTTTTACGATGAAAAATAGATTTTTGGACAAAGAAAACTGTACCACTTGTTCAAGATATATGAGCCCTACTTGTGCTCACCCTAAAAAAGCAGCACCCGATATGTTATGTTCTTACTGGGCGCCTCAAGTTACGGCTTAATGATAATAAGTGTTTAAAATATAAAATGCATACCTATGTGGGTATGCATTTTTTTTGTAGCCCTTGATAGTTTTAACGCTATAAAGACAAAAAATAAGCGTTAGTTTTTATCAAAACAAAGTATAACAAGAGTTCCTTTGTTTTCAATAGGCTGGATCGCAAACTCCGCCTTGTTAAGCTCTACATACTTTTTTAATAAACTACCTCGGGGCAAGCCCACGAGGTATTAAAATAATTTGAGCTGTCCAGAATAGATTTTCTTATAATCTT